>JBKPNW010000249.1:0-3202 GCA_046732815.1 Actinomycetota bacterium | reverse complement strand
CTCTCCGCCGGTGCGGATGAAACGCCCGGCAAAGGCAAGAGCCTTCTTGGGATGCTCACGGGGCTGACCTCAGGGATGCTCACGGGCCTGACCCCTGCGCCACGCCCGAGGAGGCCGCAGCCCACCAGGTTCGTCAGCGCGAGATACGTGGCGCCAGCCACGGTAAGAAATCGCCGCCGCGTGATCTTGTCGCCCATCGTGAAACTCTACACCAACCCCGGTCTTTCACGCACTCGCGTGGTAAGGAACCGCCAGCCTGCCACTTCGCCAAGACGCGAGCTCTATCGAGCATCGGGAATGGAGAGCGCCCGCTCGCACCATCCCCTGACCTCGGCGTTGATCCCCATCGCGTCCCAGTCTTCGGGACCGTGCCAGCCGACCCGGTCCTCGTCGTATTCCGCTGAAATCCGTGTCGGGCCGCGCGGTCGGGCGAAGTAGATCAGGTCTATGTGCTGGTGCCCGGGACCGATGTTCTCCAACTGCACCCCGGCGGGACGGTGGAGTTGGACGGGGTCCCCGACGTCCTCGCGCCTCTCCCCTACCAGCTCGACCTCGACGCCGGTCTCTTCGAAGACCTCTCGCACGGCCGCATCGTCGGGAAGCTCGTCCCGTTCTATGTGCCCCCCCGGCGGTAGCCACATGCCGAGCTTGCGATGCAGGTGCAAGAGTACTTTGCCCTCCCACACCACGAAGACCGCGACCGTGAAGTGCCTCCCCGTCTGTTCCGAATTCACAGGGTTGCAGG
Organism: Actinomycetota bacterium; assembly: GCA_046732815.1. Taxonomy (GTDB): domain Bacteria; phylum Actinomycetota; class Rubrobacteria; order Rubrobacterales; family Rubrobacteraceae; genus Rubrobacter_D. The sequence goes on along the minus strand of JBKPNW010000249.1, from coordinate 2,457 downwards.
TTACACTAGAGTGGGTACGCGGGATCACAGTCGAGCAGCAAGAACCTGCATAATGTGGGGTTGGTAGTGAGCAGCCGGAGGGAGGCGAGTAGTTGGCACAGATTCCAGAAGGTGCTTTCAGGCGTACCGATGAGACGCCTGATGAGGAGTTCTACAGGACTCCCCGGCTCGTCACGCACATAGACGACGGGGCGATCGCCGCCGTCACCCAGCTCTACAGGGAGCTCTTCCCAGCGGGGGGAGAGATCCTCGACCTCATGAGCAGTTGGATCAGCCACCTGCCGCCAGAGGTCGCATACCGGCGTGTTATAGGTCTCGGCATGAACGAGGTGGAGCTGCGCCGCAACGAGAGGCTCGACGCCTACGTCGTGCAGAACCTGAATATGAAACCCGAGCTTCCTTTCGGAGAGGCGGAGTTCGACGGGGCTGGGATCTGCGTCTCCATCGACTACCTGACCAGGCCCGTGGAGGTGCTGCGCGAAGTCGGACGGGTGCTCAGGGTCGACGGTCCTACTATCATCTCCTTCTCGAACCGCTGTTTCCCCTCGAAGGCGGTTGCTGTCTGGCACCAACTGGATGACCGGGGACACATGCGGCTCGTCGAGCGCTACTTCGAAGAGGCGGGTAACTTCGACAATATCCAGAGCTTCGACCGTAGCCCGCGCAGAACGTTCTCCGATCCGCTGTACGCCGTGGTCGGCAGAAGCACCGGCGCGCATGTGGGAGCGGCTCGGCCAGACCTGTGAGATCTACGATACGCTAGCTCGACCTCCGGGTCGTGCTGCCCATTGGGCAGGGCAATGACTCGGAACGGTAGCCTTGGGGTATTCGTCGCAGGAGAAGCGTTGAAATCGTTAGTTTGCACCGACAAATCCCTGCCAGATCAATTCATACCAGTGTCAAGTTGGTTCTATTCACCGGAGTGCGTGGAAGAGTTCACGAAATGTTCCGGGGCGGTTCCATGACCCATCGCAGAAGGAGCGCAAAGCGTCTTACGGGCGCAGAAGCGTCTTGATCGCGCGGCGCTCGTCCATCGCGCGGTAGCCCTCCGCCACCTCCTCAAGCGGCAGGGTAAGATCGAAGACCTTGCCGGGGTCGATCTTCCGCTCCCAGATCAGCTCGACCAGCTCTGGCAGGAAACGCCTCACCGGGGCGGGACCGCCGTGCAGGTGCACATGCGAGAAGAAGAACTCCTCCCCAGGGATCTCCACGTCGTGGAGCACGCCCACGAACCCGACGTGACCGCCTGGCCGTGTGGAGCGGATAGCCTGCATCATCGACTCCTGCGTGCCTACGGCCTCGACGACCGAGTGCGCGCCGAGCCCGTCGGTGAGCTCCTTGATCCTCGCCGCGCCCTCCTCACCGCGCTCGGTCACGATGTCGGTCGCGCCGAACTCCCGGGCGAGCCGCTGGCGGGACTCGTGGCGGCTTATCGCGATGATCCTATCGGCGCCGAGCTGGTTGGCGGCGAGCACCGCGAGCAGGCCGACGGCGCCGTCGCCGACGACAGCCACCGTCTTGCCTGGAGCGGCCTCGGCCGCCACGGCGCCAAACCAGCCGGTGCCGAGCACGTCGGAGGCCGCTAGCAGGCTGGGGATCATGTCCTCAGGCGGCATCCCCGGCGTCGCTACGAGGGTGCCGTCGGCGAGCGGGATGCGGGCGTACTCTGACTGTGCGCCGATGGGGGCCCCGGGCTGCCGGTGGATGCAGGACGACTGGTAGCCGGCCCGGCAGATCTCGCAGGTGTTGTCGGAGGCGAAGAACGAGCCGACGACGAACTGGCCGGGCTCGATTCTCTCGACCGCGCTGCCGACCTCCTCGACGATGCCGCAGTACTCGTGGCCCATCGGCGTCGGCCCGTCGATCGGCTCGATGCCGCGGTAGGGCCACAGGTCCGAACCGCACACGCAGGTGAGGGGCAATCTGATGAGGGCGTCGGTCTTCTCGACGATCGTCGGGTCGGGAAGCTCCTCGAAGCGCACGTCCCGGGGGCCGTAAAGAACTGTTGCTTGCACGATTTATCTCCTATTGAATTTCGAGTACCTGGTCGCGTCATCGATGAACGCCGCCGCCTGGCGTGATCTCCACGCTCGTCGCGTTAGCCGCAACGGCGTCACGGTTGGTGACGAACATCACTACACCGTTTGGCCGCCATCGACGACCATCGCGTGCCCGGTGGCGAAGGAGGCCGCGTCCGAACACAGCCACAAGACGGCCGCGGCGATCTCCTCGGGCTTCCCCATCCTCCCGATGGGCTCCTGCGCGATCACCGCTGCGCGCCCTTCCGGCGTGTCACCTGTGACCCGGTCCATCATGTGGGTGTCGATGATCCCGGGGCAGATGGCATTTATGCGGATGTTGGACGCTGCGTAGTCGAGGGCCGCCGACTTGCTGAGGCCGACCACGCCGTGTTTGGCGGCGACGTACGCGGCGCCTCCTGGGAAGCCTTTGACCCCG
>JBKPNW010000248.1:0-4594 GCA_046732815.1 Actinomycetota bacterium | reverse complement strand
ACGAGATGGACCTCAATGTCTCGTGGGCTCGGAGATGTGTATAAGAGACAGGTGTTCCACCTCAGGGCTTCGCTGCGGAGGGCGGCCACGAGCTCTCTCTGGCGTTGCATGCGGTCGAGGTCGGCACCCGGGGTACCTCTGTATCTAGCGTAGATCAGGGCTTTGTGCCCGTTTAGTCTCCGGATGCCTTCGCCCATGCGAAACTTCTCGGGGAACTGGCCTTCTCCTACGTCGACCCTGACCCCACCCATCGCATCGATGATCCTCTCGAAACCCTCGAAATCTATGGTGGCGTAGTGGTCTATGGGCAAACCCGAGTAGTTCTCCACGGCCGCGATCGTCTCGTCGATGCCACCGTAATTGTAGGCCGCGTTTATGCGGTCCTTCTCTCCCGGCTCTACTTCGACGAAAAGGTCTCTGGGTATCGAGAGAAGCTTGACGTCTCCCCTCTTGGGCACGACCTGCACGAGCATGATGGTATCCGTGCGGCTCCCCATCTCCTCGTCGTCCGGCCTCGTATCCACGCCGAGCACGAGCACGTTGAGCGGCCCGTCTGTGATCTCATCCTTGCCGAACATCCTCTCGACCCAGTTGCTCGGGGAGGTGTCGACCTTGAGTGGGTCGGGCTGCGATGCCTGGGTAAGCGTCGTAAGGGAGAGAGGACCGGCGAAGAACTCGAGGCCGAAGATCAATGCGACGAGCATGAGAGGTAACGACCACATCCACCAGCGGATGCGGCGCGGGTTCCGGCGTCCTTTCGTGTAACCCTGGAAGTCCCTCATCCCCAGGAAGTCTAGCACGCTCCGGCCTTCGGCCTCCGCTCGTCAGCGCGGCGCTTTGCGCCTTGTCAGCACGCATCGGGCCTTTGCAGGCCCGCCCTTGTCAGCAGGTCAGCTCGTTGGTTCGTGCAAGCCCTGGCTGAAATGCTGACAAGTCGCCTGGAACAGGCGACGTGCTGACAAGCCTGCGAAGCAGGCGTGCTGACATGCTGGCTCACACTCCGCTGAAGGCGGAAAAGCCGCCGTCGACGGGGACGACGATCCCGTTGACGAAGGCGGCGGAGGGGCTGCAGAGCCAGACCAGGGTTCCTCCCAGCTCTTCGGGATCTCCGAAGCGGCCTGCGGGGGTATGCTCGATTATGGTCTGTCCCCGCTCGGAGAGGCTGCCGTCCTCGTCGAGCAGGAGGTCTCTGTTCTGCTCTCCTATAAAGAATCCCGGCGCTATGGCGTTGACCCTCAGGCCGGGGCCGTAGGTGCACGCGAGCTCGACGGCGAGCCAGCGGGTGAGGTTCTCGACGGCGGCTTTGGCTGCCGAGTAGCCGACCACGTTGGTCAAAGTCCTTACCGCAGCCATCGAGGAGATGTTTACGATACATCCTTCGGGCTCCTCGGCGCCCTCGACCATGGCCGCCCCGAAGACCTGGCAGGGGAGCAAGGTGCCGAGGAAGTTGAGGTCCATGACCTGCCGCAGGGCTTCTTCGGGCAGGTCGAAGACGCCCATCTGGGCGTTCAAGGTGGCCCCTGGTACGTTTCCACCGGCCGCGTTTACGAGGATATCTATCCGGCCCCAGCGCTCGAGCAGGGTGTCTCTGGCGCGTTCCAGCTGAGCTTTGTCGAGCACGTCGGCGGGGAGCGCGAGTGATCGTCCCTCCGCCGCCCCTATCTCCTCTGTGACCTGGCGGGACTTCTCCTCGCGACGGCCGAGCACGGCCACCCTGGCGCCGCTGTGCGCGAGCGAGCGGGTCATCTCACCGCCGAGCACTCCGGTCGCACCCGTGACGACGGCGACCTTTTCTTCGAGGGAGAAGAGATCCTGCAGCGCGCTGTCTTCCACCGTCCTCCTCCTCAGGTCCTACCTACGGGCTGCGAAGGTGGCCAGAACCGCGACCCTCCGACCAGACCCGGAAAGGCCGATCTCGACGCCGTCGACGGAGACGACCGAGCGTGGGAGAACGTCGAGGCAGTTCAGGTCTAGTAATGTGGCTTCATTCTCTGTTACGCCCATTCGATCTCCTGTTTGCGCAGTAGCCTTTTGAAGGCCCCTGTGGCCTTGCGGAACAACTCGGGGCCGCTGAATCCCGAGTATGTTCCCGCAGATGCAAGGTGCGGTTCCAGCGAGAAGAAACCGTCGAACCCAGAAGCGCGCAGGGCCGAAAGCGTCTCCGGCCACTGGCCCGCTCCCTCGCCTGCGACAACGACCTTGCCCGAGCCCGAGAGGGCGTCCTTCACGTGCACGTACTCGATGTAGGGCCTGAGCGACTCGTATCCGTCTGTGTAGGGATGACTGACCCCACATTGCACGAAGTTGGCCGCGTCCCACGCGGCCCGAAGGGCAGGGGAATCGACGCCAGCGAGTATGTCGACGCAGCGGGTCGGGATGTCACCGTAGATATCCTTCTCGTTCTCGTGCAGGAGCGCGACCCCGAAATCCTCAGCCTCGCCCGCCAGGGTCCCCATCCGCTCGATCACCTCTTCCCTGTAGCGGTCCGGCTCGTGTCCTTTCGGGATGAAGAAGGAGAAGACGCGGACGTAGGGAGACCTCATAAGGTTCGCGGCGTGAAGCGCGCGCCGAAAGCGTTTCAGGTGTGGCCCGAACGGGTCGGTTACAAGCACCTTACCGATCGGCGAGCCTATCGACGAAATCCCGATGCCGCGTTCGGAGGCCGCCGACCTCACTCTCTCCAGTTCCCCCTCCCTCAGATCGAGAACGTTCTTGTTCCATATGCTGCGAAGCTCCATATGTGCCATGGATTCCTGCACGAGCGTGTTCAATTGCTCGTCGAGATCGGGTGAGATCTCATCGGCGAAACTCGTCAATGTCCACACGCGTCATTTCCCCTTCCAGAGCACCGTCCTGCTTATGTTATTCCTCGATACGCACGGGCGAGCCTGTACGGGCCGATTCGTATACCCCCTGGATGATCGCGAGGGGCTTGCGCCCTTCTTCGAGGTTTATGGACGGCTCGCGGCCCTCTCTTACGGCCTCTACAAAGTCTCTTATCTGGTCGCGGTGCGCCATGGAGAGGCTGGCTGGGTCTGCTCCGGCGCCAGATTCCGACTCTGCCTCACCATACTGCTCCATGATCCTTGCGGCCCAGTTTTCGCCTCCGCCGGCGCCGTAGGCGTCCCCCTCATCTCCTTCGCCTGCCGCGTGAAAATAGCTGAGTTCGTCGTCGTCGATTACGGCAGATCCCCTATCGCCATGCAGGGCTATCCTGGCCGTGAGCCCCGGGTACGCTGCCGTCGTGGCGACGATGGTGCCGAGGGCTCCGCCCTCGAACTTAAGAATGGCCACCGCCGTGTCTTCGACCTCGATCCTCTCGTGGGCGAGCAGGCCCGTGTAGGCGGTGACTTCTACTATGGGGCCCATCATCCACTGCAGAAGGTCGATGCTATGTATGGCCTGGTTGATCAAGACCCCCCCGCCGTCCAGCTCCCAGGTTCCGCGCCAGCCACCCGAGTCGTAGTAAGACTGCGACCTCCACCATCGCACCTCGGCGGACCCCGAGGTCAGGCGGCCGAACTCGCCTTTGCTCACCGCATCGCGCACGGCGCGCGTGGCCGCATCGAAGCGGTGCTGGCTGACGACGGCGACCTTGCCGCCCGTGGCACGCTGGACCTCGAGCAGACGGTCCGCCGCCTTAACCGTGACGTCGACGGGCTTCTCGATAACGACGTCTTTTCCCGCCTCGAGCGCCGCTATGGCATCCCCGGCGTGCATGCCGCTGGGGGTGCAGATGCACACGGCGTCGAGATCCACGCCCGCGAGCATCTCCCCGATGCTGGGGTAAGAGGAGCAACCATACACCCCGGCGAGCTCCTCGGCCAATTCTGGGACGACATCGGCGACGGCGACGAGCTCCGCGGTCTCCAGGCCGGCGATGGCCCGCGCATGGTGCGGACCGATGACGCCGCATCCCAGAATGCCGAAACGCAGCTTTTCGACGGTCATGTCTCCTCTCCCCCTTCGAGAGTCCTGGACGAACCATCAGCGCGCGGTGTGCTCTCAAGGACAACCAGCTCGGGCCCGATCGAGACCTCGCCCTCCCCGCGCCGGCCACGGATGCGGTCGAGAAGCATCTTCGCAGCGCTCGCACCAATGTCGCATTTCGGTACCCTGAGGGTGGTCAGCGCCGGCGAGAGCGGGCCCGCAAACAGATACCACTCAGGTGCACGGTATCATAACTTTCGGCGCTTATCAGCGGTGGGGAGGGAAGATGACGTGGAAGGGCGTGGCGGACCGAGGATTGCGTTTGTGGGTCGGGGAAGCTATCAGTGGGGGCCCAAGATCATCCTGGACGTGGCGCTGAACGAGGAGTTGCGTAGGAGTAATCTGGTCCTGCACGACATCAACGGTGAGGCTCTCGAGGACATGTTCGACTGGGGGCATAAGGCCATAGGCCGGGCGAACGCCGATTTGAAGCTGGAGAAAACGTTGCGGCTCGAGGAGGCGCTACGGGGAGCAGACTTCGTGGTCTTGAGCATCTCGACCGGTGGATTGGACGCTACGGTGTTGGATCTGGAGATCCCCGCCCGTTACGGGGTGGTGCAGACCGTTGGCGACACCGTGGGACCCGGTGGACTCTTTCGTGGCC
>JBKPNW010000247.1:0-4896 GCA_046732815.1 Actinomycetota bacterium | reverse complement strand
GTTCGACCCTCTGGCGCGGACCCTTCGACTACTTCTTTTTTAGCTCCCCATGCCGAAGGGTAGGATTCCGGCACAGGCAGTAAGAGACACGCAAGGAGACTTCTATGTCTGAAGAGAACAGGGCCCTAGCACTTCGCACTTCGGAGATCGTCAATCAGAAGAACCCTGACCTCATAGAAGAGTTATACCCTCCCGACTTCGTCTGGCACGGACCTGCTGGAGACATCCGAGGCTACGAGCAAGCCAAGCAGTTGTCCTCCACGTTCCTTGCGGCTTTCCCCGACGCCCACATCACCGACGAGGACGTGATAGCCGAAGGTGAGAAGGTGGTAAGGCGCTACACCACGCGCGGCACCCACCAAGGAGAGACGGAGATGTTCGGCCCTCCCACCGGGAGGCAGATAGAGCAAAAAGGCATAACCATCCACCGCATCGAGGAGGGCAAGATAGTCGAGGAGTGGGAAGCATTCGATAGTCTGATCATGCTGCAGCAACTCGGGCTTGCTCCCGAGCAGTAGAAGCAGGTCCAAAGAGAGTCAGCTACTAACCGGGCTGGACCGTAGTAGCAGCCCCGGCCCTTCTCCTTGCCCTATTCACCGGAGTGCGTGGAAGGGCGATTCTGCGAAGATCGTCAAACCCGCGTTCTCAGAAGTTCGCAAAGCCCCGGCCCAACACCTATGAGCGTACCGGACCCACATGCGTGCCTGAACGGGTATGTCTACCTCGGCTACACCGCCGTTGATGAGGAGAGGGCGAAGAGGAAGAGCGGATCGAGGCGTGCCCTGCCGCCGGTGCGCTAGCGAAGCTGGCCGATAGCCCTACTCCAAGGAAGCTAGCCCATGACTATTGAGCACAGGCCACCAGCCTCGACCTCTAGATCACCGATCCCGCCCGCGGATCGGCCTAGACCCTCTCGCCGCGGACGACGTACCGGACATACCAATTGGGACCTGGGGTCCAGTAGTCCCCGTAGTTTTCGATGCAAGTCTGCAGGGAGACCACATCGCCGCCGGTGGGTGCTGTCACTGACAGGTCCGAGGGCGACACCTCGAAGATCTCGCTGACCGCGTAGGTGTAGGTCGTCCCGTTCGAGTCGGTGAGGATGATCCGGTCCCCCTGACTCAGGTTGGGCAGGTTCCAGAATACGTGGTCGCTCGGGGTGCCAGGGTATCCTATCCTGTGACCGGCTATGTAGGTGTTGGAACCAGCCACCCAAGGGTAGCCGGTGCCGGGCACGTGGCCAGCCCCCTGCGATAAACTTGCCTCCGTGGTGCCCTCGACTACGGGAATGTCGGAGATGCCCATGGCCGGCACACTCAGATACATCATCGTGTCCGCAGGGGCCGCCGCATTGGACGAGGACCCCGACGCAGTCGCGGAAGCAGATGCTGAGCCAGATGCCGACGCCGACGCGGAGCCAGAAGCAGACGTGGCACCAGACGCGGAAGCCAATGCCGAAGTAGATGCGGAGTCGGACGCTTTATCCGCCACGGGGTCGGGTTCCTCGACGGCTCGCTCTATCTGATCCGCCTTGTTCTCCGGCTCTGTCTTGTCCGCCGTCCTTGCCGCGGTCTCGACGACAGGCTCCGGTGTGGCCTCCTCAGTCCCGGTGGGCGTGATGGCCCTCTCGGCAGACTGGGCATCAGCCCCGGAGAGCACCCCCCTTCCAGCCAGAGCGAGCCCACCGATGGCCAATAGTGCAATGACGCCAAGCGTAAAAAGACCGACCCTCCCGAGTCCGGTACCGAACCATTCCCTCATCACACGTCCCCTACTTCTCCCCAAAACAACGAATATCTTTGTCCCCAACTACCAGCAAGCTTCTCCGGTAGGCGAAGCATCGCAGATGCCCAACCCGCTTTATGTAACCGTTGCATCATACGCCTATGACAGGGGCAGCGTATCCCCCAAATGAACTAGATTTGTAGGTCTTGGAACTTTTCGCCGCCCGACTAGCAGCCCTCTATTCACCCAAGTGCGTGGAAGGGGTGTTCTCCGAAGTTCATATCGAGGATGCTGCATAAGGCAACCCGCTCCCTGTCACGTGCCAGCTGTAAGCCCATCGTCCCCATAAGATCACCCACAATACGTAGTGATGCCGTATAAACATGCGGCAGAGTGCATAGGTGCTGGTGCCCGATCGCTACGTTCTTGCCAACTCTAAGCGCTGTGCGCCGTCCCTCGTTAGCAGGGCTCGAAACATCAACTCGGGTGTCGTACGTGTTTGTATATTAGAACCAAGACGCTCGTCTTCGTCGAAGTGAAGCTGCGGCGCGGAACGGGCTTCGGCGATCCGCTAGAGGCCGTCACCCCCCGCAAACAGAACACGCTGCGATCCATCGCCGAACACTTCCTCTACGCCAGAAAACTACACTACGACACCCTGCGGTTCGACGTCGTGGGGATCCTCGCCGACCGACCCAAGGTCCGCATGCGTCACGTGGAGGACGCCTTTTGAGAGCGGTCGGCATGTCAGTCGGTCAGCACTTCAGCTTCTGACTCGCAGAGATGTTGGTCTTCTGCCGATCGCTCGTGTCTCCGTTTTGCGTATAAAATAATAAACGATCGTATATCATCATAGACAAAAATCCTGTATACTGTAGTCCTGTTGTGTTGAGGTGGTGGAGATAGGGGTCACTACGATGGCTTGGGGGTGTTCTGGCTGATGTCCGTCTGCCGGGCGAGGAGCCTGAGTCTATTCGGTATAGACGCGCTGCCGGTGGAGGTAGAGGTCGACGTGAGCTCTGGCCTGCCCGGTTTCTCTATCGTCGGACTGCCTGATGCGGCCGTGCAGGAGGCGAGGGAGAGGGTAAGGGTGGCCATCTCCAACAGTGGCTACAAGTTTCCGACGAAGAAGGTGATCGTGAACCTTGCTCCGGCGAACCTAAGAAAGGAAGGGCCTGCTTTCGACCTCCCGATCGCGCTCGGTATCCTCGCGGCTTCTGGGGCGATGCCGGCGGGGATGTTGGAAGGGGCCGGCGTGGTTGGGGAGCTCTCCCTGGATGGAGGATTGCGGGGTGTAAGGGGGGCGCTCTCGATGGCCGAGGGCGCAAGGCGGGAGGGTTTGCCGCGTCTGCTCGTCCCCGAGCGGGACGCACCCGAGGCTGCGGCCATCGGCGGCGTCAAGGTCTACGGGATGAGGACCCTGAGGGAGGCTGTGGAGTTCCTCGGGGACTCTGCGCGGCGCTCTCCCGCCGAGCCCGCTGCTGAGGATGGGCGGTCGGTAGAGGCTGGGGAGGATTTCGCCGACGTGGCCGGGCAGCGCTATGCGAAGCGGGCGCTGGAGGTGGCTGCGGCCGGTGCGCACAACGTATTGATGAGTGGGCCGCCTGGCTCGGGAAAGACCATGCTTGCGAGAAGGATGCCGGGCATACTGCCGCCGCTTACCCTGGAGGAGCGCATCGAGGTAACCAAGATACACAGCGCGAGCGGGGAGGGCAACGGGACGCTCGTTGCGCGGAGGCCGTTCAGGGCGCCGCACCACACGGTATCGACCTCGGGGCTCGCGGGGGGCGGGAGTAACCCGCGGCCGGGGGAGGTCTCGCTGGCCCACCACGGCGTGCTCTTTCTGGACGAGTTGCCCGAGTTTAGCCGGACGGCGCTGGAGGCCCTGCGCCAGCCCCTGGAGGACGGGCAGGTGACGATCTCGCGGGTGGCCGCGACGTTGACCTATCCCGCGCGGGTCACTCTGCTTTGTTCCATGAACCCGTGTCCCTGTGGCAATGCGGGGGACAGGAGGAGGGTTTGCCGGTGTACGGCGGGCCAGATCGAACGCTACCAGGGCCGCATCTCGGGACCCCTGCTCGACAGGATGGACCTGTTCGTCGACGTACCGCGTCTGACGCGCCAGGAGCTGCGCGAGGAGCGGCCGGGGGAAGAGTCCAGGCTCGTCAGGGAGCGTGTAAGCGAGGCGCGTGAGGTCCAGGCCAATCGCCAGGGATCTCCCAACTCTGCGCTAGCGGGAAGGCGGCTACGCGAGGTTTGCGCCTTGCGCGGCGACGCGGAGACGCTGTTCTCGCGGGCTGTAGACCGGATGGGTCTCTCCGGGAGGGGGCACGACAGGGTACTCAGGGTGGCCAGGACCGTGGCTGACCTTTCGGGAGAACAGGAGATAGCGGCCGAGCACGTCGCCGAGGCGCTCAACTACCGGAGGTCGCACCTCGTTGGAAGCTGAAGACCGGGCCAAGTATCTGTTCCTCTCGTTGTTGCAGGCCAGGGTCGGGAGCAGTCTCGTCTCGCATCTCGGCCACCTTGCGCCCGAGGCCGTTCTCGGGACGTCCGTCGCCGAGTTGGCGGGGCGGGCCAAGATCTCCGAGAAGGCATCGCGCGCCTTCGAGGAGCTGCAGCGGGGCTTCGACCCCGACAGGATGCAGGATCGTCTGGCGGAAAGGGGGATCGAGGCGCTGACCCCGGTCGACGAAGCCTACCCGGGACCGCTGAGGAGCATTCCCGATCCCCCTCCGGCGCTCTTCGTGAACGGTGCGGTCCCCGACGTGGTCAGTGTGGCCCTGGTCGGTTCGCGGAAAGCTTCCTCGACGGGCATCGAGACGGCCAGGGCGCTCGGGCTCGCGCTCGCCGAGCGGGGTGTTTGCGTGGTGAGTGGGCTCGCGCTCGGGGTGGACGCCGCGGCGCACGAGTGGGCTCTCGAGGCCGGGGGCCTTACCGTCGGCGTGCTCGGTTGCGGTATAGACGTTACGTAGCCTACAAAGTACAAACGGCTCCGAGCTACACTTTCGCGTCCTGCTCTCCGATGATCGCAAGGCGAATTTGGAAGTAACGAGGGTTTAGCGACGGGAATCGGGGGCGTCTAGGTGCCCCCCATCCCCAGTGCACCTTCCAGTGCGCAGGCGCACGAGGATCGCCCGTAAACCTGTCTCTTATACACATCTGACGCTG
>JBKPNW010000246.1:0-1780 GCA_046732815.1 Actinomycetota bacterium | reverse complement strand
AGAAAAAGCACTGAAGAAGGCGGGTGTTAACGAGCCAGATTTCGTCTTCATGTTCGCCTCTGCCGGGTATGATCAGCATTCCTTGTTGCGGGCGGTTCGCGACACTACTGGAGGAGCACCCCTCTCCGGATGTTCGGGGGGAGGCACGATCGGCGGCGACGAAGCGGACGAATCGAACTTCTCCGTGGTCGTCATGGCCATCACCTCGGACGAGCTGTGGTGGACCAACGGGCTAGCGACGGGGCTTGGTGCCGACTCTCGCGCTGTAGGCCAGCTGGTCGCAGACACCCTCTCCCCCGATGTGGGTGCGGATGCCGCGGGCTTGTTAGTCTTTCCGGATGCATGGACGGCGAACGTCGATCAATTCCTTGCAGGACTAGAAGGCGCCCTCCCGAGCGACCGATTCCTCCCAATCTGGGGAGCGGCGGCTCCGGACGACGCGATGGTCCAGTCATATCAATACTGCGATGACGAGGTCGTTTCCGATGGTGTGGCGTACGCGCTGCTCTTGGGTGAGGCCAAGGCTAGCTGGGCCATCGGTATGAGCTACATCCCGATAGCTGGCGAACGGACGGTGACGCGCTCTCAAGGCAACGTCATCTACGAGATAGATGGCAAACCAGCCCTGGAAGTGCTCCAAGAATACCTGCCAGATCCCGCCCTCACTGATGACTGGAGGCGCTTTATCCTAACCTTTGCGCTGTGTTTCAGGGCTCCCAGCTACATGAAGGACGAAGAGCACACTTTTCGGACCATAACCTCTTTGAACAAGGCCGATGGGTCTATCACCCTTCAAACGGAAGTCCAGGAGGGTACCAGCGTCTGGTTCTCGATCCGAGATAAGGATAAGACAATTACCGGGCTCGATCTGATGGCCGACCGTATCAAGCAAGAACTTGGGGGCGACCAACCCAAACTGGTGTTCCATTTCGACTGCAAGGCGCGAGGAAAGACGATGTTCCCCGATCAGGAGAGGCTCAGGCTCCTAAGGCAATTCCGACAAGCAATCGGCCCGGAGGCACCATGGGCGGGTTTTTACAGCGCCGGGGAGATCGGCCCGGTAGCAGAGCACAACTGCTACCACAACTACACAGCGGTCGTTCTCGCCCTCAGTTAACGGTGCAGGCATTGAGAGGTGATCTACTCGGGGTTGTGAGGGAGACGATGCAGCCTGCCCACGCCTCTTTGTGGTTACGTCCTGACACGGCCTCAAAGGCCCAGCAGACAGACAAGTAGCCTCTTATGCACCCGAGTGCGTGGAATGAGTATTCTTTAGAACTCCGTAAAGCGGAAGTTCTAAGAAGTTCGTTCTCCCCTCGAGCTCGTAACGGTCGTCGTAACGCTTGGGAGACGGTAGTGCTGTAGAGTGGCGTCGTGACGGAAGGGGCCAGTGAACAGGGACGAGGGGTCGCCGTGAGGAGTCTCAGCCGTGCCTCCTTGCTCGCGTGGGCCGTTTGTGCATTCTCTTTGGCACTAACAGCCCTTAGCATCCTCCTTATAGCCCTTATCCTGAACCTGAACACCCCTATTTACGTCGCCTGGTCCGAGTTGACGTCCATCGCGGTAGGCTACTCGGTGATCGGCGCTATCATCGCCTCACGGCTCCCCAACCACCCGATCGGCTGGATCTGCTCTGCGATAGGCTTTGTCGCGGCCGTGGACCACTTCGGCGGCGAGTACGCCGTCTACGCTCTGCTGACGCAACCCCATCCTCTTTCGGGCGGTAGGGCGATGCTCTGGCTGCAGAGTTGGTTCTGGATGCTATTCGTCGGCCTGATCG
>JBKPNW010000245.1:0-13553 GCA_046732815.1 Actinomycetota bacterium | reverse complement strand
CTCTCTGTGTCTCGCCTACTTCGTCTTGTATACGACAACCTCACCGGCCGTCACTTGGGGCGGATTCGGAAGCAAGGGCTCTAGATGCTCCCCCACCAACTCTCCTGCCCTATAGGTGGACTGCTCCTCGGCGTCCTTATGCTCAAAGACGCTAATCCCGACCATCACGCCGTCCCCGGCGTCGAGTGTGTAGTGAGCCACGAATCCCGGCAGTTCGCTGATGATGGGCACAAAGTCCTCCTCGGCCACCTTGGCCACCCTTTGCGGGTCGGTAACACCGTCGTATCGGCGCACTGCTACGTACATAGCTTTAGCCTACCTCCCCGTAAGAGAGGGCGGGACCATTAGAGGCCCAGCCTCAAGTTGATCAACGAGCCAAGTGTGAAAGGTTAGAAGGGCTGACGCAACTTCCTAGAACCCGATGGAGGCGAAGTTCGACGAAGGCCGTTCTTACGCCGTGGGGACAAAGAACCTCTTGCGGCACTGCTAGAGCTTGGGACCGGGATCCCCACTTTGCGAGAGGTCCTGCCTACACCGTAGCGTACTCGATATCGTAAGCGCGGCTAGAGATGATCCTCCTGACCCGCTCTTCCCTCAAGGGTGCGGCGGGGTGGTTGTGCCTCAGATGCTCGAGCGCCACCTCGACGAGCCTCTCGTCGCCATCGGCCCTCAGGGTGTGGCGACAATTGCAAAGGGAGGCGCACAGCAGAGCACGTATAGTAGCCCCTCCTCCTGTCTGCACAGCCAGCATGTCCATCGCCTCCTTCACCGGAGCGGATCCCCCACTCCTCGTCACGTTGGAGAAGTAGCTTAGCCCCTTGTAACGGGGAGCGCATCACTCAAATGAGTGATTTTTGAACATTCTCCAGGCGACCTTCGGTCAGTCTCGAGGCTTGTTCAACTCGCGCAGGGCCGGGCTGAGGAACGTAAGAAGCCCGACCGCCAGGTAGCAACCGGAGATGCCCGCAAGGGTAAAGCGCAGGCCGAGGATCTCCAACGCGTATCCGCATAGCACCATCCCCACCGGCACGGCCACCATCGAGAGCGATACGCCGGCGCCCAGCACCCGGCCGAGCATCCGGGGCGGGGTACGCTCCTGCACCATGCTGTAAGTCAGCGGGTTGGGAGGGCCGAGGGCGAAACCAGCCACGAAGAGCGCCGCCATGGTGACACCGAGCGGGGGGGTGGCGACCAGCACCCAGAACGGCAGTCCCAGGAGCACCATCGCCACTACGAGCGTCGCCCGGCGCGGGAGTAGATGGCCGACGATCCCGTAGCATACGGTACCGGCCAGCGCGCCACTGCCGAAACCCCCGAGCATCAGCCCGAGGTTCACCGCGCTACCGTACGTCTCGTCCGCGTAGTAGGGCAAGACCACGGCGAAGAGGGGCAGTACGAAGAAGTTGGCAACGACCCCGATGCCGAACATCCACAAGACGAGCCGGTCGCGGCGGATAAAGGTCAGGCCCTCGGCGAGTTCGGCGAAGTACCCGCGAGCGCGTCGGGGCCCCGCGGCTGTGGTGCTACCCCGCGGGGCGTCCGAAGGGACCAGCACGGCGACCAGGACCGCCGAGACGACGAACGTCGCCGCGTCTATCCACAGCACGTTGCCCGGCGTTAACAGGGCTATAAGAATCCCCGCGAGCGGCGGACCCACCAGGAACGAGGCGTGCTGGATACCCTGGAACGCCGAGCTGGCCCGTTCGATCCGCATCCCGGCCCTCCCCGCAAGGTCGGGGACGAGGCTCTGGCGGGCCGTGTGACCCGGCGCGTCGAGGAAACCGCCGAGAAAGACCAGCACGAGGAGCTGCCAGAAGGCCAGCCCAACCGTATGGTAGAGCGAGGGTATCAGCGCCACCGTTATAGCACCCGCGAGATCCGCGACGATGCTCGTCCGCTTGAAACCCAGGCGGTCCACGATGGGCCCGCCGACGACACCGGCCACGACGGCCGCGAGCAGGAAGGCTCCCCCGGCCAGACCCGTCCTTGCAGCGCTGCCCGTAGTCTGCAAGACGAACCACGGAATCGCCACGAACGCCAGGACATTCCCGATCTCGGAGACCGCGTTGGCCCCGAGCAAGCCCAGGATAGGAACGCGCCGCATCGGCCTATTGGTGTGAGCATCGTCCACTTCCCCTCACCGTACCATCCTCTAGTCAAGCGCCCCGTCTGGGAACGACCAACCGTAGGAGCTTTCGCACTAGAACGGTGCTCGTTATCTGGAGAAGGCACCTCCCCTGCGTTCTGATACCGATCCCGTTTAATCGGGTCCGCTTTTGGGATGCGCGCAGACGAGGCCATCCGAAGTTGGGGCGGGATCCCGCCGAAATCACCCGGTCTTTGCTCCTTTTTCCGCGCGCGTCAGACACGCCTTTCGACTCGGACGACGCCTTTCACGACTTCGTCGGAAGGTACCGGGAAATCGGTGTCGACGAGTTCATCCTCTACTGGTGGCGGGAGGACGCGCTCGAGTACGGCTACGAGCCCGCGATAGTCGAGCGCTGCGCAGACCGCGAGATGCTAGAACGCCTGGCCACAGAAGTGATCCCACAGCTGAAAACGTAGTTCGGCGCCCGCCATCCCCTAAAGGCCTCGTCGTAGTGGATTCCCGCTTTCGCGGGAATGAAGGGTATGGGAAGGTCTACCTTTCGTGCCTGCGGTCCGAACCCACTCCCGCAAGGACGGACTCGGTACGATCTACCATGATTTGTCCATTCGGCCAAGACCGAATCCAACAAGGTGAAATGCTGAAGTGCTGAGATGCTGACATGCTCTAATACCTAAGATTCGGGCCGCGACTTATGGCCCACCAGGCGCCTCCAAAGCAGATCGCGGCTATGAGGCAGACCATGCCCAGGGTCGGGTAGGGGTTCAGGTCAGAGACGCCTAGCGTCACGTAGCGGGCAGCATCGACCGTGTAGAAGATCGGGTTGAAGAACGTCACCACCTTGAGCACATCCGGCAACATCCCGACGGAGTAGAACACGCCACCGAGAAACGCGAGAGGCTGGATGATCACGCTCGTTATGAGCGAGATGTGCTCTACCCGGGTCGCGAGGGCGCCGACCATCGTCCCTAAGGAGGAGAACGTGAAGGAAGCTAGAAGCCCGATCACCACGAGCATCAAAGGATGTTTGATCTGCACGCCGACGAAGGGCACCCCGACCACGAAGACCCCGGCACCCATCACCACGCCGCGCAGCATACCGCCAAGTGAATAGGCGAGCGTGATCTGCAGGTCGCTCATCGGGCTGATAAGCACCTCGTCGATGTAGCGCTCGCGCTTGGCGTCGAAGACCGACCAGGACGAGTTCATCTGCGAGTTGGTGATCAGGCTCATCAGGGCTATGCCAGGCAGGATGTAGTGGAGATAAGGAATGCCCTCGATCTGCTTTATGCGCCCACCGAGCGCGATCCCGAAGACCACCAGGTACAGGAGCGAGGTCAGAAGCTGCGGGACTATCGTCTGCATCCAGACCCGCGTGAAGCGCAGTATCTCGCGCGAGAGGAGGGTCTGGAAACACCTATCCGTGAAGATCATGGCCTATCACCTTCATGTAGACTTCTTCGACGTTCCTGGCCCCGTAGCGCTCCTTGAGCTCTTCGCTGCTCCCCTGGGCGGCGATATCGCCCCCGTTTATCAGCGCGATCTCATCGCACAGCGCCTCGGCCTCCTCCAGATAGTGCGTCGTCAGGAGGATCGTCATTCCCCCGCGGTTCAGCTCCCTGATGTAGCCCCAAAGCTTGTAGCGCAACTCGACGTCTACGCCCGCCGTCGGCTCGTCCAGGAAAAGCACCTTAGGGTCGTGCATGAGCGCCCTGGCGAAGAGCACGCGCCGCTTTAGCCCCCCCGATAGCGTATTGGTCCGCTGCCCGCGCTTCCCCGTGAGCTCGAAGCGCTCCAGCATCTCCTCGGCCCTCTCGCGGGCCTTCTTCCTGGGGACGCCGTAGTATCCCGCGTGGAACAGCAGCGTCTCCTCGACGGTCAGGAACTTGTCCAGGTTCACTTCCTGGGGGGAGACCCCGATCATACGCCGAGCCTCCCGGAACTCCCGAAAGGCATCTTTCCCGAAGACTTCTACCGAGCCCGAATCGGGCCTGGCCAGGCTAACCACGCCGTTTATGAGCGTGGTCTTGCCCGCCCCGTTGGGCCCGAGCAACCCGAAGAACTTGCCGGCCTCCACCTCGAGCGAGACCCCGTCGAGCGCGAGGAACCCGTTGGAATAGGTCTTCCTGAGCTTCTCTATCTTCAGCGCCGGAACCCCGTTTACGCCAAAGCTCACGAGACCACCGCCCCCGCGGCCTTCTCTCCAGAGAGCATCGAACCGTTTATGGAGGAATCCTCGGTGTATTCGCCCGCGAGCACCAGTCCCGGCGTCCTTGTCCTGTTATCCGGCAGGGTGCTGTGGACACCAGGCGGTTGGGCGAACTGTCCGTAGGGGATGCGGCAGAGGCCGAGCGGCCTAAAGTCCGCATCGGGGTACCAGTGGCTCAGGTCCTCGATGCCCCTGCGGTAGAGCTCCGCATCGGGCAGGTCCATTCCCGTGAGCGCCACGGCGTAGAGCAGGTGGCGATCCGGCGGTGCGTACTTCTCGGAGATGTTGCTCATCTCTACGGCGTTGTTCACGAATGCTCCATCCTCGGCGTTCAAAAAAATCTTCTTTCCACTACCGAGACCGTCGGTCTCATAGTACAAGCATACCTCTCCCACAGCCCCCTCGGGCACCGCCTCACCGGTGAGCGATCCGGCCGTCGGCGCGTCGGTCGCCACGACGACCGCATCCGCCTCATGTTCATCTCTTGCGACTCTCACGCCCGCCACCCGTTCCCCGTCGCGCAGGAGGTCATCCACGGGGCTGTTCAGGTGGACCGCATCTTCCGGCAAACGGGAGGCGAGCTGGCGCGGGATCTCACCCATCCCGAGGGCGGGGACGACCGTGCGGCCCGAGGCGAGCATCCCGAGGGTGAAGCGGAGGATGCGGGCACTGGTGGTCAAACCGCGGTTCAGCGTTATTCCGCCGTAGAACGGTCTGAAGAACGAGTCTATGTACCTCTCCGAGAGGCCGGCCGTCTTCAAGTAATCGAGCATCGAGGTGTCCGCTTCGCCGTCCTCCGCACCCACGCTGATCCCCACCGTAGACGTCCTCGCCGCCAGATCTAGCGTGCGAAGCTTGTCCGAGAGGGTGGCCGCATCGGAGAGAAGCGATGGGACGAGCGCCTTCGGGTCGCGCAATGGGTCAGAAAGGACGCTCTCATCCGCCCCCCTGCGGACGATCGCACCAGGGTCGAAGTCCCTGAACTCGAGCGCCCCGTAGTCGAGGTGCCGCCTGGCAACAGGATACGACGTGAAGTACACCTGGAAGCCCCGATCGAGCAGGAAACCATCCTGCTCATCGGTTCGCACGCGGCCGCCAACGCCGTCTGACGCCTCGAAGACGCCGACCTCGGCCCCGCGTTCTCTGAGTACCTTTGCGCAGGTGAGGCCGGCAAGCCCGGCTCCGACAATAACTACTTTCATACCCGCGAGAGTGTAGCGCACGAATCAGAAGAGGAAGTTACCTCTTTGACATCCCGCGTCGAGCGGCGTTTACAAAGGACTTTTCTACTTGCGGACGTTCTCGAAATCCAGCCGCACCTTGTGCTCGCCATCGAGCTTGAGCGCGGCGGCGTAGGGCTTACCTGCCTTGCTCTTGAAGCCTTTCAACGGTCCGATGCGGCGCTTTGTGAGCAGCTGCTTCACCTGGCGTTCGCTGAGGCGCTTGCCAGAGACCTGTTTCCAGATCGCGAAATCGCATCCGGTCTGTTTCCACGCCGAGCAACCGTAGGCCTTCTTCGTCTCGACGACCGGGGCCCCGCACTTGGGGCAGGCACCGAGCGACTCGCGGCCGCGGGAGGGAGACGCCAGCCTCTCCCCCTCCATCCTGCGGACTTCTTCGACTAGCTTGGTGGCGAAGCCGCTTATGTCTGCCATGAAGTCGGGACGGCCTCCTGCGCCTTTCTCCATCTTCGCGAGCCGCTCTTCCCAGCGGGCGGTGAGTTCGGCTGAGGTCAGCGGGCTCTCCCCGAGGAGTCCGATGAGCGATCTACCCTTTTCCGTGGGGACGAGGATCTTCTTCTCACGCTCGATGTAGCCCACCTTTATGAGTCGCTCTATGGTGGCAGCCCTGGTGGCTGGCGTCCCGAGGCCCGAGTCCTTCATCTGCTGCCTGAGCTCCTCGTCCTCGACGAGCTTGCCCGCCGTCTCCATCGCCCCGAGCAGCGCGGACTCCGAGTAGCGCGGGGGCGGCTTGGTCTCCCCCTCCTTGACACCGACCTTCGACACCTCCCACGCCTGCCCCACCTCGATCGGCGGCAACACGGGTGGCTCTTTCTCCTTCCGCCCTCCTACCCCGTCGGGGTAGAGCGCCCGCCACCCCTCCTCGAGCACAACGCGCCCCCGTGAAAGGAACTTCTCCTTGCGGACCTCGGTGACGACGGTCGTGTTCTCGAAGCGGGCCGCCGGGAAGAACACGGCCACAAAGCGCCGGGCCACCAGATCGTAGACCTTCGCCTCGTCAGGAGGCAGTCCATCCGAGGATTGCTTGTTGGTAGGCACGATGGCGTGGTGGTCGGTAACCTTGGCGTCGTCCACGATGCGCTTGCTGATCGGGAGTTTCTCTCCTCTGAGCAGCTTCTCCGCGAAAGGCGCTAGGTCAGGGAGCGCCCCCGCGGCCTCAATGCGCTTTTTCAGGCCGCCCACCATGTCTTTCGAGAGGTAGCGGCTGGAGGTGCGCGGGTAGGTGATGAGTTTTCTCTCTTCGTAGAGCGCCTGGGCGGCCCGCAGCGTGCGCTCGGCCGTGAAGCCGTAGCGAGCGTTGGCGTTGCGCTGGAGCTCGGTCAGGTCGTAGAGGAGCGGCGGTTTCTCCGACACCGTCTTCTTCTGCGCCTTGCGAACAGTTCCCGTCCGGCCGCGCACCTTCTCCGCTATCCGCTCCGCAGCCTCTCTCTCGGAGAGACGGTTGTTCTTGTTCTTGAACCACACGCCATCGTAAGTTGCCGCCTCACGCGAGAAGCGGGCGTGGACGGTCCAGAACTTCTCCGGCACGAAGTCCTGTATCTCCCGCTCGCGGTCGACCAGAAGCTTCAGGGTCGGGGTCTGGACGCGGCCCACGGAGAGGACGTTTCCCCGGCCTCCGAAGCGCACCGAGTAGGCGCGGGTGGCGTTCATGCCGACGATCCAGTCGGCCTCCCCACGGCTGCGGGCAGCGTCCTCGAGGGGCTTCATCGCGGCGCCCTCGCGCAGAGCGTGGAATCCGTCCCGGATCGCCTCGCGGGTGAGGGAGGAGATCCAGAGCCGCAGCACACGCTTTTTGCAACCCGAGAGGCCGTACAGGTAGGCGAAGATCAGCTCCCCCTCCCGACCCGCGTCGCAGGCGTTGATGACCTCCGTCACGGAAGGGTCCCTCATCAGTCCCTTTACGACATTGAACTGCTCGCGGGTCTTGGGACTCACCCTGACTTTGAAGCGCTCCGGCAGTATGGGCAGCTTCTCCAGACGCCACTTCTTGTACTCCTCGCCGTAAGCGTCGGGCGGCGCCAGCTCTGCCAGGTGCCCGAGCGCCCACGTGACGGTCCAGCCCTCGCCGACGAGGGCGCCTTTCTCCTTCCTGTGGCCCCCCAGCGCGCTCGCTATGTCCCGCCCAACAGACGGCTTTTCGGCGACGATAAGCCTCATGAAAGGGAGTATACGTAAGGAGAGGATGATGGCCAGATGAGATTGTGCGGAACGCGGGGCTGCGCTGAAGACGCTACACTGGAGACGCTATGGAACCGACGAACGGGGAACTGATCGAGCACGCCGCGAGCGTCCTCAACCCGTAGATGGTCGGCGATCGTCTCTTCGGCGACGTCGGATGTGCACTCGTCACCAGAGACGGCAACCTCTATCTCGGGGTTGTATAGACACGGCTTCAGACGCCGGTTTCTGTGCGGAACACAGCGCCATTGCGGCCATGGTCACAGCCGGTGAGTACAGGATCGAGAAGATCGTGGCGGTCTGGAAGGACGACGGCACCACTCACGTACTCTCCCTGTGCGGCAGATGTAGGGAATTCATACAGCAGATCGACGCAGGCAATCTGGATACGGAAGTAGTTCTGGGCAAAGGCGATACGTCGAAGTCGAAGGAACTTCTACCCCGCAGCGACCGGTCCGAACCCCTGGGCTAGTCAGCCTGCCGGTGGCGCCGTCCTTCCAGATCGGAGCCCGGGGGGCGAAGATGCGATGGGAAAAAGTAGGGAAAGGAGGAATCGCCCCCGCACGGACCCCGTAATGGTCGACCACCGGCAGCGGTGACACGATGTTCTTCATGTTGATCACCGCCCGCAGCCCACATACGAAGATTGTATACACCGTCTGTGAAACCACGATGAAACCGAGATGAATTTTCTTTCATCTTGAAACGATCTCGTAGACGCGTCGTACGGCTAAGAGGTTGGCGTGGGATTGAAACGGTAGCCGGCGCCGCGGACGGTCTGGATCAGGGAAGGCCCACCGGGAGGATCGACCTTGTTGCGAAGGTGTCGCACGTAGACGTCGACGACGTTGGAGGCTGGTTCGAAGTCGTAGTCCCAGATGGCGGAGAGGATCTGCTGCCTGGAGAGGACCTGACCGATGTGGCGCATAAAGTACTCCAGCAGGGCGAACTCCCTGCTGGAGAGCTCTATCCTTTCGTCTTTGCGCCAGGCATGGCGCGAGAGGAGGTCTATCGTGAGGCCGTCGGTCTCGATCTGCGCCGACTCGGCCTGGCCGGCACGTCGGGTTAGCGCGCGCACCCGCGCCAGCAACTCCTCGAACACGAAGGGCTTGGTCAGGTAGTCGTCGGCCCCCGCGTCGAGGGCGTCCACCTTGTTGCGCGTGTCATCGCGGGCCGTTAGCATCAGGACCGGGAGGTCGGGGCGTCGGAGCCGGATGCGCCTTAGCACATCGCGTCCGTCCAGCCGGGGCAGCGAGATGTCGAGGAGGACCAGATCCACGGGCTCGTCCACGGCCAGCCGCGTACCCTCCTCCCCGTCGTAGGCGCACACGACCCTATGGCCGTGGGCGCTCAGACCGCGCTCCAGGAAGCGCGCAATCGCGGCTTCGTCTTCCACGATCAGGATCAGCATCTCAGCCCTCTCTTCCCGATCGTAAGTATAATCTATCTCGATACGAGCGAGTCAAGTATCTTTCGGAGGATCGTGAGGCTTTCTACAACGCTCCGCCAGTTTCGCCGCGTTGTCGCCGGAGGTGTTCTGGTCGGCCTGGCGTTGCGAGGCTTGAGAGCACTCCGCGAAGGCAGATTGCGAAGATTGGATGCGTCGCGCGAGGACGACGAGCGTTTCCGGCTTCACGCTGACAATGCAAGGGATCTCGTCTACCGCGTTCGCTTTCACCCGAGGCCAGGCTTCGAGTACATAAGTCCCTCGTCCACAGCCATGACCGGCTACAGCCCGGAAGAGCACTACGCGGATCCGGATCTCGGCCTCAAGCGGGTCCACCCGGAAGACAGGCACCTGCTGGAGAACTCGATGCGCTCTCCGGAAGAGCCTCTCGTGCTGCGCTGGTATCGCAAGGATGGCGCCCTTATCTGGACCGAGCAGCGCAACAAGCCTATCTACGACGAAGCCGGTAACATCATCGCTATCGAAGGCATCGCACGGGACATCACGGAACGCAAGCTGGCGGAGGAGGCGCACAGGCAGAACGAGGAGCAGTTCCGCCTGCTGGCGGAGAAGACCAGCGACCTCGTCTGCCTGCATGAGCCGGATGGACGCTACCTCTACATAAGCCCTTCGTGCCGGCGCCTGCTCGGCTACGAGCCGGAAGATCTGCTGGGGACGGACCCTTATGATCTCTTCCACCCCGAAGACGTGGAGCGCATCCGCTCCGAAGCCCACGACAAGGCCCTCGAAGGGCAGGGGGCCGTTTCGGTAACGTACCGTATCCGTAAGAAATCTGGAGAATACACTTGGTTCGAGACACTCACGGAGCCGATTCTCGACGAAAGCGGTGAAGTAGTCCGTCTCCAGACGGCCTCGCGCGACGTCAGCGAGCGCAAGCGCGCCGAGGAGACGCTCGCCGAGGCCGCCCGCGCCAAGGCCGAGTTCCTCGCCGAAGTCTCCCACGAGCTCAGGACCCCGCTCACCGTGATCCGGGGCAACGCCGAGGTCGGGTTGGAGCTCGAAGACGACTGCGAGCATGGGGAGATCCTCCGCGAGATAGTCAGGGAGTCCTCGACGATGTCCAGGATGGTCGAGGACCTGCTCTTCCTGGCCCGTTCGGAGTCGGCCGCGCCACCCTTCCGGATGGAGCCCGTGGAGACGCAAGCCCTGCTGACGGGCGTCGAGCGTCGGGCCGGCGCGCTGGCCGCAGAACACGATGCGACTCTGCATACCACGTTCGAAGAGGGCGGTGTCGTCAGGCTCGACCCCGTGAGGGTGGAGCAGGCGATACTGGCCCTCGTGGATAACGCGGTGAAGTATGGCCCGGCGGGCCAGCGCGTACTCCTCAGGTCTGACTGCTCCGGAGGGGAGCTGCGCGTCGATGTCGAGGACCAAGGTCCGGGCATACCGGAGACCGAACTCCCCCACGTCTTCGACCGTTTCTACCGGCTCGCCAGGGCCGAAGAACCAGGCAGCGGCCTCGGTCTCTCGATCGCGCAGACCATAGCCGAAGCCCACGGCGGACGCATCGAGGCCGAGAGCCAGCCAGGAAAGGGAACGCGCATGTCGTTTGTTCTACCTTTGGTGCGGGAACGGGGCCAGGTGCGCTAAAGCATTTCAGCATTCGCTTGCGCGAACGAAAAGCTGACTGGCTGAAATGCTGACCAGCTTGACAGCGGTTTCAGGAAGTCCTTCCTGAAACCGCTGTCAGAGTTCGTGTAGTTCGCCCAAGAGCATATTGGTGCTGCTTGCGCTGGGGTCTTTGTCGTACTCGGCGGTTACGCCCACTGTGGGGTAGGAGGCGGCGAAGTTCGGGGCGTTCAGCGTTACGTCGACCCTGCCGCTCTGTCCGACCGTAAAGCTCCCCGCGCTGACGCGTTCATCGCCCTCGACGAGCCAGAGCTCGTAGTACTGTTCGCTCTTGCAGGGCGGCAATCCCCACGCTTCGAGGCGCATCTTCACGTTCTCACCGGAGCCCCGGATGCTCACCTCGCCTCCCGCATCGGGAGCGCGGTCGGTAGGGTTCAGGTTCGCCGAGGCCAGTGCTTCGCCCCCGGAGAGATCGGGGGTGAGGACCGCCCCGATTACCGCGAGCACGCAGAGGGCCGCCGCAACGGCGGCTACCCACGCGGGGACCCTCCTGCGGGCTTCACGCCGCGGTATACCGGCCACTACGCGCTCTTTGAGATCCTCCGGCGGCGCCGTGAAGCTTCGTGCGAGGTCTGCGAGGCGTTCGTGGGCCAGCCGTAGCTCCAGGGCCTCCCTCCTGCAGCTCGCGCAACCTTGCAGATGATGCTCGACCTCACGTTCCTCATGCGCTTCGAGGGTGCCCATCACGTAAGGGCCCAGGAGGTCGCGCGTGCCGGGGTGTTCACTCATCGGAGGACCACCGATCCTCGTCAAAGCTCATGGTCTCACGCAGGGCGCGTAGCGCCGCCGTTGTGCGGCTCTTGACCGTCCCGAGAGGCGTGGCGGTGTGCTCGGAGATCTCACGCTGCGAGAAGCCGTGGAAATACGCGAGGACGAGCACCTCCCTGTGGACCGGAGAGAGCCTAGAGAGCGCGGTGGCCACGTCGAAGTTTCGTGAGAGCTCACCGGAGGGGTCCGTCTCCCCAGACTCGAGGACCGGCTCTCCATCGACGGTCCTGACGCGCGCCTTGCGGCGCCGGATCAGGTCCGTGGCCCGGTTGCGGGTGATGCGATACACCCACGTGGCAAAACCGGCCCGCGCGGGGTCGAAGCCCGCCGCGTTCTTCCACACGGAGATGAAGACATCCTGGACCAGCTCCTCGGAGGTCCCCCTGTCTCCCAGGTAACGCATACCCGTCCCGTAGACGAGACCCGCGTAGCGGTCGTAGAGTGCGGAGAGGGCGCGTTCGTCTCCGGACGCTACCCTTCGCACCAGAATCTCGTCTTCTACACGGTCCATCCAGAGCCTTCCCCGACCGCCGGCGAAAACGGATCTTCCGGCCCCACGCTCCGTGGAGCGGACGGTATCCTGCCCACGTTCGCCGTCCGGCGCAAGACATACGGCACTCCCCGATACTAACCCTTTCATACACAGATTTATACGACCAGCCACGCTTATCGGATGATCGTTTTCGCCCTCCACGGCCGGGATCGGGGTTAAAATAGGCTGGTTACGAGAAGGAAGGCATGGTCCCGATGTCATCTGACGCGGCCGAGACGAAGCTCGAGGGGGTTGCCCGGCGGCCTGCCCGCGGGTCGCTGGGGAACTTTTTCGGCGATCTGAGGGACCTTCTTCGCTACCAGACGCTCAAGGCGACCGTACAGGAGTTCATACGCGACGACGCCCTCGGGCTCGGCGCGCAGCTCGCCTTCTACCTGATCCTGGCGATCTTCCCTTTCATCCTGTTCTGCGTGGCGATCCTCGACGCGTTCTCGAGCTCCGACCCGCAGTTCGTTGCGGAGCTATTCGACTACCTGAGGCGGCTCCTGCCGGAGCAGGTCTTCGGCCTGATCCACACCTACACGGAGAACACGCTCCGCAACGAAGACACGGCACCAGGCCTCCTATCCATCGGCATCTTCGGTACGATCTGGGCCACCTCGGGGGCCTTCGCGGCGCTCATAAACGCCCTCAACCGGGCCTATGACGTGCAGGAGACGCGGCCGTTCTGGAAGGTCAGGGGCATCGCCATCCTCATGACTCTGGGCCTCTCGGCGCTACTATTGACGGGCGTGTTGCTCCTGGTCGCCGGCCCCTCCATAGGGCGGACGATCGCCGAGATCTTCACCCTGGGCGATGAGTTCATGGTCGCCTGGAACATAGCGCGCTGGCCCGCGGCGCTCTTGTTCATGGTCGTGACGGTGGCGCTCCTGTTCTACTTCGCCCCCGACGCCAACCAGCCGTTTCGCTGGATCACCCCAGGCGGGTTTGTAGGCATCCTACTCTGGGTTCTCGCCAGCGTCGTCTTCAACCTGTACCTGAGCAGCGACTTCAACACCTACAACAAGACCTACGGCTCCATAGGAGCCGTCATCATCCTGCTGCTCTACCTCTACATCTCCTCCCTGACGATCCTCTTCGGCGCCACCCTCAACGCCACGCTCGTCAGGATCAAAGAAGAGGTCTCCGGAGAGCAGATTCTCGACGCCGAGCCGGCCAACGGCAAGCCCGACATCACCGATGAAGAGACCAAGAGCAAACAATAGTAGGAGATAGGTTCAGAGACGAACGCGCGAAGACGAAAGACGTCTTTGATATACTCCACTTACCCGGAGGAGTGGCCGAGTGGTTGAAGGCGGCACCCTGCTAAGGTGTTATACCTCTCAACGGGGTATCGAGGGTTCGAATCCCTCCTCCTCCGCTTTAAAAGCTACTCGTTTGCAGGACAAACGTGACGACAG
>JBKPNW010000244.1:0-3110 GCA_046732815.1 Actinomycetota bacterium | reverse complement strand
CATCCGAAATGTGCTGCAAATCCACATATTTTGGTCGTCGACATAGGATCGTTGGTTCATCCAATCCCGTTGGATACCGTCTGGGTTGGTGTCGGGTTGGTGTCAAGACTCGACTACATACAAAGATGGCATGTCGAATCTCTCCGCGCTGTCCGGTCTTGGTCTAGAATTGGGGAAGAGCGGAGGTGAACAGCAATGGCTGACAAAGAGCGCAAAGCCAAAAGCGCGGTCGAGGATGATACTCGGAAGAAAGGTGCATCTGGCAACGGCACCGTCTACCGCAGCGCGACCACGGGTCGGTACGTGACCCATTCCGCGGACAGGGACCCTAGCGCCCGCGCCCGTGAGATCCGTGGCCGGTTCCGCGCGGCAGGCCGCTGTTTCTCGGACTCTTCGGAGATCGTGCGCGAAAACAGGGACGCTGGCTAACAACCTGGACTGGTGGCTTGGGCCGGCGTTGCCTCTTGTTCGGCTGACGCTTACGCTGGTACGAGCGGTCTTTCTGCCACCCGGGTGGTCAACGACTCACCCATGGCGTCCAAAACCCTCTGCGCCCGCTCCACGGTGATGCCGTGGTATTCGTTTCTCTCGTCGCGCGATACCTGGGCTTCGCTGACGTCGAGTTTCTGGGCCAGATCTTTCTGACTCAGGCCGTTGGCAATCCTGAGGGCTATGAGCAACGTTCCCACCGCGCTCAGGTTGTCTATGATCTCGAAGTCGCGACGACGCACCCTTTCGTACCACTCGATCTCCTCTTCGAGTTGGGCGCGGAAGGAAAACACGGGTCCCAAAGCACGCTCGACTTCCTCGTCAGAAAGTCCACGCTCTACGAGGGCTCGGCGCTGCGCCGCGACGGCCTCCTCGTCGCGTTCAAGCCGGGCCCGGGCTTCCTTGTATTCTTTCTCGTTCCTTATCACGGTCTCCTCCTCCGTGGATCTCTCTGCCTTCTCTCCGCCCTTCGTCGCATTTCGCGCTCCCGCCTAACGCCTTACTACTTTGACTATGCCCTTCGGCTTGTGCTCCCGCCGAGATTTCCTGAAGGCGGCAGGAAAATGCAGGTCGTTACCAAACTCGTCTTTGATTCCGCTCGGTTGTGGTAAGTCCGGATAGTGCGGGTAGAGCTCCACCCTGTAGCGGTGCCACATAGGAAGCTGCCACTTCGGCTGATTCTTGTAGGGTCTGCGGCTTCGTGGGTCCCACGTCCACACCTTGTACGGGTCCAGCTCGTTGAGCTTACCCTGCAGCCGACCCGTTGCGACCTCAAGTACCCCGCACTCGAAATACCCGTCTATGTCGCCGGGATGATCTTTGTCCTCGACGAACGAGCCGTTCACGAAGATCTCGGAGATCCCAGCTTCCCACAACTGTCCGACCATGACCCCCAAGTTTTCAACCAACCCAGCGCGCCAGTCGCGGTCCCAACTCGGATATCCTTCTTCGGGTCCTTCGACCAACATCGAGTCGGCGAGCTCTTCGAGCGTCATCTGGTAGTCGTTTGGCGGCAAAAGCCCGCTGGAGTCAAAGTCGGGCAATCCCAAAGCAGCTTAACCTCGTCTCCCGATCTTGGCCTGCATCTTACGTCGATATCTTAACATAAATGTTAAGTCGGCACCAGGGGGAGTGAGAGATCACTTGTTCGTTCTTGTGACACCGAGTGAAAAGGGGAGGTGAATCCTGCGCCGGCAGCTTACCGGACACTCCATGAACCGCATGTTCACTCGGACTAGCAGGTATTTGCGCGGCCAACTTCGCCAAGTGGCGTTCTAAGACGTTCGGCATGCGCGAATACCGAGGGTTCACAGCACCTCGTTTCGAGAAGTAGACTATCCGCGAGCGGCGGTCGGGCGAGGAGGATAAACAACGGCCTCAGCAGCCTCCTGAGCCGTTCTGTCGAGGAGATCGCTGGCGTTAGGGTACTTGACCCCGCCTGCGGCTCCGGGAACTTCCTGAGCGTTTCTATGCAGAACCTGTTGAATTCATCGCGTTTGCCCGCGCCGACGATTACTTCCTCGGCGTCTTGCACTCGCGGGCGCATGAGTTGTGGGCGCTAAGGATGGGAACCTGGATGGGTATGGGCAACGACCTCCGCTATAGACCAACGACGTGTTTCGAGACGTTCCCGCTGCCGTGGCCGCCTGGGGAAGAAACCGAGAGGCGATTGGCGAATTGAGGCCATAGTCGAAGCCGCCCGGCCTCGACGAACTAAGGCGCAACTGGCTCAACCCCGAGGGAGCTTCCGAGGCGAAGCTAAAGAAGCGCACGCTCACCAACCTCTACAACGCCCGTCCTGCATGGCTTGAGAACGCTCATGAGCGGCTCGACGGGGCGGTCTTCGCGGCCTACGGCTGGCCGCCCGATCTCACGGACGAAGAGGTACTCCAGAACCTGCTCGCCCTAAATCTGGAACGATCTGGCCCCCGTCTAGGGGCATAGCAGCAAACCCAGCGAACATGACCAGGAAGATGTCACCCTTCCTGCCCGCCCTTCGAGGCCGTTTCGGTGCGCAACCACAATGAGACGTGGGCGGGCTGCATCGTCTCCTTCACCACCCCAACAAGGTCGTCGCTCACGGCCTCCAGGTCCGTTTCGTTTCGCAACTGAGCAGAGAAGGCTTCGAGGGTCTTCCTGGCGTCGTACTTGCGTCTGTAGAAGCGCCTGTCTATGAACGACTGGATTCCCCGCCTCAGCGGGGTAAACAATGCCGCTATCAGCAGTGTGGATGCCACGACGGCGAGGGTAGATTGCTCGCCCGTGAGGGCCACGAAGACTCTTTGCAACACCACGATGCCGCCGAAGTAGAGCGCCACGAGCGTCGCCGTGAGTAAGCCGTAGACGAGGGTGCGGTTGATGATGATGTCGATCTCGTAGAGCCCGGAGCGTAAGATGGCGACTCCTATGGAGAGCGGGATGAGCGCTATTAAGCCGTAGACGCACGTTTCGGCTACCAATTCGATCAGTGGTCCCATCGACTCGGGCGACAGAACAAGATTGGCGAGGGTTAGCAACGTGGCGAATCCCACCAGAGCCACCGCCACGCCAGATACCACCCACTTGGTCTGCTGGCGCTCCACCGGGCCCGATACCCACCGGTAGCGGTAGACCTGAGCTAC
>JBKPNW010000243.1:0-8634 GCA_046732815.1 Actinomycetota bacterium | reverse complement strand
CTCCTCTCTCATGCGCCTGATGGACGTGCTTCTCGCCTTCCCGAGCATCCTGCTCGCGATCGTTGTCGTCTCCGTCCTCGGCCCTTCCCTGGTGAACGCGATGCTCGCCATCGGCATCGTGTTCATACCCCAGATCGCCCGTGTCGTCAGGTCCGCCGTAATCAGCGTCCGGGAACGTGATTACATCGAAGCGGAACGGGCCCTCGGGGCGAGCGGCACCCAGATCGTCATCTCCGGCATCCTGCCGAACAGCATGGCCCCCCTTATCGTGCAGGCCACCCTGACCCTCGCCACCGCGATCCTCGACATCGCGGCCCTCTCCTTCCTCGGCCTCGGTGCCCGCGCCCCGACCCCAGAGTGGGGAGCGATGCTCACCGACGCCTTCCACTCGGGGTTCGGCGTCTTCGTCGAGGGCCAGCACGCCATCATCTTCCCCGGTATCGCTATCGCCCTCGCCGTC
This sequence comes from Actinomycetota bacterium, assembly GCA_046732815.1. Lineage (GTDB taxonomy): Bacteria > Actinomycetota > Rubrobacteria > Rubrobacterales > Rubrobacteraceae > Rubrobacter_D. The sequence goes on along the minus strand of JBKPNW010000243.1, from coordinate 8,174 downwards.
CTCTCCGTGAACTTCATCGGTGACGGCCTGCGCGACGCCATGGACCCCCGCCGCAGGAGCTAGCGGGCGAGTAGCGGCCTCGCGAACTCTCGTTAACGCTCCGTGTTGTTTTGTTGCCCCGGGGCTGTATCATATTTCTTCGTGAGAACCGAACGCTACGGGTCGTGGACCCGCGAAGGCAAGGGTAGGGGTTACTTCGGGTCCAAGTGGCGGCCGAATCGCAGCCTGCTCGTGCTGGCCGGTCTGGCACTGATAGTGCTCTCCGTGGGGCTCGTGTTCCTCGATGTCGAGAGGGCCGGAGACGAGGCCGGGGCCTCACCGCCGCCGAAGAGGGCAGAGACCATGAGACTGTCCATTCCGAGCATGAGGCACGTGAAGAACGTGCCCGTCTACACCGCCGCGGCGCACAACAAGCCTGCCCTGCACGACGGGACGCTGCACCTCCAGGGGACGGGCTTCCCCTGGCAGCGGGAGGCGAATGTCTACATCGCGGGCCACCGGCTGGGCTACCCGCGCACCAAGAGCTTCCTGGTGTTCTGGGATCTCAACAGGTTGAGGACGGGACGCAAGGTGGTGCTCACTGACTCACAGGGCGTGAGATACATCTACAGGGTCTACGACCGCTTCGTCGTCGGCCCTCACGATGCCTCGGCGACCAAACCCGTCGCAGGGAGAAACATAGTCAGCCTCCAGACCTGCACGCTACCGAACTACACGGAACGCCTGATCGTCCGCGCCGAACTCACCAAGACCATCCAGGGCCCCAAACCGCGCCAAACGCTGAACAGACCAACGTAAAGGCGGCGAACCGCTCCCGCTACCCCTTCGATTTGCGGGCCCTGAGCGAATACATTAGCGGGATCTGCGGCGTGCCCTCGGGCAGGCGGTAGGTGTCGAACCCAGATTTCTCCAGGATGGGCCATCGGGGGAACATGGTGTAGTCGAACTCGTGGAGCAGCTCGACGTTCAGGTCGGCGGAGACCACCGCGCTCACCACCTCGCCCAGCGTGTGGTTCCATTCGTAGGTAACGTTGTTTTTCGTCTCGGCGTCGAAGTCCGCGTAGGTGCCTGGTTCGTCCCACACCCTGGGGTTCTCGTCCTGGAAGTAATCGTGTTCCACGTTCAGGTCCTCGTCTCCGAAGACGTCGGTGAAAGGGTGGAACTCCGTGAGGTAGAGAAAACCGCCTGGCTCGAGGAGATCCGCTACCACCCTTGCCCACCGTCCTATATCGGGGAGCCAGAGGATCGCACCCCGGCCCGTGTAGACGATGTCGAACGTGCGGCCGCCCGTGGCGTGGGCGGCTTCGTAGACATCCGAGTGCACGAACGTGGCTTCCAGCCCCATCTCGGAGGCCAGAGTGCGGGCCGCCTCCACGGCGGGCTCCGAGAAGTCGAGGCCCGTAACGCGGGCGCCGCGGCGCGCCCAGCTCAGGGTGTCGATCCCGAAGTGGCACTGCAGGTGCAATAGCTCCTTGCCCGTCACGTCGCCGACCTCGCCTATCTCGAACGGTTGCAGACGCTCCTGACCTTCCTTGAAAGCGGCCACGTCGTAGAACTCTCCCGAGACGTGGATGGGGACGCGCTCGTCCCAGCTGGCCCTGTTCGTCTCCCGCCACTCCTCCCGCCATTCACCCATCCCGCTCCCCCCTCAAAGATTCTCTATCGGTACTGGCTCCACAGGCTCTGCGAGCTCGAAGCCGAAGACGCGGGAGTAGAAGTAGAGCTCGCCGTCGAGGGCGCGCTTGATGTTTTCGGCACGTCTGAAGCCGTGTTGCTCGCCCTCGAAAGGCACGTAGGAGACCGGTATTCCTTTCTCCCTCAGGGCCGCAAACATCTTCTCGGTCTGCTCCGGGGGTACGACCTCGTCCTCGAGTCCCTGGAAGAAGATCACGGGGCAGGAGAGTCTCCCGGTCGAGTGTATCGGCGAGCGCTCCACGTAGAGGTCAGCGCGCCCCGGGTAGGGCCCGATCAGGCGTTCGAGGTAGCGCGACTCGAACTTGTGGGTCTCCTTCGCCAGGGCCTCGACGTCGCTGACGCCGAAGTGGCTCGCGCCGGCGGCGAACGTATCCCTGAACGCGAGCGCGCAGAGCGTCGTGTAGCCGCCCGCGCTGCCGCCGGTGATTATCAGCCGCTCTCCGTCCACGAGCCCACGCTTGGCGAGGTAAATCGCCCCGTTGACGCAGTCGTCTACGTCGACGACACCCCACATACCTTCCAGGCGACTACGGTATTCCCTCCCGTGGCCCGTGCTCCCGCCGTAGTTCACGTCGAGCACGGCGATGCCGCGGCTGGTCCAGTACTGGATCTCCGGGTCCAGGGCCGTACTGGTCGCCGAGGTCGGACCCCCGTGACTCATTACGAGAAGGGGCGGGAGCTCGCCACCAGGCGCCACGAAGTCCCGATTCTTCGGCGGGTAGAAGAAAGCGTGCGCCGTCCGGCCGTTCTCCGTGGGGAACTCAACGGGCTCGGGAACGGAGAGGTAGCCAGGATCTATCTCCAGGTCGCCAGAGCGCCGCAACACCTCGTGGGTGCCGGTGGAAGGGTCCAACCTCACTATGCAAGCGGCCTCCGTCGGCGAGCTGCCGAGGAAGAATACACCCGCGGTCGCTTCACCCCGAACTTCCGCCGCACGCACGTAGGCGATGCTCGAGTATGGTATCTCCAGCGGCTCGAGCTCTCCGGTCTCACTACAGAGAATGGCGAGATGTGAGCTTCCACGCTCCTTGTAAGCGCAGACGATGCGCCCGGGCGAGACGAAGTCATAGGTTGACATCCCGAAGACCCATTGCGGAGAGCCGAACTCAGCCTCCCTCTCGCAGAGCGGCTCGATCATCCCCTCCCGCCAGCGGTAGAGATTCCACCAGCCCGTCATGTCCGAGACGAAGTGGAGCGTTCCTCCGGGGGACCACTCCGGCTGGAAGATGGATTCGTCCTGGCCGCCGGCGACACGCTCGACGTTCTCGGGGAATCCTGCAGCGTCGAGATCACCGACCAGGAGCTCCGTACCGTCCCAGGGCATGTTCGGATGGTTCCACGCCAGCCACGCCAGGTGCCGGCCGTCCGGGCTCAGGCGTGGCGAGGAATAGAAGTCATTGCCCGAGACGAGCACGCGCTCAGCACCACTCTCTAGGTCCACGCCAACGATCTCGTTTACGGGTTCTTGCCCGGAATGGTCCTCCCTCACGGCGATGAGGCGGCCGCGGTCCCGGTCGACCACCATATCCGCAAAGCGCCTGCCGGTCTCTGCCGAGAGCGGTTCCGGCTCCCCGCCTGGAGGCCGGCGGTAGATCCTCTGGTCTGCGAAATTCGAGAAATAGATCGCTCCGCTATCGACGGCGAAGTCGCCCCCACCATACTCGTGTACCCGCGTGCGCGCATTAAAAGGCTGTGGCGTCACGTCCTCGGCGTCTCCCTCCGGCCTCAGGTGCACCACGACGTTGCGCCCGCCCTCACCGGGACGGCTCTCCAGCCAGTACACGTCTTCGCCATCGATCACGACTTCCGACAGCCCCACCACGCCCCTGACGATCACGTCCGAGGAGATCGGGGACCTCCAGGAACCATGGGGCGCGACGCTCCGTTCCTGCACGGCCCTAATCCTCCACGCCGGTCAACCAGTCAACCTTCTTGCTAAAATGCTGACAGGCTGAAGCGCTGACCGGCTTCTATTCGGAAGACTCGAAGACCAGCCACGAGCCTTTGAGACCTTCGGTCATCGTCTCGCCCCCTTTGCGGGGTACCACGCTCACGAGCCGGTCGCCCTGGCGGGCGAAGTCCTCGAGCGTCTCGACCAACTCATCGCGATGCAGCACGAAAACCACCCGGTGTTGCATCGTGAGATCTTCGATGGATTCGCGCCGCGCCTCCTCCGCTCCCACGGCCTCGGCCAGCAGCCGCTCGCGCTCTGCGGCCTCGGCCCACAGCTGGCTTCTGCTCGCGTCGGCCTCGGCTTGCAGGGCTGATTCCCGCTTGCGCCAGTCCTCCAGGTAGTCCTCGATCCGGTGCAATATCCGCTCTATGGCGGACGTGTGATGCTCGCCCATCACCAGCCTCCTGTATCCGGGTGCCAGAGTACTACTTTACTCTACCCTCGTTTCGCCGACCGTGCCTGATCTCGCGCTAGCCATGGTCGCAGGGTTACAGGGATGTAGAAGGACCCGACGGTTTGTGGTTCCGCAAGAGGTCCTCAGGGGCTACGCCTTGAGCCTGTAGCCGGTCTTGAAGATCCACCACACCGCCGTAAGGCACACGGCCAGGAAGACGAGCGTCATGGCCAGGCTCACCCCGACCCTCACGTCGGAGAGCCCGTAGAAGCTCCACCGGAAACCGCTGATCAGATAGACCACGGGGTTGAAGAGGGTGGCCTTCTGCCAGAACGGCGGCAACATGCTGATCGAGTAGAAGCTGCCGCCGAGGAAGATCAGGGGCGTGAGGATCAGCAGCGGTATGATCTGCAGCTTCTCGATGTCGTTGGCCCAGATGCCGATAATGAAACCGAAGAGGCTGAAGGTAATCGACGTGAGCGCGAGAAACGAGATCATCCACAGCGGATGGTCTATCTGGATCGGCACGAACAGGCCCGAGGTGGCGAGGATGATCAGGCCTATCATCACGGACTTGGTCGCCGCCGCCCCGACGTAGCCGATCACGATCTCGATGTAGGAGACCGGTGCGGAGAGAACCTCGTAGATGGTACCGATAAACTTGGGGAAGAAGATGCCGAAAGACGCATTCGAGATGCTCTGCGTCAGCAATGTCAGCATGATCAGGCCGGGCACGATAAACGAACCATAACCGACCCCCTCTACGCTATCGATGCGCGAGCCGATCGCCGCGCCGAAGACGACGAAGTACAGTGATGTCGAGATCACGGGCGAGACGATGCTCTGCAACAGCGTGCGGAAAGTCCTCGCCATCTCGAACGTGTATATCGCGCGTATCGCGTGAAAGTTCAATCTCGCTCCTTGATCAGATCGACGAAAATCTCTTCGAGCGAGCTCTGATTGGTCTGGAGATCTTCGAACGTGACGCCAGCATCGTCGAGGTCGGCGAGAAGGTTGGCTATGTCCATCCGCTCCGCCTGTGAATCGTAGGTGTAGACCAGCTCGCTGCCGTCCGAGTTCAGCTCCAGCCCGTATCCGGCGAGTTCGGCAGGGAGCTCATCCAGCCTGGCGTGCAGTTGAAGCGTCAACCGTTTACTGCCAAGTTTGCGCATCAGCTCGTCCTTGTCTTCGACCAGGATGATCTCGCCGTTGTTGATTACCCCGACCCTGTCGGCCATCTCTTCGGCCTCGTTGATGTAGTGGGTGGTCAGCACGATGGTCACGTCGTTCTCCCGAAGGTTACGCACCATCTGCCACATATCCTTTCTCAGCTCCACGTCGACGCCCGCCGTCGGCTCGTCGAGAAACAGGATTCGCGGCTCGTGCGAGAGGGCCTTGGCGATCATGACCCTGCGCTTCATGCCACCAGAGAGCGTCATGATCTTGTCGTCCTTCCTGTCCCACAGGGCGAGGTCCCTTAGTACTTTCTCGATGTAACCAGGGTCGGGCGGTCTACCGAAGAGACCCCGGGAAAAGCTTACCGTGGCCCATACGGTCTCGAAGGCATCGGTCGTCAGCTCCTGGGGGACGAGCCCGATCAGGGACCTCGTCGCCCGGTATTCTTTGATGATGTCGTGACCGTCGGCCTTGACGACGCCCTCCGTCGGATTGACTATCCCGCACACTACGTTGATCAACGTCGTCTTCCCCGCCCCATTGGGACCGAGCAGGGCGAAGATCTCTCCCCGCCGGATCTCCAGGTTGATCTTCTTAAGCGCCCTAAAACCCGAGGCGTAGGTCTTATCGAGGTTAGAGATGGAGATGACAGGCGGCAAGATCAGGCGCTCGGATCTTCGAGATCGTCCCGGCCCACGCGCCCGGAGATTCCTGACCAGCCCGATGTCACATCCTTCGTCTCTCGTCTGCCCACGTGAAACATCTCCTCTGCCGACGGCTTCCATTTTCCTATACTCGCAAGGATACGAGGCCCCCGCGCCGATCGAAAGTACTATTTTCACCACCTACCTCCGTACAGGCGAGACGACATCATCGAGAACAGAGATTCCTGCGACGGCCTCGAGTTGCGTTTCAGCACGCCACAGCAGTTCTTCGAAGACGTCGCCCCACACGTAGGAAAGCAAGCGCGGCCCCGCTTAGTCTTCGACCGCTACGAGGGCCTCGACCGGCCGCCGTGGGGGAACACCCCGCCACGCCCCCTGTGGCTAGCCTCGGAGCAACGCGCGGTGGAAGACGGAAAGATGCCTCATCTCTAGAGCGGTTTGCTCGTAGGGGCGGCTCGCGAACCGCGGCACCAGCTGATACCGGGTCCTTCGAACCGCGCCAGGGATCCGTTGGCGGGCACACCCCAAAGCCCTTTCCTCCGTCATTCACGCGAAAGCGGGAATCCACTACGGCAAACACTACGTACCCGCGAAAAGAAACGATCCATGGGATTACGTATCTGGCTTGCTCCTGGCGCGGACCCTTGTGGAGATAACGGACCTCTACCTCGATGGAGTTCTGCATCTACAACACATAGCTTCAGGTTTCGTGCCACGCTTACAGGTGAGGGTAATGGAGAAATAGAGCTGACGAAATCCTAAAGAATAGGATGCGGGGTGTGTCACTCTGATCATCGTCAACGTCCAAAAACGACACACGGTCTTACCCAACGTTTCGCGCCTTGCTGAACAACGACGATACGCGGAAACGGCTGGAGTTCGTTGCTATCCCCGGTAAACTGCCTCTAACGCCATAAGGAACTCCGAGCGTGCTTCCTTGACGTCTTCAGCGAAAGTAACACCGTCTCCGAATCCGTCTCGGAGGAGAACCTCTCTTGCCGCTTAACCGCCCTCATGTACCGCTCGTCCGCTTCGGCCACACGTAAGATGCTCTCGAGCGGCACCTCTTCTGTGAAAGCCGCGACGAGGGACCCGTTACGCCTCTTAAGCAGCTGGTTGTTGCCCTCTGCTTCCAGCCCATACCCCTTAGGAAAATCCGGGCTACTTTCGTCGTTGTGTACAACACCATGCATTTGTGCTCAAAATATCATATGCTGCCACCTAGCGCATCTCGGGGTAGTTCCCAAGGCACGAAAACCATCACAGGCTGGTCCCGAGCAAGGATGAACTTCGTAACCTTGCTCGGCCAGCTTCCTAGGCGCACGGACAAATTGGATTCGTCGGGATCGCGCTCGGTTGCCGTGCTTCCCGTTAGCTACGAAGCGGCGACGTTCCATTACATCTCAGATCTCTAAGTCCATCGAGGCTATGTATTCCGAGAAGCGATAACAGTTCATTGAAAGGCCAAATGTGGTGTTGACAACGCCCGGAAGCGGCAGGTATGGTGGGTGGACACAATAGTATCATGCCAGGTCGACCAGGGTATCCGTTGGGGAAAGGGGATAGCTGGATGGCGACGATATTTGAGTGCACTAAGGGTCATTACGAGGCGCACGAGACATCGTACGGCGAGTCCTACGTGTATACCTGGAGTGCGTCGTGGTGGAGTGTGACTGTGGGGAAAGGCGGGTGTCTACCATCTCCGAAGCCGTCTGCCGGTGCGGTGCCGATCACACGACCCTGGTTTGAGAAAAGGGGGCGTCGGACTGGGGAACGCACCTCTGAGATGAGGAGTATAGCGAGTGGCGGAAAGAGCGAGACGAACACTTGCGGGCAGAGCGACACAACTGGCTAGAGTGGAGGGTCATCGGGTAGTGGAGAAGGGAGAAGATTGGGGGGAGGCGTCGTGGCTTACTTCCGGACGTTCAGGCTTGGTGCACTACGTGATTTCCCGCCGTGAGATCACGGGCTTCGAGCTTCCCCATACATTATTCCATTTGGGCAAGGAGGTGATGCCGGTGTTCTCCTCTGCCGAAGCAGCCCGGGGGTTCCTCGCATTACTCGCTCTCGGCGACAGATGGCACGTCAGGGAGTTCTCCACCGGAGAACTGGTCTCGCTCCTGTGCATACTCCACAAGAGGGTGGCGTGGGTCCTACCCAACCCCCCGCTGGAACGACTACTGGCCGAAGATGCGCTATCGCAGCTGATGCGCCGGGAAAGTTTTGTAGAGTTCTTGATCGCTAATTGAGCGTGACACTACGCTGATCGCGCTCTCCTGTCCAGCACGTC
>JBKPNW010000242.1:0-6375 GCA_046732815.1 Actinomycetota bacterium | reverse complement strand
ATGATACACCGGTTATTGTAACCAGTCAATACTTTTTGGTAGTTAATTTGGCAGCGATTCAGCATTTCAGCACGCTCAGGCTTTTAGCCTTCGCTTGTCGGCACGCAGATGCTCGGCACCTCTCTTTTGCAGCAGCCGGGTCCATCTCTACGAGGGACATTCTGCGCAGCGATTGGCGGCTCGCATTACGATGCCGAGCAAGTGGTCTGAAGCTTCTTGGCCCGGTTTCGGACGACGGGCTTTTGAGGGTCTTCCAGGACAGAGGCGCCGTACCCTTCGACGCGGGCGCAAGACCTTCCTCCGTCAAATGCTACGCCAGAGCATGGTCCATTACGTCCTCAACTGAGGGCTAGGACGACCGAGGTGTAGAGATGACGAAGGTTGTGCTCCTCTACCGGACCGATCTCGCCTGCGGTGTAGAAACCCGTCCATGGTGTATTTGGATCCAGGGATCGGTGAAAGTGCTGGAGGATCTTCGATTTCTCCTGCTCGCGGAAGATCATCTTGATTCGGGTGGCACACTCGAACTGGAAGATGAGTTTGGGTCTCTCGGCCCCGAGTTGCTCTTTGATCTGCCTAGCCATCCGGCGGGACCGGGGTCTTACGGGGCTCCAGTCTTTACTTGTGTCGGCTCGAACCGTCCGTGGGGGCAGATGCGCACGAACATTTTGGAGGGAGTGGAAGCGAGTTTAGGAGGAGATCCGTAGATGCGAGCGAAGAGGGTGTTGGCGGCGGTGTTCACTTCGGCGCTGTTAGTGGGAGCAGTGAGTTCCCCCGCACTCGCCGTCAACGATCCCCTGGTGCCGGGCGATAACTGCGCCCCAGATAACGCCCAAGCGGTGGGCCATCCCGCACTAGATCACCAGCAACCGCAGGGCGCGAATCCGCCCTTCTCGTCGAACAACCCTGGCGTCTCCACCGGAGCGCGGGGAAGTGTGCATTCAGAGGCCCCCTGCGACGCTTGACAGGGCTAACCGAACTGAGCGGAGCATCCTTCGGGACACACCAGCCCTTTTGGTTCGTTCGAGACTGACCCCCACCGAACTAGAGTCAACCCCGACAATCGCCGAGGAGGTAAGACGCTCGGGGACGGATGAGCCACACCCGAGCACCTACTGCAGGCCCTGACCACCCCGCCATCGGCGGCCGCGGCCCTCAGAGGTCCCTGCTGGTTTTCCATTGTCGCCACTCGTCGGTGGAGTCGTTTTCCTGAGCCGTTTGTCTTTTTCTCCTGTGCGTAAGAAGAGGACGAACTCGTACGAAGGTACTCCAGGCTGGTGAGTGGGGAGCATGTTGGCGCCCCACTCACCTCCCCCCCGCCGCGGCATCAGAGCAGATATTCGTCACCGTCAGGGGAATCCTTAAAGACACTGCAACGGAAGTTAACAACGTTTAAAAGCAAACATGTTAGGTTTGGTAGTCCAGTGTCCGGCCGGGGATTTACCCCCCTCCATGTGCCCCGGTCGGGCCATTCACACCGACGCAGGAGCACAGGAGTGCCACCTTGCTCTGACGTGCCAAAGGGGTATGCCTATCGGCAGGTGCGCCGTCCGGGCGTGCCACGACCTGCCGCAGGGACCGAGATCACCTCACGACGCGGAACCCGAGGTGCGTGGCGTTGGGCCGAGGTTGGGTGAATTGCGTGGCAACAAGAAGGGCCGGAGCGTCATCGGTCCCGGCCCTCGCGTCTGCTTGCTTCGGTACTTGGTGCCCGCCCTTTCCTAACGCTCCCGCTTCTCTTCGCCTCCCAGGAGGTTGTCCGTAGCCCCCCTCACGGTGTCCGTTGCCCCGCCCAGGGTCCCACCTACCGTATCTGTCGCCCCGCCTACCGTGTCCGTGATGCCGCTTACCGCTCCCGACGAGGACGCGAAAACCTCCTCGTCATCTTCGAGGGTCTGTGCCGGTTCGAAGTGGTAGACCTCCCGGCCTCGCTCCTTGAGCCACTCGTCGAACGGATCATCGGAGGAAGCGAACCTTTCCAACGCCCCGCGCGGGTCGTCGCCTTCCCAGTAGACCACCGCCATCTCGGCGTCGGGAAGGCTTTGGAACCACACCCTCTCCTCGCGTATGCCCAAACGCTTGCGCGAGGCCTCGTACTCCTCCCGGCGCGAGGTTCGGATCTCCTCGAAGATAGCCCGTGCATCATCGCGCTTGCCGGGTTGGAGGGGCTGCGTGAAGCAGTAGACCGCCATGGACTCAACCTCCTTCGTGCCGTCGATCCCTACCAGGACACCTTATCACAGCGAGTTGCAGAAGGATTGACCTTCTGCAACTCGCGCTGCTCAGCACGCTACGCCCTCTCAGCTCCGCTTGTCAGCACGGCGCCAAAGGCGCCTTGTCAGCCAGTCAGCAAGGGCTTGGGTAGGCGAAAGCTGAAGTGCTGAATTGCTGACAAGCCTGCGAAGCAGGCGTGCTGAATTGCTGAAAGCTAGCCTACATGGGGATGTCAGCGTGTGGGGCGCTAAGCGCCATCCAAAGGGAAGCTCGTCTCCACGCGCGTCCCTTCGCCCGGCGCCGACTCGATCGAACATGTGCCGCCCATTAGCGAGGCGCGTTCTGCCATGTAGGCCAGCCCTCCGGCTTCGGCCCGTTCGGACGATTTTCGGTCGAAACCCCGCCCGTCATCCTCGACGACCCCGATGATCCTTTCCTCGTCGGTTCTTACCTCTACGCTCAGCTTGCTCGCCCCCGAGTGGGAGACCGTGTTGCGCACGGCCTCGCGCAACACCAGAAATAGCTGCTCACGCACCTCATCGGAAACCGTATCCTCATCGCCCACCACGATGAGCGTTTCCTCCATCTCCGGCGGGATGATATCCCGGAGCAACTCCGAGAGCGCCGCCTCCATATCCAACTCCTCCTCCTCGTGCTCAAACTGGCTGAGGGACTGAGCGAGGTCTCTCGTATCCTTCATCGCCTCACTGGTCATTCGCTTGGCGAGGTCGAGCTTCTCTTCGGCCTTATCCGGATCTTGCTGCCGGTACGCTTCGTAGAGCACCAGGCTCTGGTGGACCACTCCCATTGTGTGGGCGACACGGTCGTGCAACTCGCGGCCTATCCTCCTTCGCTCGTGGGCGCGGGTGCGCGTCGTTGCCCTGTGCAGGAGGTGGTGCTCGCGCTCTATCTGCTCGGCCACAAGGCGTGCGAGCACCCTTATGAACTGCCCATCCCGCTCCGCGAGCGAAGGTTCGGGCGAGTGGCTCAGGACGCAAAACGTGCCGTACAGACGGCCGTCGGAGAACCTGACGGGCGCACCCACGTAGGAGCCGATGTCAGCCTTGCCGGTTACGTTAAGGAAGTTCACCCGCCCGTCGGCCTTGGCGTCGGGGATCACGTTAGGAAGGTACCCCTGCAGCAGCAGCCGACAGAAGGTGTCATCCACCGGTACACTCTCGTCCTCTTTCCAGCCGAAGGACTCTGCCTCACCAGCAAGCTTGCGGAATACCATTCGCTGCTGGGTGAACTCGGAGACGAAAGCTACCTCCATACCGAGTTCCTCCCTGGCCACTTCCAGCACCCACTCTATCGTTTCGGGGATGCGCTCTGAGGCGCGCCCTGAGGTGATCTCGGAGGCGACCTCGGAGATAGTAGTCAGTTGCGAGGCGGCCTTGGCGTGATCGTCGACCACAGCGAGCCTCCTTTCGGTATCCTGGGACCCCTACCGACGATGAGCGATGGCTCTGTGACCCCCTGTTGGCCGGGTTGTCCTCGTCGAGGCCACAAGCATTTTGACCCAAGTTGTCCTTTACTGCAAAGATCACCACCGTCTGCACAAGTTCCTTCTATCGTCTTGGGCACCTGTGGGACTTTTCAGACGGTTTCTGTACGTAGTTCGACGAAGTTCGCCAAGAATTCATCGCCGCTTGCTAGCGTGGTGGCGTAAGCCAACCGGGATGTGGGTCTCTGAAGGCCTTTCTGAGTCCGCCCCACTAGAGAACTGAGGCAGGGTGAGCGCTGATGTGGAAGATGTATCGTGGTCCCTCGATTCGCGTTAGGCATCGCAAGCACTGGTCTGTATCCCTCGTGGTGGCGTCCGGCGCAGTGGTGGCGCTCCTGGTCCTCGGCCTATCCGATGGTCGCTCGGCTCGGGCGCAAACCACGACTGCGGAAGTGGTGGTTGGAGCTGGGGACATATCCAGCTGCACCAGCACGGGCGATGAGGCCACGGCCAAGCTGCTCCGCTCCATCTCGGGCACGGTTTTCACCGCAGGCGATAACGCCTATACGGAAGGCTCCCTGGCTCAGTACAACAGCTGCTATGGCCCCACCTGGGGAGCCTACAAGGCGCGTACCATGCCGGCGGTCGGTAACCACGAGTACCGCACCCAAGGAGCCTCGGGCTACTTCGACTACTTCGGCTCGCCCGCGGTCGCGCCGGGGAAGGGCTACTACTATTCCTACGACAAGGGCGCCTGGCACATCGTCGTGCTGGACTCAGAGTGCAACTATTGGGCGACGGGCTTCATTAATGGTCCGAGCCAGTGCTCCTCGCAGCGACAGGCGGACATGATAGCGTGGCTCAAGGATGACCTGGCCGCCAACCCCACCACGTGCACGCTGGCCTACTTCCACCAACCCCGCTTCAGCTCCGGGTTTGGTGGCAACAATCTCTCGACGCAGCCGATCTGGGACGCCCTGTACGCGGCGAAAGCGGACGTGGTGATATCGGGCCACGACCACAACTACGAGCGGTTCGCACGCCAAACGCCGAGCGGGGCGCTTGACACCTCGCGGGGCATCAGGGAGTTCGTGGTGGGCACGGGTGGAGCGAGCCATGGCGGATTCGGGACGATCAAGGCCAACAGCCAGGTGCGCAACGCGACCACCTACGGGGTGTTGAAGCTGACGCTTGACTCCGATCGCTATAGTTGGAAGTTCGTGCCCGTGGCAGGCAAGACCTTTACCGACTCCGGCACTACCACCTGTAGCTCCTAGGAGGGCCTCTTACCCACCGCCCCGGCCTTGTTGGGGCTGTTCCTGGTGGTCACCTTGTCCGCCCATGGGCGGATGGTGCGGGGAAGAAGCGAAGCGCCAGAAGTTGCGCTGCGCGTAACCCCTCGCTCGTTTGATAGGTCTATAGTAGTGAGGCTGCGGAGGGATCTACTTCCCTTCCCGCGTCCTCTCTTTGGCCGCGCCGGTTCTCCCCATCGTACTCGGCGCGGCCCTTTGCTTGGTCCCGGTGCGGTGCCGCTATGATGTGCGCACTTCTTCTTCTGGGGCATCTGGGCCCATCGGGTGGGGCGATGCGGACTTTCTCGGCGCCGTGAACTTCGCCTTGACAGAGTTCTGAGAAGGTCGTCAGGTATTCATCGGGAATTCATCGCCCGTTATTAATGTGTACGCATTGGTCAACACGGGGAGGGATGAGTCCCGCTCTTATGAGAGGAGTAGTGAGTGGCCCTATGATACCGAGTTCAGACGGCACCATAACCGGGTGTCGCAATAACCAGAGCGGTGCGCTGCGCATCATTGATGCTGAAGCTGGCCAGACGTGCAAGGCAAGCGAAACGCAACTAACCTGGAAGGACGGCATACACGGCAAGGTGGCTGACTCAGATAAGCTCGACGGGCTGGACTCTACTAACTTCCTGCCCGACGGAGATCTGCCAGCAGGTACAACGCTCCGCAGCCGCTACGACATCTACGGCAACTCAACCGGCTCAAGTGAGGAATTCGGGGCCGACGGTATCTCGTATGTCTACACCTTACGCTTCTTGCCGCAGGCGCATTTCATTCACCAAGGCGAAACTCCTCCGCCCGAGTGTCCCGGCATGGCTGGCTCTCCTGAAGCTCTGCCCGGGCACCTGTGCGTCTACGAACAGGACCGCGAAAACATAGCAGACGGATGGCCAACCTTCTACGTACAGGCCATTCACGGTTTCGGCATCTGGGCGGGCCCTCTTACCGTGGGACACTTCCGGTCGTATGGCACATGGGCCGTGACAGCGCCTATCGCGGCTGAACCGGCTTCCCCGCAGGAGGAGAGCACCAACGCGGCTACCACCCCAAGCCTGGAGCCGTAAGAGGAAGAAGGGCAGCTAATCTCGCTCTCTGTGCCGAGGTTGCTCATTGGCAACCTCGGCACTTCTTTAGCCCTTATTCACCGAAGGGCTAAAGAAGGAAGGTTCTCCTAAGTTCGGCGCCGAGGAGGGCAGTCGGCTGTTCTCTCTGGAACTTCAAAGACCTTGCCCCTACACTAAAGCACGTTCCGTCGCTGAAGGAGGGTTGAATGCCTAAGCTAGAGGTCGAGGGCGTAGGAACCTTCGATGTTCCCAAGGACAAGCGATTGGTCCTGGCGATCGAGGAGGATGCCGGGGTGGATATCCTGCACCGCTGCGGATCCTACGCAAGGTGCACTACCTGCCGCATCGAGTA
>JBKPNW010000241.1:0-14168 GCA_046732815.1 Actinomycetota bacterium | reverse complement strand
GTGTACTACTGTGTACAAAGGGCCGCGACAACCTCCGACCCAATTCTCGCATTCTGCTCTTTTTCCCTGCAAAACACCGCTTTTTGAGAGTGGGCGATGCTGGGATCGAACCAGCGTCCTCTGCCGTGTGAAGGCAGCGCTCTCCCGCTGAGCTAATCGCCCCTGGATGGATGAATATACCATTGCCCAAGGCTTCTGTTAAGCTCTTCCGGAAGACGATAGAAGCCTTCGGATATAATGCCCGCTTTGGCGGCGAGTAGGGGACGGGAGATGCTTATGGCGGAACGAAGTGGGGCCAGGACCGCGCAGGATCTCGACCGCGTGCTCGCCGACCTCAGGGCGCTTTCGCAGGACATCGAGACGTGCGCCGTTCTCTCTGGGGAGCGGGATCTCCTCTCCTCCTCGCACGCACCTGGGGTGGATAGAGAACGTGTCGGTGCGATCCTGGCCGCGCTCGTGAACCTTTCGGAGAGGCTGGCACGGGAGAGTGGTAAGGGTCACTTCTCCCAACTGAGAGTAGACGCTGATGAGGGACACCTGTTGGTAGTGCGGCTCGATGGCGGCGGCGTCCTTGCGGCCACGACAAAATCCGAAGCCAGGGTCGGACTCGTCCTCTACGACATGCGAAATTCCCGCGGAGAGATCGAGAAAGTCCTCGCAGAGGGGGGCGACGAATGAAGAAGCTACTTAGACGCCTGTTCGTGCTCGGGGCGCTCGCCGGTGCCGTCTATGCCGTGCGCGGCTACCTGAAGGGACGTTCGCCGGGCAAGGAGACCGTCCAGATCGTCTTCGACGACGGGTCGGTACGCTCGCTGGCCTCGAACACCACAGAAGGACAGGAGTTCACCGACATAGCCCGCAAACTCGTCGAGACCGGAGTGTAATAGCATTTCAGCACGCGCCCTGACGGGCGCTTGTCAGCAAGTCAGCGTTTCAGCAAAAAACAAAAAGCTGACAAGCTAAAGTGCTGACTTGCTGAAGTGCTCTAGCAAAGAGGGAACCTCTTTGCTAGTCCAGTGCTACCTCGGGCGGAAGCCCGCGGGCTTCGAGGACGTGTCCGATCGCCAACCCTATCTGGGAGTTGGGAGTCGAGGCTCCGGCTGTAAGTCCTATACGGACGGGACCTTCGGGGAGCCAGCCGCTCTCCTCTACCTCTTCGCTGATGTCCAGCGGCGTGCCCGCCGGTTTGTGGCTGATGGTGTCGCCCTGTATGCAGTCGCCGCTCGCTATGTGGTAGCTGCGAGGCACCCTCTCGTCAGCGATTATGGCCAGGTTGTTCGTGTTCGAGGAGTTGTAACCCCCGATCACGACCATCACGTCCAGGGGATGCTCCAAGAGTTCGAAGAGGGCGTCCTGACGGTCCTGGGTCGCCGAACAGATGGTATCGAAGAGCTCGAAATGCTCCTCGGTGTTCTCGGCCCCGTAGCGCTCGGCCATCGCCTGCCTGAGCTCCTCGCCGACGGCCAGCGTCTCGCTCATGAGCATCGTGGTCTGGTTGGCGACGCCAACGCGCCTGAGGTCCTCTTCGGGATCGAAGCCAGGAGACATGCCGTGCGCGAGCTTCTCAGTGAGCTCTTCGGCTCCTATCCTGCCGAGGATGAAGTCCGTGACGTAACCCGTCTCCTTCAAATTGCGCAGGATCAGGTACTTCCCGTTGCCGCCATCCCGCAGGGTCTGCGAGGCGGTGGCCTTGGTCTCCTCGTGGTAGTACTTGCCGTGGATGATGCTGGTAAAACCGCGCTGGGCGTAGCGTGTCACGCGCTTCCACACGGACAAGACCGAGCCGCAGGTCGTGTCGACCACGACGCATTCTTTCTGCCTGAGCTTATCGACCCAGTCTATGGGAGCGCCGAAGGCGGGCAAAAGGACCACGTCTTCGGGGGAGAGCTCTTCGAAAGCCTCCTCGGGGGGACCTTCGAAGCCGGTGGAGAGGAACTCGATCCCCATCTCTCGCAGACGATCGTTCATGGAGGCGTTGTGAATCATATCCCCCGTGATGAAGATGCGCCTGTCGGGAAACTTCTCCCTGGTCTGGAAGGCGTAGTCCACGGCCCTGTCCACCCCGTAACAGAACCCGAACTCGTCGGCGAGGCGGATCGTAAGCCCCTCGGCCTCGAAGACGTTACCGTTCTCGCGCACCCTGTCGACGACCTCGGAGCGATAATCCCGGTCAAGAAGATGCTGGACGTTCTCCCGCATCTTGAAGCCCTTGCGGAAATAATTCTGCTCCGTCACGCTCACCTCTCATACCCGACGTTCGTGTCTCGTGCTCGAAGTTGAGTTTAGCGCATCTCCCCCGCCGCGTCGGAGAAGATTGTGGCCCCCCTCACGGTCGCCCGGAATGTGAATTGGGTGTAAAATCTAGCGCCGTGGACCGCAGAACAACCATCATGGTCGCAGACGACGACGCAGAAGCGCTAAAACGCTCCGCCGGAGCGCTCGAGAACGCAGGTTTCCGCGTGATCTCGGCCACGGACGGTCGCACGGCCCTCCAGGAGGCCCTCACCCGCAAGGTGGACCTCATAATCATGGACGTTTCGATCCCCCAGTTGAGCGGTGTCGAGACGTGCCACTGTCTCAAAGCGATGCCGAAGACCCAGAAGATTCCCGTGGTCCTCACCGCGGCCAAGAAAGACCCCGCCGCCAAAGCCCTCGCCGAACGCACGCAAGGCTCCGTACGGGTCCTCAGAAAACCCTTCACCGACGAAAACATCGTCTCCGTCGTCAAACAACTCGTCCGCCCCAAATCGCTTATTTAGCTGGTCAGCTAGTCAGCATTTCAGCAAGCCGCCAGGCTTCACCAGGCGGCTTGTCAGCACCTCAGATGGTCAGCACCTTCGTTTGCTGACGATCAGGACGACGCCGTAATGCGATGTGCCGGATCGAGGATCACCGCGAACCGCCTGTTTGCGTACGGGCCGTAAGCTTCTCATCGAAATCAACAAGCTGACCAGCTGAAATGCTGACTAGCTGACAAGCTGCGGAGCGAAGCGACGCAATGGTATGATCGCTCCCCGTATGATCTGCAATCCGCTCTGGGAGCGCTTTTCTTGGGATTGAGCAAGCGTCGCAAGGCGCTCATAACGCTCGCTACGCTCATCGGGACCTTCCTGGCCGCGCTCGACTCGACGGTAGTGGGGACGGCGATGCCGACGGTGATCGGGGACCTCGGTGGACTCGAACTCTACCCGTGGGCCTTCGCCTCTTACCTGCTCGCGGCGACCGTGGCGGGACCCGTATTTGGCAAGTTCTCTGACACCTATGGACGTAAACCCATCTACCTCGCCGGGATCTTCCTCTTTTTGCTCGGCAGCGTGCTCGCCGGCACCTCGCAGAGCATGGCGGCCCTCATCTCGTTCAGGACGATACAGGGTCTCGGGGCCGGGGCCGTGCAACCCATCGCCGTAACCATAGTCGGGGACATCTTCGAGCTCGAAACGAGGGCCCGCATCCAGGGTCTTTTCGGGACGGTTTGGGGCATCTCGGCCGTAGTCGGCCCGGCGGCCGGCGGCTTTATTACGGACCTGATCTCCTGGCGCTGGGTCTTCTACGTGAACGTGCCCTTCGGCATCGTCGCCGCCGTCCTTCTCGCCGCGACCCTGACCGAATCCTTCGAACGCCGCGAGCGCACCGTGGATTACCTCGGCACGGCCCTCCTCACGGCCGGCCTCGTCGCGGTCTTGCTCGCGCTGCTCGGAGGAGGCGGTGCAACGAAGCTCTCGGCGACGACCATCGCGCTCTTTTTCGGCGGAGTCGCCGTGCTCGCGCTCTTCGTGCTCGTCGAGCGGCGGGCGGTAGATCCCGTGGTTCCTCTCGACCTGTTCGCGGAGCGGATCATCGCGGTCTCATCCCTCGGGAACCTGGCGATGGGCGGCGTGTTGCTCGGCGTCTCGGTCTACGTGCCGCTCTTCATTCAGGGCGCCCTCGGCGGCACCGCGATCACGGCTGGCGCCGCCGTGGCTTCACTCTCCATCGGGTGGCCCGTGGGATCTTTCGTCGGTGGAAGGTTGCTCCTGCTCACGGGGTACCGCGCGACGCTCCTGCTCGGCTCGGCACTGCTCGCCATCGGCTCGTCCCTCTGCGTGCCCATGGACAGCGGAACCTCTCTCGCCTACATCGTGGTGGCAGTCGTGGTGATCGGGCTCGGTCTCGGCTTCTCCAGCACCAGCTACCTCGTCAGCGTGCAGAACGCCGTGCCCTGGAGACGCCGCGGCGTGGCCACGTCCTCGGTGGTCTTCTTCCGTACCGTCGGAGGCTCGATCGGGGTGGCCGTGATGGGCGCTTTCCTGAACGCCTCCCTCGGGGAACGCTACAGGGCCGCTGTCGCCAGGGCGGCAGGGGATGATCCTGGCCTCAGTCGCCTGCTCTCCGACCCCAATGCTCTCCTGCAGCCGGCCGTGCGCAGCCGCATCCCCGAGGCGGCGTACTCGGAGGTGGCCGGCGCTCTGGCCGCCTCGCTCAGCCTGGCGTTCTGGGTCCTGCTCTTCTTCGGTCTCACGTCCCTCGCCGTGGCCACGCTCTTCCCCCGCGGAATGGCCAAAGACCTCGTTAGCCGGGAGGAGGATTATGGGTGAACCAGGACGCGAGCTGACCCTCGATGACCTCCCCCGCCCGCCGCTCTTCAAACTGGTAGATCCCGAGGGAGATGACGTCTTCCAGGAGACTGAGGTCGGCGGCGAAAGGGCCAGGGTCGGTGCCCTGTTCTCGGACAGGGAGCTGGCGGGAGAGTTCGCTGCAGGTGCGGCGGCGCACGGGATGGAGGACCTCTCCGGCCTCGATCCGAGAGCGCTCTCGGACTGGGGTGCCGTAGAGTCCTTCGCGCTCTCCGGGGCCGATTATGTGCTCGTCGTCTCGGAGAGAGGCGCCGGGCTCTTCCATGCCGGGGACGTGGCACAGAAGGCGGAGGAGGTGGCCGGCGAGATTCCCTTCCCCCTGTACATCATCTCCGACGAGGGGGGAGAGGCGCCCCTCGTATCCGTCGAGGTCGAGGAGGGGGAAGTGCTGGTAGCGCCGCTCTTCAGCTCACCCGAGAAAGCCGGCGACTTCCGCGAGAGGGCCGCTCATCTGGACCTGCCCGGCAGCCTCGGGACCATAGAGGATAGGGAAGGCCTCAGGCGCCACGCGCTTATAGCCCGTGAAGCGGGAGCCACCTACGCCGTCATAGACCCCGCCTCAGGCCTCACCGAGGCGATCCCGATCCAAGAGTTATCATAGCGCCGCGCCTAAGGCTCGAGCCTCATGCACGCCGAGCATGTCAGCCAAAACAAAGAGCTGACCAGCTGAAATGCTGACAAGCGACAGCCGCAGGCTGGAGCGTGCTGACAAGCGCCCAACAGGGCGCGTGCTGTACCCTTGCGTGTGTAGGAGGCGGGACTAGAAGGAGGTGCTGTGGAAGGCGAGGGTGTTGAGAGCAAGGAGAGCCTGCGGGAAGACGCGCCGCGAATCGAGGGGTTCTTTGGCCGGGGGAGCCTGGTCACGGTCTCGGCCAGGACCGGGGTCGACCTTGCGGGCTACGTCTGCGACCAGAACGAGAGCGGATTGCTCCTCGACGCCAGGGACCCTAGCGGGGACCCGACCGGCTTCGAGTTCCTACCCTGGTCGAGCATCGAGCGGGTGAGCGCAGCGTAGAAGTCATGCTCGTCGGAACGAGGTAGAAGCGATGATGGGCAAACAGAGTGGTCAGTCCCTTTCTGCGATGCCGAGGGATCTCGGCGGTGGATTGATCCTGCGCCAGGCAAGGAGGGAGGACGCCGAGGCGGTGGCCCAGTTCAACGCGAGGATCCATTTCTCCTCGGGCGAGTTCGATCAGAGGGAACCGCATCGGGGTATTGCCGCCGGCACGCGCGATCTGATGTCGGAGGCTCATCCCACCTGCGACGCCTCGGACTTCACCGTGGTCGAAGACACTGCGACCGGCTCAATAGTCTCCTCGACGTGTTTGATCCCCCAACGGTTCTCCTACGAAGGGCTGGAGTTCGAGGCGGGGCTGCCCGAGCTGGTGGGCACCCACCCGGACTACCGCCGTCGCGGCCTGATCAGGGCTCAGTTCGAGATACTCCACCGCTGGAGCGAGGAGCGTGGGCACCTGATGCAGGCGATAGGCGGCATCCCCAACTACTACCGCCAGTTCGGCTACGAGATGGCGGTGCACATGGGTGAGGGACGTCGGGTCTACGTTCATGAGGTGCCAGACAAGCCGTCGAATTCCGACGAGGCCAAGAGCTCTCTCCGCTCCTACGCCCTGCGCCCCGCCGCGGCGTCAGACGCCCGGTTGCTCTCGGACCTGGACAGCGGCGCGCGGGAGCGCTACTTGCTCACCGCCTTGCGCGATGAGAGACTGTGGCGCTACGAGGTCGCCGGGCGCGACCCTGAGAGCGACGAGTCGCTTGAAGTAAGGATCGTGGAGGATGCGGCAGGCGAACCCGTGGGCTACGTCTGCCACGCGCGAGACCTCCGACACCGGTCCTTGCAGGTCTACGACTACGAGCTTGCGAAAGGCGTCTCCTGGCTCGAAGCCACCCCGTTCGTGCTGAGCGAGTTGGTGGAGATCGGGCACAAGCATGCCTCGGGCGAGGAAGAGCTGGCGTCGCTCACGTTCGTTCTCGGCGAGCACCATCCCCTCTACGCGGCCATCGCGGAGCCGCCGCTGTACAGGCTCGACCGCCACGACCATTACTCCTACTACGTGCGCGTACCCGACCTCCCGGGGTTCCTTCGCCACCTGGCGCCGGTGCTCGACAAGAGGCTGGACGCTTCGGTGGCCGCCGGGCACACCGGCGAGATCAAGGTGAGCTTCTACGGTGATGGCCTCCGCCTCGAGCTCGAAAGAGGAAGGCTGAGCAAAGTAGAGGACTGGAGCCCCACGGTCGAAGAGACCGGCGATGCGGCTTTCCCTGACCTGACCTTCCTGCAGCTCCTCTTCGGGTACCGCTCCCTCGAAGAGCTCGAACGCGCCTTCGCCGACTGTTCTCCTGGCGAGGGAGACGCCAGAGTCTTGCTGAAAGCCCTGTTCCCCAGGCGTCCTTCCGAACTCTGGCCCGTCATGTGAGGTCTCTGCGGATTCGCTACAGGTCTGCGACGGCGGGGATGATCTCCTCCCCGAAGGTTACGAGCGGCTTTATCTCGTGTACGTTCGGCATGTTGAAGATGAGGTGTTGAATGCCGGCCTCGCTCATCTCCCGGCACAGGCCTATCACTTCTTCCGTCGACATGCCTTCTTCGCCGAGGTTGACGGTGCCAAGGGCGGTGCGTTCGATCTCCTCGTAATCCCTGCCTACGTCCTCGCAATGACCTCGCAGGACGGCGAGCTTGTGGCGGACCAGGTCGGGACCCCCGTACGCGAAAAGGTTGCAGGCGTCGGCGTACTGGGCGACGAGCCTGAGCGTCCGCTTCTCTCCCATACCGCCGATCATGACCGGCGGATGCGGCTCTCCTAGGGCCTGGGGGCTGTTGAGCGTCTCTGCGAGGTGGTAATGCTCACCCTCGTAAGCCTCGACATCCCCCGACCACATCTGGCGTGCGATCTGCAAGGCCTCTTCCAGTCGCTCGAAGCGCTCTCTAGTGGACGGGAAAGGTACCCCCAGACCCCGCGACTCGCGTTCGTTCCAGCCGGCTCCGATGCCGAGATAGGCCCTGCCTCCCGAGAGCACATCGAGCGTGGTGGCCGTCTTGACCAGTATGCCAGGGTAACGGTAGTGGACGCCGGTCACGAGCGTCCCTAGCATGGCCCTCTCGGTGATGGCGGCCAGGTAACTGAGGGCGCTGTAGCCCTCGAGCATCGGCTCTTCCGCCTCGCCCACGACCTCTATCTGGAAGAAGTGGTCCATCACCCAGAGGCTTGCGAACCCGGCTTCATCGGCGGTCCTGCC
Organism: Actinomycetota bacterium; assembly: GCA_046732815.1. GTDB lineage: Bacteria > Actinomycetota > Rubrobacteria > Rubrobacterales > Rubrobacteraceae > Rubrobacter_D. The sequence goes on along the minus strand of JBKPNW010000241.1, from coordinate 6,300 downwards.
GATCTCGGCGAACTTGGTGCCCATCCCCGCTGTGCCTTCCGGCCAGGTAAAACGCGGGACCTGCAGACCTATGCGCACGTCGATAGCTCCTCTCGAGTAGATCGATAGCAGACGGACAGATTCTATCCCCTGAACATAGGAGCGCGCGAGTAGGGTCCGTCCCTACGGTCGTGCTTTGCGGCCGCACACGCACCCGAGGCTTTCTCCTGCGTCATACCGAGTGCGACTGTAGGGTGGGGTCTTGCGGCAGCGGACGCATCGCCGACCCCACACCCGTCATTCCCGCGCAAGCGGGAATCCACGAGTAGCCCGAGAGGTAGGATCCCTCGCTGTGACGTTGCCGCTTACCAGGAGTTGGCATTAGCCCGTGATGCGTCCCAGGACGTCGAAGAACCGATCGACGTCCTCTTCGGAATTGTAGAGGTTGGGCGCGACGCGCACGCTCTCGCCGCGCACGCTGACGAAAATGTTGTGATCCATCAGCCGCCTGGCGAGGTCATCAGGAGCCTCGGTGCCGAGCTTGAGACCGATCATGTGCCTCGCCCGCCGCCCTTTCGGGACCGCCGCGATACCACGTTCTTCTGCCTTCTCTTCTATGTGGTCCGTCAGGGTACCTATGGTCTCGGAGACGTTGGCGATCTCCCAGTCGATGAGCTGCTGTAACGCCACGGCCGCCATAGGGAGCAGAGCGAAGTTGCTCCGCTCCCCGACGTCGTAGCGTCGGGCGCCTGGCTGGAAGGCGTCTTCGTAAGCCACGAGCCCCGAGAAGTCCTGGCTTCCGCGGCGGTTGATCCAGTTGTGCTCTATGGGCTCCCCCTCCCGGTACTTCTCCCCGACGTACATGAACCCGATACCGTAGGGGCCGAGCAGCCACTTGTACGAAGCAGCGACCAGGAAATCGGGCCGAACCTCCGAGACGTCGAAAGGATGGGCCCCTAGCGACTGTATCCCGTCGACGACCAGCGCGGCCCCCGCTTCGCGGACGCCCTCGCCGACGCGCGCTAGGTCGACGAGGGATCCATCGGTCCAGTGGCAGTTCGGGACGGCTACGACGGCGGTATCGGCGTCGATCTCCTCGCGCAGGGCTCTGCTCCAGTCGAAATCTTCGGGACGGGGTATCGTGACGAGCCTGGCGCCACTCTGCTCGGACAGCCCGCGCCACGCGTAGACGTTGGAGGGGAACTGGTCCTCGAGGATCAATATCTTCTGTCCCTCCCGCACAGGTACGTTCGCCGCTGCGACGGAGATCCCGTAGCTGACGGAGGGGACGATCGCGACGCCGTCTGTATCCCCGCCGACGAGTCGCGCGAACAGGGCGCGGACCTCTTCTGCTTCCTCGAAGAAATCGTCGGGCGTAAGCTCCCAGGGCCGCGACTTGCGTGAGACGGCCCTCTCCCCGACCTCCCGCCCCCGGCGTAGTTGCGGCGACATGTACGCGCAGTTCAGATACACGATGTCCTCGGGTATCTCGAACAGGTCACGCTGGCTCCCCAACTTCATCGCGTAAGTCCTCCCATGCTCTTACTTTCCCGACCCGGCTATAGACCGAAGCATTCTATCCGTCGAGATCATAGCCCCCCCGAGAACGGCCGGTATGCCGCCTCCGGGATGTACCGAAGCCCCGACCCGCCACAGCCAGGGGCGCCTGCGATCGTTATAAGTAGGCCGGTGCAAGGGACCGCTCCTCCACAAGGGGCGTAAGGCACCGTATAGTGCCCCACCCACGCTTCCCCAGGCCCCGAAGGATGCGGGGTCGAGGATCTCGTATTCATCGAAATACCTGTCCGCCGCTCCTGGTAGTCCGGCGGCGAGGGAGACGCGTTCGATCTCCCGCCGGACGAACGGATCATCCAGATCGTATCCCCGCCCGTTCGCCGGCGCCGTTAACAATACGGCCAGCGTCCCTGCGTCGTTGGGGTAGATCTCACCCCCACGATAGTAATTGATAAACGCCATCGTCTCCCGGGGCTCCTCACGGGCCTCGAGGCTCTGGTAGAGCTCTCCAGGGTCCGAAGGCAGCACGACGCTGTGCGCCGCCACTCCCTCCGGCAACTCCTCGCGGAGCGTCGCGTACACGGCCACCCCGGAGCAAGACAGTCGCTCCTTCTTGCGCTCTCTTTCGGGGTCCAGCAAACCCTCGAGCCTGCCGGCGTCGAGGTCGCTCACCACCCTGTCCGTCTCGTACTCTCCCTTAGCCGTCACGACCCTGCCGCGCCCGATCTCCAGCACGGCCTCGCCCGTCTCGATCTCGACCCCCGCGTGTCGGGCGAGCCGGTCGAGCGCGAGCACGACCTCATAGACGCCGCCTTCGGGAACGAAAACACCGTCGACGGCCATGATCGCGGGCATGCTCGCGTACAGCGCGGGCGTCCGTGTCGGCGCCACCCCGGCGTTGAGCGTGTGGATGGCGATGATCTCCTTGAGCCCCCCGGGCAGCCACGAGAGGCCGTCGAGGTAGGAACGGGTCGTCAACTTGGCACCGTATATCCTGAGCAGTCGTCCCAGCGCTGGGAGGGACCTGCGATCCGCAGGGTCGGTCGTCAGCAGCCGCGTGACTTCAGGACCGAGCCCGCCGTGTATGCCTGCGAACCGCTTCCACGCCCCACGCCAGGGATGGCCTTCCTCCACGGGCAGCGACGTTGTCTCACCGCGGAAGTAATATCGTCCGACCTCGGGCAGCCGCTTCAGCCGCAGGCCCGCGACCTCGGCCGCTTCGTCCCTACCGGCGGCGTCCCAGCGGCGCAGATACTCCTCCCACACGCCAGGGAAGGTCAGGAGCGATGGCCCCGTATCCATCCGCCTTCCGTCGAGTTCGATGCGCCGGCTCTTCCCCCCGAGCCAGGGGTTGGCTTCGAGCAGCGTCACCTCATGCCCCGAACGCCCGATCAGGGCGGCCGCGGCGAGCCCGCCGATGCCACCGCCGACTACAACCACGCGGCTCACGGATACGCTCCCAAAGTCAGCGCCGCGACGAGCTGCACGCCGGCCACGGTACCGGCCACGTAGGGGAAGGCTATGGAGTACTTGTAGAGGCGGTGTCCCGTCTCGGGCGTGGGATTCCGGCCCAAAAGGTACAGGAGTGTACCCGCTATCGCGGCGTTGACGAGCGCGACGGGTACGCTGACCAGGGCGAAGCATGTGGTGGCGAGCGCCCAGAATGCGCCGCTCCAGAGGACGACGCCGCGGGGACCGAGCCGGACCGCGGTCGTCATGATGCCTACCCCGCGGTCCTCATCCACGTCCTGCACGGCGTCGAAGGTGTGCTTGGCCGCGCTCCACGCCATGAGCCCGAGCGCGGCGGGCCAGACGGGTCCGCTGCCGAGGGCGAGCGGCACGAAGACGAGCGGGAAGGCGTACGCCGCGTTGCTCAGGGAGTCGAGGTAGGGGCGGGCCTTGAAGCGGGCGGGGGGGACCGAGTAGCCAACGAAGAGCAGTGCGTATAGAAACATCCAGGCAATGGCCCAGGGAGGCACGAAAAGGAAGGAGTAGACCAGGAACGGTACGTTCGTGAAGATGACACCGTACACGACGGGAAGGACCTCGGAAGGGTCTATCCTCGCCCCTTCCAGGGTACCTTTGCGGGGGTTCCTGGCGTCGGTCTCCTGGTCGAATACGTCGTTGACGCCGTAGATGAGGAGATTGAACGGTAGCGTCAGCCACAACAGAATCGGCAGCGCTTCCCACGCGAACAGGTCCCCCGTGAGCCACATCCCGACCGTGGCCGGTCCTACGGTGTTGATCCAGAGCACAGGCCGCGAGATGTAAAGCAGACGCAGGAGCACAGACCCTAATATATCAGCGGCACCCCCATAGACCCTATAAGATTACGTTCGTGCTCACCCAGCTTCGCCGCACTACGCCAAGACTCCTGATCCTCGCCTGCGCCCTCGCTCTTGCGGCCGCTTTCTTCGCCGTCCGCTACCCGCACATGGAAGGGGCGAGCGTGGGCTCTTACATCTCGACGTTCCTTATCGCCCTGCCATCGGCCGTCGCGCTCTTCGGCTACCTCGGGCCAGGCAGGGCTACGCTCTCGCTGCTCGCCCTCTCCATCCTGGCCTACGCCATTGAGGCCCTCGGTGTCGCGACGGGTTTCCCTTACGGCACCTTCTACTACGGCGACGCCCTCGGTCCCAAACTCGCCGGGATGGTCCCTTACCTCTTGCCTCTCTCCTACGCGCCGCTCGTCGTGGGGGCGGTGGCGGCAGCGTGGGGGATCCGCCCCCGCCTCCTCCACATCCTCTGCGCCACCCTGCTCCTCGTCTGGATGGATGCCGTGATCGACCCCGGCGCGGCCGCCCTCGGCTTCTGGGTGTGGCCGGACGGCGGCGCCTACCTCGGCGTCCCACTCAGTAACTTCGTGGGCTGGTTGCTCTCCGGGGCCCTCGCCACAGCCCTGCTCCTCGCCGCCGGGCGGTGGTCCAAGACCCCCAGACCAGGCCTGCTGGACAGCGCGATCATCGCCACCTCCTTCTGGACAGGGGCGGCCGCCCTCTCCACTACGACGGCCCCAGCCCTGCTCGGAGCACTGCTCTTCGCTTTCCTTCTCGGACGCCGCTCCTACCTTCGCACGACGAAATAGCAGCAACAAGCACAATCTTTGCCGTTCAGAGGACCGGGAGACACCACATATAGCAGTTCGGTTACTTTTGTTTGTTTTTATTAAGCTCAACCCTTACATTTGTGAATCTCTTGTGTTTACATGATGCTCGTAGGAGCCACCGGCCTGGGAGGTGTGACATGATCCTTGAAGGAGCCGCCGAAGGGGCGGGGGTTCGTCGCGAGGACTCGGCCTACAGGAGTGGCTGGGAGGAGGGACGTTTCGGGCGGACGCAGACCTTAGCGACCAACAACAGCCTCGCTTCATGGACAGAGTACCCTGACCGGCTTTCCTACTACCGCGGCCACCGCGAAGGCCGGCGCATAAGGGAGATGCTAAGGGGCAAGAGCTGAGACCCGTGGTCGGCCCGCCCCTACGGGTCGAACGCTCCTGCGTGCTGCTCCCCCCGATCCTTCCTCCGCAACTTCGTCCGGAATGAAGCGACCCGGTAAGCGAGGGCCGACGGCTCCCCCTCCAGATTCACCGTCGACCCTCATGGTATGTTAGCGAAAGTCGCAAGCGAGTGCCATCCGTCCTCCGGCACACCACCCTGCAACGACGGGAGCGCGTGCGCAGCGGCAAGAACTCATTGCGTCAGCATCGGGAGAGTTTCTAGCATCCGCCCGCCTCTGGCCCGCCCGTGTCCTGGGTGATCCTGAACGTGGCGCCCCCGCCGCCGGGGGCCTCCATACAGTAAGAACCGGCGTCCGCAGTCACTACCGTTACCTCTTGCTCTCCCTGCCTGAAACCAAAAGCCTCGAGTTCCGTTGCTGTCCCTGCGTACGCGTTCTGGTCGACGTAATACAGTTGCTGGGACGTGGCTGCCATACGCAGTTGCGCCATGGCTGCGGCGTCTCTAGCCCTGTCCTGTTGGCCGATGTAATTGGGAATAGCGATGGCGGCAAGTATCCCGATGATAACGACGACCATATTATTGCCAAACCACAAACACAGGAGAGCTTAGGTTTCGTGCTCTACTCTCCGAGAGCGGCGTCGAGAGGTTAGATTTGGCGAGGTGCTTGCCGTAGTTCTGGACTAGTGGCTCGTAAACACAGAACGTCGAAGCCATGCACAAGGGTGCATATCGATACGGCACCACAAGATGTACTGCTAAGGGTTAGCTATTCGAGAGACTAGGCGGGCATTGGAAGCCTCAAAGGAGCGGGCTATGCAGGATACTGGATATGGACTTCGGAGAATCCCCCTTCCACGCACTCCGGTGAATAAAGGCGAAAAAGAGGACCGGGGCCTGGGTCAAGCCCCGATCCTTCTACATGCCTAATCTACTAACACTTCTTCAAGCCACCCGGCGACGTATCCTTGTTTTGCCCGGGCGCACACTTGCCCGTGGGCGTAGTGTCCGGATTACCCTTGCCGGGACCCACGCTTATCGCCGCGAAGGCCACGCCAGAGACCGACATGCTAAGCGCCATCTCTATGGGTGAACCTAGAGCGCGGCCACTACGGAGACGCCGTCGTGTCCTCGCCCTGACCTTCGCCTAGCGCCGTCTGAGCCGCCCCCTCCACCGCCCCTTCGGTGCGCTCAAGGACGTCTTCTAGGGCGGTCCTGACCTCCCCGAGGCTGCCCACGAGCGCCTCGTCTACCGTGTCGCCCACCTGTAGCCCCTCGAGGGCCGTATCGAGCGTGCCAAGGGTCTCTTCCAGGGACTCCCTAACCAGCCGGCTTATGGAGCGGGCAAGGA
>JBKPNW010000240.1:0-4506 GCA_046732815.1 Actinomycetota bacterium | reverse complement strand
GAATATAGCATCGTCGGCGCGGGAGGACGCGGACGTTTCAGCATGTCAGCTCGCTTTAGTTGCTAGCTCCACCGTACTGTGACCGGCTCGGGGTCTGGTCGTCCGTGGGCGGCGTGGTGGGGGCCGCGGGCGGAGCCGACGCTGCGGGCGACGCCGTGGCTGCGGGCGAAGTGGAGGCTGCGGGCGACGTGGAGGCTGTGGGGGACGCCGCTGGTGATGCGTCGGGGACGAGGACCGCTTGCGTTTCGGCGGTTCTTGCGTGCGCCGCGCGGGGCGGGTCTATGAGACCGCGTGCCACGCTTTGGGCGCGGGGCAGGGCTCCCGGCCCTTCTTGCAGGAGGCCAAGGAGGACCGTACCGAGAAGGGCCAACATCGCGACGGCGGCGACCGCCAGGATCCACGATGCGCTTCGCCTGCGCGGGCCGCGGACCGCACGGGCACCTGGACGTGGCCCTTCCCTAATGGGTTGCGTAGTGGCCTCGGCCGCGACGAATAGAGGGAGGCCGTCCCGCACGCGTTCGAGGTCGGCCAGGAGTTCCGCCGCGCTTGGGTAACGGTCCGCCGGGTCCTTTGCGAGCAGGCTCACGACCAGGGCGTTGATCTCCTCGGGGATGGCAGGGTTTAGACTCCTCGGGGGACGCAGTGGCTCGGTGACGTGCTTCATACACACGGCTATGGAGTTGTCGGCGGTGTACGGCAGCTCGCCTGTGAGCATCTCGTAGAGAACCACACCGAGAGAGTAGAGGTCGCTTGCGGGACCCACACGCTCCCCCAGGGCCTGCTCGGGCGAGATGTAGCCGGCCGTGCCGAGGACGGCGCCCGACGCTGAGCTCGTGACGGCCGAGGCCGCCCTCGCTATACCGAAGTCCGTGACCTTGAGGTGGCCGGCGGAGGTCACCAGAACGTTCTGCGGTTTTATGTCGCGGTGGATCACACCGCGCTCGTGCGCGGCCCCGAGCGCATCGGCTATCTGGGCCGCCACGGCGGCCGCCCTGCGGGCTTCGAACGGTCCCCTCTCATCGATTTGCTCCCTCAGGGTGCCGCCCGAGACGTACTCCATCGCTATGTAGGAGATGCCGTCAGCCGTCTCGCCCCTGTCGTAGACCTGGACGATATGCGGGTGGGAGAGGGACGCCGCGCTCATGGCCTCGCGCTTGAAGCGCTCGGCGAATTCGTCGTCCCCGGCGTATTGCATCCTGAGCATCTTCAGCGCCACGTCGCGGTCAAGTACCTCGTCGTGGGCCAGGTAGACCTCGCCCATGCCTCCAAAGCCAAGGGACTGTACCAGTGCGTAACGGTTGTCGACGAGGTCCTGGCGCATGGGATCTATTCTACCCGCCGCAGGCAAGATGGAACACCCAGCCCCGCGCCGGTCAGCGGGACAGGATCCAGCGCTTCAGCCCGCCCGCCCAGTACGTTACCTTCTGCCACAGAGAGGCCCCTTCGTAGCCTTTCTGGACGACCAGGGGGCTGCTGCCGGCGCCGTGGCCGTCCACCGAGACCGCGACGCTGCCTAGCTCGCGCCCGGTCTTGGCTGAGGGCGGCGCCTCCTTTGTGGTCGTACGTCGCTCGATCTTCAGGCCTGGGCCGGCGAGCGCAACGACGTCCTTTTCGGCGACAAGGTTCACCGTCTCGCCCCTGCGGTAGGGTAGTTTCAGTTCCGCGTAAGGGTCGCCGCGTTCGACGAGAGGCTCGTGCTCGTACTCGCCGAAGCCGTACTCGAGTGCCGTCCTTGCGGCCTCGAAGCGCTGTGTGTCCCCCGCGGCGTCGAGCACCACCGCTATGTAGGATTCGCCGCCGCTCTCGGCCGAGGCGACCACGCAAAACCCTGCGCCGTCCGATGTGCCCGTCTTGACGCCGTTAGCCGGCCCGTACTCGTAGCCGGAGTTCGGGAGGATCAGCAGGTTGGTGGTGACGACGTCGATCTTCCTGTTCTGGGTGCTTATAGTGGCCTGCGGTGTGTTCACTATCTCTCTGAACTCGGGGTACTTCATCGCCGCGCGGGCTATCTCGGCGAGGTCGCGGGCGCTCGAGTTCGCGCCGCGCTGGTCGATCCCGACGGGGTTCTCGAAGTGGGTGTTCTTCAGGCCCATGGATTTGGCCTTCTCGTTCATCTTCTGGACGGTCTGGTCGGCGCTGCCGTCGCCGAGGTACTCAGCCAGGGCGTAGGCCGCCTCTGTGGCCGAGGGGATGAGGGCCGCCTTCAGGGCGTCCTTCACGGTGAGACGCTCGCCCGCATTGAGGCCGATGTTGCTGTAGAGGCTCCCGAAGCCGTACTGCTCGGCCCGCTGGGAGATCGTCACCTCTTTGTCCATATCCACGCCCTCGTCGAGGGCGACCAAGGCGAGCATAATCTTCGTCGTCGATGCTATCGGAACCCGCTTGTCGGGGTCCTTGCCTGCCAGGTAAAGGCCGGTGTCGGTGTCGATGAGCGCCCACGAACCGGCGTCCAGCTTCGGGGCCCCGGGAGGCGCCTGGGAGGTCGTCCCCTGGGCCAAGGCCCGCTCGGGCGGGGACACCGGTGCCACGAGCAGCAAGAGCAGGAGCGTGATTGAGGTCAAGGCTCCTGTGACGAGGTTCATCCATGCTCGCACCCGTAGCTCCCCTCTACCTCGGTCTCCCGGTCGTGCTCCCCTACAACGGTGCCGCCGGCGGCGGACGAGAGTATTTTGCACGAGCGGGCCTTCCCTTACCACCCCGAAGACCTACCCGTGGGGTCGAAGCTGCGGGATTATGGAGAAGATTCAGAGCGCCGACCGTTGCCTCTGCGGCGGGGCGGGGTTACGCTTAGGGTGGTCCCCGCTCTTTCGACGAGAGGAGTATTCATGGGAGACCGTCGAAGGAGGCTGGCCAGAGAGGACCTCGAGGCCATGCGCCAGGAGTTCGTAGTCGGCGAGCACTCCGGCAGTTTGGACGACGACCTCCATCAGATCCGCCGCAGCGCCAGGCTCGGTGTCGGCCCCGAGGACTGGGCCAGGGCCAGGAAGCTGGCGCCAGCTTACGCCAGAGCCCTTCGGAGGTACCTGGATCAGGGATAGACGTGAGCGCCATAGCTTCTTCAGGTTCGAAAAAATCACTCATTTGAGGGATGCGGCGCCTACTCCTGGCATCGTAAAGTGGTGCAAGACCGGGCGAGGACTCCCTCTCTCAGGACCCCCGAGGCCCGGCCACATTACCCATAGGATCGGGCTTTCGGTACCTTCCCTTCCTTACCGGCCCGGTCCTATTCCTTTGTCCCCGCGGCTCCCCCGGCACACTTGAGCTTTTCCTAGGTCTTTCGGATCGCTACAGGAACGTTACGTGTATCCTCTAGGCTGCGCCCCGTAGTCCATAGGAGAGAGGAAGGGGAGACCCGATGAGGATCCCGCCGACGGGATACCTGACGCTGGCGCTGCTCTGCGGGGAACTGGTCTGCGTTATAGTCTGGGCTTTCACAGGGATCCTCTCCGTGCTCATCGTCGGCATCGCCGCCGGTGTTGGTTGTGTAGTCGCCGCGATGCGCTGGAAGGATTGAGAGCATGGGTGCGCTCGACCTTGGATTCCCGCTGTGGCTGTTGTTATCCGTGCTCGTAGTCTTTGCTTTGCTCCTCTACTACATGCTTGGCGGAAGGGTTTCCGAGTGGGTGCGCGTGCCTCTGGCCGTCGTTCTCGCGCCCGTGTGCACGGTGGCCGCCGTGGCCGTCGCAGTCATGTTGTCCGCATTGCTCTCCCCGTTCTACGAAACACCGACTGTCTCTCCAGCGCAGCAGCCCAAGACCCGGCCGGCGACCACGCTCGATACAATGCCTCTAGAGACGACCGGTCCGACAGCTTCTCCGACAGCGTCCCCCACGGCATCGCCCACAGCTTCCCCGACCGCCTCACCGTCCGCTTCTGCGACTGCGTCGCCGTGACAGCATTTCAGCAATTCAGCACTTCAGCATGTCAGCGTGGTTGGGGAGTGGCTTGAGTTCGTTTTTCTCTAGGGTAGCCAAGGTCCCGCATCATTTCCCAGGGAGCCTGGCAGGCACTTGCTTACTGGCTGAAGTGCTGAGAAGCCGCCGCAGGCGGCGTGCTGAGATGCTGAAGTTTACAGCGGATTGAGGCTTCCTCAATCCGCTGTAAACTTCAGGTGGTTCTGGCTTAAAGGAGGTATTCTTATGAGAGTATTGCTCGCTGGTGCGCACGGCAAGACGGCGAGGCGTCTGACACGGATGCTGGTCGCAGACGGCCACGAGGTCAGGGGACTCATCCGCAAGGAGGATCAGACGGGCGACGTCGATGCTGACGGCGCCGAGGCGGTGGTGGTCGATCTCGAAGCAGAGGAGGTCGAAGGGGGAATAGGGGCGGCGGTCGAGGGGTGCGACGCGATCGTCTTCGCCGCCGGGGCCGGACCGGGGAGCGGGGACGAGCGCAAGGAGACGATGGACTACGGCGGGGCCGCCAAGTTGATCGAGGCCGCGGAGGGACGTGGGGTGCGCCGCTACCTGATGCTCAGTGCTATGGGCGCGGGCGACCCTGAGGCAG
>JBKPNW010000239.1:0-21516 GCA_046732815.1 Actinomycetota bacterium | reverse complement strand
CATAGAACCAGGCGAAACGTTTGTCGCCCTCCATGAAAGCGCCCGAGTAGAGCTGGATCATGAGGCTCACGAAACTGACGACCACGAGCATCACCGCGGCCAGCCCGTCGATGTAGACCCCCATGGGGAACGAGCCGCCCTGGTTCAGGTCGATCCAGTTGACCGAGAACTCGATGGGCTCCCCACCGCCGGGGACGATGCCGGCGACGAACAAGAGGGCGAAGACCGAGAACACAAGCGAGATGGTCACCCCGAGGATGGCGACGTACTGGGCGTTCTCCTTGAGGAGGCGCCCGGCGAGGGTGAGCACGAGGAAGACCAGCGCGGGGAGCGTCGGTATGGCCGCGATGATCAGCTGTTGGCCTACGGTCTGCACGGGTCCCTCTCTAGCCCCTCATGGAGGTTACTTCGTCGACGTTTACGGTCCGCCGCGAGCGGAACACGGCAAGCACGATAGCGAGCCCCACCGCGATCTCCGCCGCCGCAATGGCGATAACGAGCACGGCGTAGCTGACACCGAGTCCCCCGGCGTTCGGGAGGTAGTCAGCGAAGGCGACGAGCGTGAGGTTGACGCCGTTTATCATGAGTTCCACGCACATAAAAATGACGACGGCGTTGCGCCGGATCAGGGCTCCCCACGCTCCTATGGCGAACAGGAACGCGCCAACTACCAGGTACCCTTCGAGCGGCGGAGCCGCGACCAGCGCATCCAGAAACTGCTGAACCTGTGGGGGTACCTGGGGCATTATTCGCGCACGCCCCTGTCGACGCCTTCCCCGATCTTGCGCCGGCTCACCACGATGGCCGCTACGACGGCCACGAGCAGGAGCACCGAGGCGACCTCGAAGAGCAGGGTGAAGATCTCAGCCCCCGGGCTGACGCCGAGCAAATCTCGCCCGAAGGAGCCGACCTGGCGCGGCCCGTTACCCGGTTCGGCGCCTGCCCAGTCCTCGGCGGCGAGCACGTAGGCCAGAAAGGCCCCGACGCCTGCGGCCACCAGGAAACCCGCCCAGAACTGGCGATTGATTATCGTGCGGTAGCGCCTGACCTGCGGCTTCTGGGTGAACATGATCCCGAACAGTATCACCACCGTCACCGCCCCTACGTAGATGAGGACCTGGAACGCGGCGAGCGCGGGGGCGTTGAGCATCACGAAGTACCCGGAGATGCCGAGGAACGACCCCGACATGAACAGGGCCGAGTGGACGACGCTGCGGCTCAAGACCACCCCTAGCGCCGAGACGAGCGTCATCCCGGCCAGGAAGACGAACGCGACCGTCAAGCCGCTTCGTCCCCGGTTCTGGGCTTCTCCACGGTTTTGGGAGCCTTTTTGCCGGTAGGCTTTTTCTTCTTCCCCACGGGGGGCTTGGGGTCAACCGTCGGGTCGACGGGTAGCTCGCCGAACTGCCTGGCGAGCTCGAGGCGGTTGTAGGCTTGCGCCTCGAACTCTTCGGTGTGGTAGATGCAGTTGACCGGGCAGACCTCGACGCACAGCGAGCAGTACATGCAGCGCGAGTCGTCGATCACGAACCCGACAGCGAAGGGCTTGGGCTTGCCTGAGCCGTCGGCATCGCGCTTGGTCTGTTCGATGGAGATGCAGTGGTCGGGGCAGATCCTCATGCACTGCAAACACGCGATGCAGCGGTCCATGTCAACCGTGAGCATCCCGCGGCTCCGCTCGGGGAGCTCGCGCTTGTACTCGGGGTACTGGCGTGTGATCTTCTGCCCGAAGAGGTGCTGCAGCGTCACCCCCATCCCCTTCATAATGCCCTGTCCTAACTGCGGCATCGCAACCTCCTAGAAAACAAGCATCGCTCCGGCCGTGACGAACAGCCAGACCAGGGTGATCGGGACCAGTACCTTCCACCCGAGGTCCATGAGCTGGTCCATCCTGAGGCGGGGGACGCTCCACCGGATCCACTGGAAGGTAAACATGATGAGCGCCGTCTTTATACCGAACCAGACCCAGTTGAAAGGTCCCAGGTCGAGGAACGGCAGCGGCGGCTGCCAGCCGCCCAGAAACAGCGTCACGGTGATCGCGGACATAACCGCCATGGAGGCGAACTCGGCGGCCTGTATCAGAGCCCAGGTCATGCCCGAGTATTCGATCATGAAGCCGCCCACGATCTCGCTCTCGCCCTCGGGCAGGTCGAAAGGAACCCGCTTCACTTCGGCTATACCAGAGATGTAGAAGATCAGGAACATCGGGAGCTGGGGCAAAAAGTACCAAGTCCAGATCGTGTCCCCCTGCGCCCTAACGATGTCCACCAGGGAGAGGCTGCCCGACAGCATCACGACGCCGAGGAGGCTAAGGATCAGGGGCACCTCGTAGGAGATCATCTGGGCGGCCCCGCGCAGCGCGCCGAGCAGCGAGAACGCCGAACGGCTGCCGTAGCCGGCCATGACTACGCCCAGGGCGCCGATGGAGGTGATCGCGACGAAGAACAGGATCGCGACGTTGAGGTCGGCGACGACCGCGTCGGGCGCGAAGGGTACGACGAGCCACACGAGCGCGGCTGGTATGAACATGGCGATGGGCGCGCCGAGGAAGACCCACAGGTCCGAGCGGCCGGGCGAGACGTTCTCTTTGGTGAACAGCTTGAAGACGTCCGCGGCCGGCTGCAACAGCCCGCGCGGCCCGACCCTGTTGGGCCCGTAGCGAAGGTGGATGTATCCGGAGACCTTCCTCTCCGCCATCGTGAGGATAGCAGCGAGGTTGAGCACGAGGAAAAGGACGGCCCCGAAGGAGATGAGCAGCCGGATCGGCTCGACCTCGAGCAGGTTCAGAACGGTCTGCATCTACTTGTCCCACCCACCGGAGACGGGGTCCACGAGGCCCATTATCGGCATGATGTCGGGCAGGTAATGGCCCGGCACGACCTCCTGCAACAGCTGCATGTTGCAGAAGCTCGGGTCGCGGTAATGGACCCTGTAAGGGGTGTCCGAGCCGTCCGAGACCACGTGGACGGCGTACTCGCCGCGCGGGCTCTCGACCCGTCCGAAGCCCTCGCCCTCGGGCGGCCTGATGCGGCGGCCCGTGTCCCCCAGGACCTCGCCCTCCGGCATCTGCTCCAGGCACTGCTTGATGATCTGGATGCTCTGTAGGCACTCGGCGATGCGGACCCTGTAAGAGGCTTCGACGTCACCGGCCGTATCCGTTACGACCTCGAACTGCAGCTCGGGGTAGACACTGTAGGGGTAGTCGAGCCTGATGTCGAAGTCTACGCCCGTGCAGCGCAGAGCCGGCCCCGTTACGCCCATCTCGACCGCCTGCTCCTGGGACATCTTTCCGACGTTGCGGGTGCGGGAGATGAAGATCTCGTTGCCCTGTATCAGGTCCACGAAGTCCCTCTTGAAGTGGGCTTCGAGGCTCTCGATGTAATCCCAGATCTTCTGCGTTATACCGGGCGGAAGGTCGGCCTTGACGCCCCCGATGCGAATGTAGTGGAACATCATTCGCGCGCCGGTGACTTCCTCGAAGATCGCCTGTATGCGCTCCCTCTCGCGGAAGGCGTAGAGGATCGGGGTGAAGGCTCCGAGCTCGAGCATGAGGAAGCCGATGGAAGGGATGTGGCTCGCGAGGCGCATGAGCTCGCACATGAGGACGCGGATGTACTCGGCCCTCGGCGGTATCTCCACGTCGAGCAGGTCCTCGACGGCGAGGCAATAGCCGTGCTCGTTGTGCATGTTGGCGAAGTAGTCGAGCCTGTCGGTCAGCGGGATCACCGCCGGGTACATGCGGTTCTCGGCGATCTTCTCCTGGCAGCGGTGCAGATACCCCATCACGGGATCGCACCTGACCACGGTCTCCCCGTCGAGTTCTAAGATGAGCCGCAAGAGCCCGTGCATCGCCGGGTGCTGCGGTCCCATGTTCATGTCTATGGTCTCGAGCCCGAACTCGTCCCTGATATCGGGGCTTACGAGGCGGCTGCTCGGCGGCTCGGTGAGCGCGCCCTCGTGTTGTGCGCGGCGTTCCTCTCCAAGCATGCTCTTACCTCAATCCCTCGAAGGTGCGTTTGGTGCTGATCTCGAAGCTCTTGAGCAGCGGGTGGTGGTCGAAATGGTCCTGCCACATGTACGGGCGCCTCAGGTCGGGATGACCGGCGAAGGCGACCCCGAACATGTCGTAGGCCTCCCGCTCGTGCCAGTTGGCCGTCGGGTAGACGCCCGTAACCGTCCCTATAACGGGCTCATCACCCTCGATGGTCGTCTTGACCCTCACGGTGGCCCCACGGAAGTCCATCAACTCGTAGGTTAGCTCGAAAGAGCCTTCCCTGTCGACGACCGTGATAAAGGAGAGGTGCAAGATGCCTAACGTCTCGCGGGCCGTCGCGAGCACGGCGGGAACGTCGTCCTTTCTGGCGACGATCAGTACTACATCGTCGACTATCTCCGACTCCTCGAGACCGTGGCGGTTGCCGAACCCTTCGAGATAGCGCTCCAGCCTGCTCTGGAGATCCCCTTCCGGCAACGTGATGGCCACCTAGGCGTTCTCCTCTCTCTTGGCGGCCTCGCCGTTGGCCTGGCCGTTCTCTTGAGCCTCGGCCTCCGCGGCCTTTCTGGCCTTCGCCTCCTCCTTGAGCCTCTTCTTGACTTCGGGGGGGACCCAGCCGACGTCCGTCTGGGCGCCGGGGGGCATGCCCGCGCGCTCGAAGACGTAGGTGCGCTGGAGCGGCCTTATACCTTCGAGGCGGGGGGCCTTGCCCTCGCTGATGCCCGTGTACTCCCGCTCGGGCAGGTACTCGTTGATGGTGCCGTCCTCGTTGACGAGCGCAGGCCTGGGCCTCTCGTAGCCGACCTGCTGGTCGCGCTCTATCTTCTTCTGGAGGGTCATGATCCCGAAGATGAGCGCCTCCGGACGCGGCGGACACCCCGGCACGTAGACGTCGACGGGTATCACCCTGTCGGCGCCCATGAGCACCGAATAACCGTCGAGGAACGGGCCGCCGGAGATCGCGCAGGCCCCCATCGCTATCACCCACTTGGGCTCAGGCATCTGCTCGTAGAGGCGGGTCATCCGCTCGGCCATCTTTGTCGAGACCGTGCCCGAGACGATCATGACGTCGGCCTGCCGCGGGGAGGCCGCGAAGAAACCGGCCCCAAAACGGTCGAGGTCGTTGTGCGCCATGCCGGTAGACATCATCTCTATGGCGCAACAGGCCAGGCCGAACTGCAGCGGCCAGAGCGAGTTCTTGCGGGCCCAGTTGAAGAGCTTGTCCGTGCTCGTGGTTATGAGGTTCGGCTCGTTGAACTGCTGCATCACACCCATTTAAGGGCTCCCTTCTTCCAGGCGTAGATGAGACCCACGGCCAGGATCAAGACGAAAACGACCATCTCTATGAAACCGTAGACACCGAGGCTCCTGTAGATCACCGCCCACGGATACAAAAAGGCCGCCTCCACGTCGAAGACGAGGAAGAGCAGGGCGAAGACGTAGTAGCGCACGGGGAAGGGCCGCCAGGGGTCCGTCACCGTCATCTCGCCCGTCTCGTAGTTCTGGGACTTCGCGCTCGAGCGGCGGCCGGGAGAGATCAGACGCGCGAGTACCAGCGTGGTCGCCACGAAACCCGTGACCAGCAACATGAAGATCCCCACGTACAGATAGACCATCCCGTAGGAAGCCTCCTGTTGCAACAGACCTAGCGCCAAACCTAGCCTTTCTACCCGATAATCCAATCGCAATATACCCTCGCAAGCTGTAACTTTCAAGGAGCTACTAACGGTAGCAAGCGGCGAATAGAAGCACGCCTGCTTCGCAGGCTTGTCAGCACTTCGGCTAGTCGTGCCGTGGCTCCACCCCGTGCGCACTACCTGGCCACAGCTGGCAGCGGTTCCCCTTCCACAGCCGGGCGAGGCCGGAACGGGAGAAGCTGACAAGCGAGGCCCGCAGGGCTTAGAGTGCTGAAATGCTGAGAGCCGCGAAGCGGCGTGCTGACATGCTAGACTGATCTGCGGAGAATCCGGCACTTACATAAGGGAGAGCGTGTGGCCTACGTTATAACGGAAGCGTGCATCGGCACGAAGAACACGGCCTGTGTGACGGCGTGCCCGGTCGACTGCATCTACGACGCCGGCGACCACTTCATAATCAACCCGGCGGAGTGCATCGACTGCTCCATGTGCATGCCCGAGTGCCCAGTGGAGGCCATCTACCCCGGCGACGAGGTCCCGGAATATCTGCAGGAATTCGCCACCAAGGCGGCCGAGTTCGACTACTCGAGCATCGCGCCTGGTGTGGAGATCAACTAGTCTGAGGACTCTCGAGAACAGGGGATCATGGCCGATTTAAAGCAGCGCAGCCTCGGGGAAGTAAAGGGCTTGAGCGTCGAGGAGGCCGTGGAGATCATGCGCCAGGCCGGCATCGTCGGCGCGGGTGGTGGTGGCTTCCCGACCTACTTCAAGTACATGAGGCCCCTGCCGCACCTGCTCGTCAACGCCACCGAGAGCGAACCCGGTTACTGGGGCGATAAACTCTTACACAAGGAATATCTCGAGGAGTTCCTCCAGCTCTTCGAGGCCATGAAAACGATCTTCGACTTCGAGCAGATCACCCTGGCCGTCCACGAGAAGGACAGGGAGTGGTACGCTGATTACCAGGAACATGCTGACGGCGTCTTCGACGTGCGCTACGTGCCTGATACCTACGCTCTCGGTGAGGAGAAGACCCTCGTCAAGCACGCCACGGAGACGAAGGTGCCCCGGTTCGTGGACAACCCCGACGGGACCAGGCGCCCGGGGATGCCGCCTGACGTCGGCAAGATCGTCAACAATACGGAATCGCTGCTCAACGTCTACAACGCCCTCTTCCTCGGTAAACCCCTCACCACCAAGTTCTTCACCGTCTACGGCGAGGAGGTGGACACGAAGGTCTACGAAGTGCCGATAGGCGCCTCGGTGAGCGAAGTACTTAAGATCGCGGGCCTCGATGTCGAGAACTCCGGCCACCTCACGGTCCTGGACGGCGGCCCCTACCTGCATGACATGGCCATCGCACAGCTGGGTACGGGCGACGCCTACGTGCGGCGGATGACAAACTCGCTGTTCGTGATTCCGGAGGGCAGGCAGGGCAAGGAGTACGCCGAGATAAAGACGGAGTGCCCGGAAGAAGGCATCGTCTCTCTGGTCGGGAGAATTTCTGGCGTCAACGTGCCCCTGGGGGGAGGTCTACTCTCGCCTGCCACGCCGCTCATCTCCGAGGGCGACGAGGTGGGATACGAACAGAAGATAGGCGAACCCGTCGACCAGGGCTTCTCCGTCGGCGTCTGGGCGAGCCTGGGAGGGGAGATCTCCTCCCTGGAGAACGGCATCGTCGCCATCTCCGGCGGCGCGATAGCCCAGGAGGAGGCCGAAGCCGAGGCCGAGCCGACGATGGCCGGCGGCGCGCAGCCCCGCGGGGAGGGCGAGCCTTTCCAGGAGGCGGGATCCAGCAAAGGAGATGCGTAGTTTTGGTAGTAGGGGCGGTTCGCGAATCGCCCATAGACGCACTAAAGCCATTCATACCAGTTCCGGGTAAGTGGCCACGCCACAGCGAGGGGACCTACCGCTTTCACTACCCGTGGATTCCCGCTATCGCGGGAATGACGGAAGAGAAGGCCAGGCGCGCCACAAGCCGCAAAGCGCTACCCTTCAGACGGATTCGGTATGACGGTTATGTGGGGCACGCGGGCTCCACTTTAAGAATCATTTCGAAGTAGCGAAGTTACTACACCGACTGAAGAAATCGAAGAGTGCCTCTGCGACCTCTTTCGGGCTATCTTCCATAGCGAAGTGGCCTGTCTCGGGCAAGAGCACGAGATCGGAGTTTGGGATGGTCTCGTGCAGGCGTTCGGCGAGAGTGGGATCCAGCCACGCGTCCTGCTCGCCCCAGATGATCCTGACGGGAACGCCGAGGGAAGGGAGGAGGGGTTCGACCGGAGTGGTGTCGTCCTCGTCCAGGTGGGCATCTTTGTGCAAATAGAGCTTCTGTCCCAACTCGCCCCTCCAGCCTTCGAGGTAGGTTGCGAAGGCGCCCTCGTCGAGGGGCCTGTGCGTCGCTGTACGCAGGTGAGAGGCGATGACGGCCTCGAAGATCCCGACGGGCATGGTTGCGTAGACGTCGAGGTGCTCTCTTACGTGCCTGGTCGTTGGGGTTATCCAGGGACGCAGGACGACGCTGTCGAGGAGGGCGATGCACCCGAAAGGCACGTCTTCCAGCAGGTGGGCGCGCAGGGCGATCGCACCCCCTATGTCGTGTCCTGCTACCGAGGGCGTCTCGAGCTCCCAGGCCTCTACCAGCTCGGCGAGCAGTCGTGACTGGCCCGCGATAGAGACGTCGAGTCCTTCATTGCGCTCGGACTGGCCGAACCCGAGCAGGTCGTAGACGTAGACGGTGAACCTGTCTGCCAGCCTCATGGCGACGTCGCGCCAGATGTAGGAGCGGCTGGGCGTGCCGTGGACCAGGATCAGGGGCGGCCCGTAGCCGAGCACATCGTAGGCGATCTCGCCCCCCTGGAGAGTGAGGCGCCTCCTCAGGCTCCAGGCTTCCGGCATCAGAGCACCTTGCCGTTACGGCCGACGATCTGGACGAACTGCACGATCATCTGCCTGTAGGTCTCCAGGGAGGAGGTCACTACGTATTCGTTGGGTCCGTGGTGCCCCCCGCCTACAGGACCGAACTCGACGCCGGGCACTCCGGCGCGCTGGAAGTAGACGACGTCGCTGGCGCCGTGGCGGCCCACGCCGACGGAGTTGCCGCGGAAGTGGCGCGCCGAAACCTCGCGGAGCACCTTCACGTAAGGGTTTTTGCGCGTCACGTAGGTGGGTTCGCGGTAGAACAGGACCTCGACTTCGGCGGGCAGGTCGACAGAGCGTATCTGGCGTACGATCTCCTCGGGGTCCTGGTTGGGGAGGAAGCGGACGTCGAGATCGTACGTGCAGCGGTCCGGCACGCGGTTGAGCACGTCCCCCCCGATGATCCGCGCGAGGTTCACGCTCGGGTATGGGAAAAGGTCGCTCCTCTCCCTGGTGAAAGGCAGGTCGGTAACCTGGCGAAAGTGCTCGTATGCAAGTAGCGCGGCGTTCTTGCCCAGCCAGGGCTGGGAGCCGTGGGCGCTCTTGCCCCGCAACGTCACGCGGGCGTCGAGCACACCCTTGGCCTGGGTACCGATATGGAAGTCCGTTGGCTCGCCCGTGATCAGGAAGTCCCCAACGTGGCCGTTGGAGATCAAGACCTCAGCGCCCGTCTTCGCGCCGTGTTCACCCTCCTCGTCAGGGACTACCAGGAGCTCGACCGTGGCTTCACACCCCATGTCCCGCAGGTCCTCGACGGCGTACATCATCGCGGCGAGGGCGCCTTTCATATCGTAGACACCACGACCGTAGAGCTCGTCCCCCGCCTCCCGCGGCTCGAACTGCGACTCCTCACCCGGCACCACGTCGACGTGGCCGTGAAGCAGGATCCTGGGTTCGCCCTCCCCCACCTGCACAACGAGCGACGTCAAATCTCCGCGGGGCCCCGCACCCGTATAACGCGCTGTCTCGAGCCCACGCGCCCCGAACCACCCGTTGATAAAGTCGATGGCCGATTGCGCAGCACCCGGCGTATAAGACTTGTAGCGCACGAGTTGCTGCGTGAGCGCGAATACCTCGGTATTCTCGGATATTACCGCCAGAGTTTTCTCCGCCTTTCGGCCGTTGCCTGGAGAAGTTTATTCCACATGCCTTGAGGCGTCTTTATGTACCCTGGGTGCCGCCGTAGCAATCTTCGGCTCGTGAAACCTCTAGCGGTGCACGGGGGCTCCTGCTTCGAAGGCGACAGTCGCGCCCAGGGAGGTAAGCTTCTCTTCGAAGTCCTCGTAGCCCCGCAGGATGTGCGTGGCGCCGTCCACGACAGTAGTGCCCTCGGAGACGAGGCCGGCCATGACGAGCGCCGCGCCACCGCGCAGGTCTGGGGCCTGCACGATGGTTCCCTGCAGGCGGCGCGGGCCGCGGATGAGGGCCCTGTGGCCGCCGAAGAGGTCTATGGCGGCGTCGAGGCGGTTCAACTCCTCGGCCACCTGCAGCCTGTTCTCGTAGACGTTCTCCGTGATGATGCCGGCGCCAGAAGCCTGGGTGAGCAAGACCATCATCTGGGCCTGGAGGTCGGTCGCGAAGCCGGGGAAAGGAAGGGTCGCGACGTCGACTCCGGAGAGCGAGGCCGGGTCGTCGACCCTCGCCCTGATGCCGGGAGAGCCCGGGGTGGCGTCTACCTGCACGCCCATCTCCCGCAGCTTCTCGAGCTCCATCTTCAGGTGCCCGGGGAGGGCGTTGGTGACCGTGACGTCCCCGCCGGTCGCCGCCATGGCCATCAAGAAGGTGCCGGCTTCGATGCGGTCTGGCATCACCGTCCACTCGGTGGGGTGGAGTTCCCCGACGCCTTCTATCACGATGCGGCCGGTGCCTGCGCCCTTGACGCGCGCGCCCATCGAGTTGAGGAAGCCGGCGAGGGCGGAGATCTCCGGCTCTCTCGCGCCGTTCTCTATTATGGTTACCCCGTCGGCGAGCACGGCCGCCATCATGACGTTCTCGGTGGCGCCGACGCTCGGATACTCGAAGTTGACCTCGGCCGCGCGCAACCCGTGGGGCGCGCTCGCCTTTATAAAGCCGTGGTCGAGCTCGACTTCGGCACCGAGCGCCCGCAGGCCGTCGACGTGGAAGTTGAACTTCCTCAAGCCCAGGTTGCACCCACCGGGCGCCGAGACCTCGGCCTCCCCGAAGCGTGCGGCGAGCGGCCCGAGGACGACGAGGCTGGCGCGCATCTGGCGCACCAACTCGTAGGGGGCCGTGTAGGAGTCCACGGTGGAGGCGTCGATCTCCAGGGTGCTTCCCGAGAAGCTGGTCTTGACCCCGAGCTCGTCGAGGAGGGCGATCATCGTGTGGATGTCTTTGATGCGGGGGACGCGGTGGAGAACCGTTTTGCCCGGTGCCAGGAGCGCCGCAGCGACGAATTTCAGGGCCGCATTCTTGGCCCCGGAGACCTCGATCTCCCCCTGCAAGCGTTTGCCGCCCTCGACGTAGAATCTCTCAGACACGGATCCTCCCCGGTATGCCTTTGCTTCCCGGTCCGCTCTCAGCCGGACTCGTGGTACCAGTATGCCCACGAAAGGTTACGAAACGACAACAGCCGGATAACGTCTGCGTTACGACCGGCGATGCCGTTTCGCCCGGCTTGTATTCTAGCGCTTTTCGGCGCTAGCTTTCGCTGTATTTTCGCGCCACGCGCACGAGGTTCTCACCCACGCGCTGGCGGCGCACTATCTCGGCGACCTCTCTATCACGATCCTCGGCCTCTTCCGAGACCTCCGAGAGATCACGCTCCGCCTCCTCGACACGGGTCTCCGCCGCGTCGACGTCGATATCCTCGGGGACGACCGCCTCCTCGACGAGCACCTGCACGAGGTTCTCGGAGACCTTGAAAAACCCGTCGGAGATCGCGTAGACGTGCTGCTCGTCGTCTTCCCTGATGCGGACCTCCCCCGGCTCCATGGTCGAGACCAGCGGGGAGTGGTCGACGAGAACCCCGATGTCCCCGTCGGCGATGCGGGCGATCACGAGGTCGGCCTCACCGTCGTAGATCACTTCCTCGGGCGTGATGACCCGGCAGAAGAGTTGCCGCCCTCCGTCCCCCTGATCACGACCCTCGGCCATCAGCGCTCGTCGTCCTCGCCGGACTCCTCATCCCCGGAACTCTCTGCGGGGCCGTCACTTGTGGCTTCGGCCCCACCGGACTCCTCATCCTGGGATTCTTCTTCCCCGGAGTCCTCGTCCTCCGACTCCTCTTCGTCGCTGGCCTCTCTTGCTTTGGCCACGGCCTCGTCGATGCCTCCGACCAGGTAGAACGCCTGCTCGGGCAGTTCGTCGTGCTTTCCTTCGACGACTTCTTTGAAGGAGCGAATCGTCTCATCGAGCTCGACGAACTTGCCTTCGAGGCCGGTGAACTGCTCGGCCACGAAGAAAGGCTGGGAGAGGAAGCGCTGGAGGCGCCTGGCCCTGCCGACGATGACTTTGTCCTCCTCGGAAAGCTCGTCTATGCCGAGGATCGCGATGATGTCCTGCAGCTCCTTGTAGCGTTGCAGGATGTTCTTGACCTCCTGGGCCACCTGGTAGTGCTCGTCGCCGACTACTGATGGGTCGAGGAGCGTCGAGGACGAGCTCAGAGGGTCGACGGCTGGGTAGATACCCTGGGCCGACAGGGACCGCGAGAGCTCGACCGTGGAGTCGAGGTGGGCGAACACCGTGAAAGGCGCCGGGTCGGTAAAGTCGTCGGCCGGGACGTAGACGGCCTGGAAGCTTGTGATCGACCCATTCTTCGTCGAGGTTATGCGCTCCTGAAGCGCGCCCATCTCGGTGCCGAGGGTGGGCTGGTAGCCGACCTCGGAGGGCATACGTCCCATGAGGGCCGAGACCTCGTTCCCCGACTGCACGAAGCGGAAGATGTTATCGACGAAGAAGAGCACGTCCTGGCCAAGCTCCTCACGGAAGTACTCGGCCAGGGTGACGCCGGTGAGCCCTACGCGGAAACGGGCGCCAGGCGGCTCGTTCATCTGTCCGAAGACAAGTCCCACGTTGGAGAGAATCCCTGCTTCCTCGAACTCACCGTAGAGGTCGTTCCCCTCGCGGGTGCGCTCGCCGACGCCGGCGAAGACCGAGGTGCCCTCGTATTGCAGGGCTATGTTGTTGATCAGCTCCTGGATAACGACCGTCTTGCCTACGCCGGCGCCGCCGAAGAGGCCGACCTTGCCGCCCCTGCGCACCGGACAAAGAAGGTCCATGACCTTGATGCCCGTGACGAACTGCTCGGCCT
This sequence comes from Actinomycetota bacterium, assembly GCA_046732815.1. Taxonomy (GTDB): domain Bacteria; phylum Actinomycetota; class Rubrobacteria; order Rubrobacterales; family Rubrobacteraceae; genus Rubrobacter_D. The sequence goes on along the minus strand of JBKPNW010000239.1, from coordinate 8,696 downwards.
GCGTCGTGAGGTCCTCGAAACGCGGGGAAGGACGGTGTATAGGCCAGTAGTCTTCGGGGTCCTCCACCGGCCCCCGCTCGTCGACGGGCTGCCCGAGCACGTCGAGCACGCGCCCCAGCACGTTCTTGCCCACGGGCACCGCAATAGGGCGTCCCGTGTCCCTGGCGTCGACCCCGCGCCTCAGGCCGTCGGTCGAAGACATGGCCACCGTGCGGACCATATCGTCCCCGAGGAGCTGCTGCACCTCCAGGGTCAGCTCGGTAGTCTCCCCCTCCGTCTCCATGGACACCGTGACGGCGTTGAAGATCTCCGGTATATCCTCGGGCGGGAACCTGACGTCCACGACGGGTCCCTTTACCTCGATGACGGTGCCGACGCCCGCGCGGCGCTCTTCGTGGCCGTCCTGACCGGCCTCCTGCTGCGCCGCGGCGTGGCCGTTGTCTACCTCGCCCCTTTCGCCACCGAAGGTCGTGCGGTTGAAGGACTGTCCGCTGTCGCTCTCGGTCATAAAACTCCCTTTCTCTAGCCCGCGGAGAGGGCCTCCGCGCCGCCGACGATCTCGAGTATCTCCTGGGTGATCTGGGCCTGTCGCGCCTTGTTCATCTGGAGGGTGAGGTCGCGCACCAGATCGTTTGCGTTGTCCGTAGCGTTCTTCATCGCCGTCATGCGGGCGCCGTGCTCTCCTGCGGCACCTTCGAGGAGGGCCTGCCACACCATCGTCTCGACGTAGCGTGGGACCAGCCTCTTGAGTACCGTCTCCGCGTCGGGGACGTAGTCCATGTAGGAGGCGCCGTTCTTTGCTTCCTCATCCTCCCCTGCGACGGGCAGGACCCGTTTGACGACCGGTCTCTGGTTCAGGGCGCTCTCAAAGCGGTTGTAGACGAGGTACACCTCATCGGCCTCCCTGTCGTCGAACAGACGGGTGAGGGCGCGACCGAGCTCACGGGCATTATCGTAGGTGGGGTTGTCTGTGAAACCCGTAAAGACCTCGGCGAGCTCGACGCGCCGGAAGCGGAAGAAAGCCACGGCCTTGCGGCCGCTGGCCACCTGCAGCGCGTCAGGGTCCTTCTCCTCCCTGAGACGCACGGTCCTGCGGAGCACCTGTGCGTTGAAACCGCCGGCGAGGCCCCTGTCCGCGGTGAAGCTACATACGGCGACCCGCTCGACCTCCCTCCCCGTGAGGATGGGGAGGTCTTCCGAAGCGTTGCCCGCCACGTCGCGCATCATCTGCTCGACGTTCTCCGCGTAAGGGCGGGCCCGTCTGACCCTGGCCTCCGCCTTGCGGAACTTCACAGAGGAGACCGTCTGCAGGGCGGAGAAGACCCTGGCCTGGTTCTTTACGGTGTTGATCTGCCTCTGAAGATCCCTTGCTGTAGGCAAGCTCTAGCTCCCCTCTTCCTCGCTGGCCTGCTCTCGCCCGTTCTCAGACTCTTCCTCGTCCTCCACCGAAACTTCGACCAGGCTGGGCTGCTCCGGCTCGTAGTTGGAGTTGAAGTTCTCGATGGCCTCCTGCAGCTTCTCCTCGTTCTCGTCGGAGAGCTTCTGTTCGTCGCGGACCGACTCCAGCAGGTCGCCGTGCGTGTCGCGCATAAAGTCGCGGAACTGGCCCTCCCAGTCGGGGACCGAGTCGGGCTCTACCTCGTCCAGATACCCGTTGGAGGCGGCGTAGAGGACCACGACCTGCTCCTCGACGGGCATCGGATCGAGCTCGCCCTGCCGCAGGATCGCCGTGAGACGTTCGCCGCGCCCCAGTGTCTGCTGCGTGGCCTTGTCCAGGTCGCTCCCGAACTGGGCGAAGCTCGCGAGCTCGCGATACTGGTTCAGGTCCAGGCGCAGCGTGCCAGCGACGTCCTTCATGGCTTTGATCTGGGCCGACGAGCCCACGCGGCTCACCGAGTTACCCGTATCGATGGCCGGACGCTGGCCCGAGTTGAAGAGGTCGGAGTCGAGGAAGATCTGTCCGTCCGTGATGGAGATGACGTTGGTCGGGATGTAGGCGGAGATGTCCCCTGCCTTGGTCTCGATCACCGGCAGCGCCGTGAGCGACCCGCCCCCCGCCTCCTCCGAGAGCTTGGCCGCCCGCTCCAGGAGCCTGGAGTGCAGATAAAAAACGTCTCCCGGATAAGCCTCGCGGCCGGGCGGACGCCTGAGGAGCAACATCATCTGACGGTAGGCGACGGCATGCTTGGAGAGATCGTCGTAGATCAGGAGCGCGTCCTCACCCCTGTTCATGAAGAACTCGCCGATCGCGCACCCCGCGTACGGGGCCAGGTATTGTAGCGTCGCAGACTGGGCCGCCGAGGCGTTGATGACGGTGGTGTATTCGAGAGCTCCGGCCTCCTCGAGGGCGGCGACGACGCCGGCCACGGTAGAGTCCTTCTGGCCGATGGCGACGTAGACGCACTTCACGTCCTGGTCGGCCTGGTTGATGATGGTGTCGAGCAGGATCGAGGTCTTGCCCGTCTTCCTGTCGCCGATGACGAGCTCCCGCTGTCCTCGTCCGATCGGGATCATGGAGTCTATCGCCTTGATCCCAGTCTGTAGCGGCTGCTTGACCGGCTGGCGCCGGATAATCCCGGGCGCCACTATCTCCACGGGGAGGGTCTCCTCGGCCTCGATCTCACCCTTCCCATCCATCGGGCGCCCGAGGGCGTCTATGACCCGGCCCAGGACGCCCTCGCCGACCGGCACGCTGGCCAGCCGCTCCGTGCGCCTTACCGTATTGCCCTCCTGGATGTGGGTGTCGTCGCCGGCTACGATAACACCGACGTTGTCCTCTTCCAGGTTGAGCGCGAGGCCTGTGATCTTCTCCCCCCGCGAGTCCTCGAACTCGAGCATCTCCTGGTACATGGCGTTGGTAAGGCCGTGGACACGCGCGATGCCGTCCCCGACCTCGAGGACCTGGCCGACCTCTTCGGTCCTCACCCGGTTCTCGTAATCTGTTATAGCGCCCTTCAGTATGGAGGAGATCTCCTCCGGCCTTAGCCTGCCCACTAAACAACACTCCTCTCGAGCATCCCCTCCCGGAGGCTCTCCAGCCGCCCCCGGATACTGCCGTCCATCATGCGTCCCCCGAACCGGAAGACCGCCCCCCCCAAAAGGTCGGGGTCCACGCTGGTTTCGAGAATGATCTCCCGACCTTCGAGTACATCTGCGAGTCGTTCTCTAAGCCTGTCGAGCTGTTCTTCGGAGAGCTCGACGGCGGTCGTTACGCCTACCTCGACCCTGCCCAGGTACTCTTTGACGAGCTCCTCGTAGCGGTCGAACACCTCTTCCAGGATCTCCTCGCGCCCATTGTCGCCCAGCACCTTCAAGAAATTGGTCGAGGAGATCTTCATGCCTTCGGTCAGGCCGTCGATGGCCCTGCGCTTCTGACGCTCGGGGACCTGTCCGCCGTAGAAGAACAACCTGAGTTCCTCGCTCTCGTGCAGGGCGCCTGTGAACTGCCCGAGGTCGGAGAGAACTTCCTCTAGCTCGTCTCGCTCGCGCGCCGCCTCGAAGAGAGCTTCGGCGTACGTGGAGACCGCGCTCAAGCGGTCCCGCTTCCGGCCACTTCGGCTTCGAGCTCGTCGAGGGCCTGGGAGATCAGACGCTCGTGCTCGTCGCGGTCTATGGAGCGTCCTATGACCTGCTCGGAGGCCTGGACGACCATGTCTGCGACCTCGCGGCGGACTTCGCGCAGGGCCGACTCGCGCTCGCGGTCTATCTCCTCGCGGGCGCGCTGGATGATGCGGTCGCCCTCCTCGCGAGCCTCCCTCTTGGTACGCTCGCGCTGGGCTTCGGCCTGCTTGCGGGCGTCCTCGAGGATCTTGCGTCCCTCGCCGCGGGCCTCCTCGATCTGGCGCCTGTACTCGGCCAGGAGCTCGCGGGCCTCGGCCCGCGTCTTCTCGGCCTCGTCTATGGCACGCTCTATCTGGGACTGACGCTCCTGGATCTGCCTGCGGATCGGCGGATAGACGTAACGCCATAGGAGGAAGACCAGGATGCCGAAAGTTACCAGCTCCCAGAAGATCAGGCTGGTGTTGAACGGGTCGAAGATGGTGCCCATGCTAGTCCTCCCCCCTCTTCTAAAGGACGTCGAAGGCTATTAGCAACGCGAAGAGTATGCCGAAGATGGCGAACTGCTCCACGAATGCGAGGCCGAAGAACATCCACGGCCTCGACTGCTCGAAGGCCTCCGGCTGACGGTGGATGCTCGCGATGACCTGCCCGAAGAGGTAGCCCATACCTATGCCCGAACCGATCATGGAGGCGCCCGCCGCGATGCCGACCCCTACCACGGTAATATCACCGGATAACTGAAGTAGCGCCAGCATGGGTTGCAGCGTCGTCAGAAGTTCCATTCTATCTCTCCTCTCTGAATTACTTTCATTGCTCGGCCCCGAGGCCCTAGTGGCTCTCGTCGGCGTATATTGCCAACTCTATGTAGACCTGCGTCAGGATAGCGAAGATGTAAGCTTGCAACACGGCGACGAAGATCTCGAACGCGTAGAAGACTATCGCCGCGGGCACGGCGACGACCGATACCATGGCTCCCGCCACGGAGAAGAAACCGCCCGCATAAAGGATGAAGCTCAGAAAAACGAAGATGATCAGGTGCCCCGCCAGCATGTTGGCGTAGAGTCGCACGGCCAGCGTCACCGGCCTGGCTATCTCGCTCAGGGTGTGGATAAAGAACATAAACGGGGCCATAAAGATCTTGACCGGCAGTCCGGCGGGAACCCAGCTCTTGAAATAGGTTCCGGCGCCGTTGCGCTTGACGCCCATGTAATGCGTGAGCACGAAAGTGATCAGGGCCAGAGTCGCGGTGAACGAAAGATTGCTCGTCACGGGATAACTGTCCGGGAACAGCCCAATGATGTTCAGCGTCAGCAAGAAGACGAAGATGGAGAGCGTGTAAGGGAACCACTTCATCCCCTCCTCGCCTATCTGGCCGCCGAGGTAGCTGCGCCCGAAGCCGTAGACCTCCTCCACGATCACCTGGTAGGCGCCTGGCCGGTCCTTGAGCAGCCTGGCCCCGACGAAAAGGATCACGAACGTGATGGCTGCCCCGAGGAACAAGAACCAGATGATCTTGTTTATGGAGAGGTCGACAGGGCCGAGGTGTATGGGGATGACCCAGGAATGCTGGGCGGCCTCCCAGGCGTGCAGGATCTTGGTCCGCAACTCCTCCTGGCTTACCTGCGCCAGCACGAGCCCACCCCTCAAGTGCCCACCTTCCGTTCTTCTCTCTCCATACTCTCACCAGCACTCTGCGTCCCTGTGCGGCTTAACCTCCTCGGCATCATCGGCAACAGCACCACGTTCTCCGCCAGATAGACCATGGCAAACCCGACGAGCATGGGAAAGACCGGCCAGAGGCTCAGATAGGCGGGAATACCCAGGGCCACCGCGGCGAAAACACACCGCGCCCCGAACGAACCCGCCACAGCCATCATCATGGCCGGCGTGGAACGGTCCGTCAGCAGCGAGACGGTTGCGGCCATCGAGACGAAGCTGAGAAGCCCCATCGCCACGCCGTAGAGGAAGGCGCCAGCATGAGAAGCGCCGTAGAGGTACCAGATCGCCGTCCCGGCCACGAGGGCCCCGGCGGACACCCAGGCCGCGGACCGGATGGCTATTCTCCAGTGCGGGCTCATCCGCCGCCCAACTTTTGCATCTCCCGATACGCGTAATATAGCGCCCCGGCGAATCCCAATCCGAGGCCGAGGATAAGGAAAAGCGGTGGTGTCCCAAAAGCCTTGTCCAGGAAAAACCCGACGGCGGCAGGAACCACTACGATGAAAACGAAAGTGAACCCGACGCCTATGTATCGAGCGTAGTTGTCGCTCGCGCCGTTTCGTTGAGATCTGGTGTCGGGCATCACCAGAACTATACCTTACGGGCTAAACTGTTGCAATCAGTGTCAATCTCTGAAAAACGCCCCCTCCTGCCGACCGACACGGGCCGCCCGAGTCTGGCTTCCGCTCTCCGAGAACTCCTCGATGAGCCTGTCCAGGCGCTGGTGCTCATGACCGAGCGTTACCGGTTTTATACATGTGGGCCTCCCGAGCGGCGGCCTTCGCGACGGGAGAGCGCGGCCGTTTTCGGCGCCCTGGACGAGATCGGGTCAGGACCCTCTATGGGTCTGGCGTAAAGCGGACCATTGCGAGGCCGCCCTCGGAGGCGAGCTCCATGGCGAGCGGATCGGGGTAGCCGCCCGAGTAGTGCACCTCTTCGATCCCGGCGTTCATGACCATCTTCACGCACATCAGGCACGGCTGGTGGGTGCAGTAGATGGAGGCTCCCGTCACGGAGACGCCGTGGTAGGCGGCCTGGATTATGGCGTTCTGCTCGGCGTGGAGGGTGCGCTGGCAGCTCTCGCGGCCGTCCACGATCCTGATGAGGCATCCCACGTCTTCACAATGCGGCATCCCGGAAGGACTACCGTTATAGCCGGTGGTCAGGATGCGTTTGTCGCGTACGATCACGGCACCCACGGCGAGGCGTGGGCAGGTCGAGCGGGTCGCGACCTCGTGCGCTATGCGCATGAAGTACTCGTCCCAGGAAGGACGGACTTTCTTCAGCGTCTCGTGGGAGTTCGAGGTGTCTGTCGTCGGGTCTTTAAAGGGTTCCATAGAGGCGGTCTCCAGCGTCGCCCAGGCCAGGGACGATGAACGAGTTATCGTCGAGTTCGGGATCGACGGCGGCGGCGTAGAAGGTCACGTCGGGGTGCTCGCCGGTGAGGCGCTCGACGCCGGGCACGGCGGCGACGGCGTGGAGGCAGGAGATCCAGGTCGCCCCCTCCTCCTTGAGCTTGTCAATGGTGGCCGAGAGGCTGCCGCCTGTCGCCAGCATGGGGTCCAATACGAGGACAAGGTACTCGTCGAGGTTGCGCGGGAGGTTCACGTAGTACTCGATCGGCTGGGCCGTCTCCTCGTCGCGCTGCAGACCCATAAAGCCGACCGTCGCCGTCGGCAGGAGGTCGAGTGCTCCGTCGAGCATGCCGAGGCCGGCGCGCAGGACCGGGACGAGGCAGACGGGGCCGGAGATCTCTTCGACCTCCGTTTCGGTCAGGGGTGTGCGGATCTGGACTTGATGCGTGGGCATATTCCTCGTGGCCTCGGCGACCATGATGAGAGCGAGCTCTTTCATGGCCTGCCTGAAATCGGGGGTCCTGGTCCGCTCGTCGCGCAGGACGGCGAGCTTGTTGCTGCTCAGTGGTCCGTCTACGACGTGGAGGTTCTTCAAGTCGGGGGTGGTCTCACTCATAGAGCGGGTACGCCTCCGTAAGGACTCTCACCCTGTCGCGCAGGCCGCCTGTTTCGCCGCGCGTCGTAGCCACGATGATCTCCGCTATCTCTTGCATCTCGTCCTCGCCCATGCCGCGGGTCGTCATCGCCGCGGTTCCGAGCCTGACGCCGCTGGTGACGGTCGGCGGCTCGGGGTCATTGGGGACCATGTTCTTGTTGCAGGTGACACCGACGGCCTCCAGCGAATCTTCGAGTTCCTTGCCGGTAACGCCGGTCTCCTTGAGGTCGACCAGGATGAGGTGGTTGTCCGTTCCGCCGGAGACGAGGTTCAGACCGCCTTCCAGGAGACCGTCGGCCAGGGCCTTGCAGTTATCGACGATCTGGCGGGCGTAGACTGCGAACTCGGGCTGGAGCGCCTCACCGAGGGCCACGGCTTTTCCGGCTATGGCGTGCATCAGCGGGCCGCCCTGCATTCCGGGGAAGACGCGGCTGTTGACCTTCTTGGCGAACTCTTCGCGGCAGAGGATCATACCCCCACGGGCCCCCCTGAGGGTCTTGTGGGTGGTCGTGGTTACGATCTCGCAGTAGGGTATCGGGGAGGGGTGGACGTCGGCGGCGACGAGGCCGGCGATGTGGGCCATGTCCGTTAGGAAGAAGGCTCCTACCTCGTCGGAGATCTCACGGAACCGCCCGAAGTCGAGGATCCGCGGGTAGGCGCTGGCTCCGGCCAGGATCATCTTTGGCCTCTCGCGCTGCGCGATTTCGCGGACCTCGTCGTAGTCGATGTAGCCATCCTGGCCGACGCCGTAGTGGACGAAGTCATAGGTCCTGCCTGAGAAGTTGATCTTCATCCCGTGCGTGAGGTGCCCTCCGTGGGCGAGGTCCATGGAGAGTACCTTCTCGCCGGGATCGACGAGCGCCGCGTAGGCGGCCTCGTTGGCCTGGCTCCCCGAGTGGGGCTGCACGTTGACGTGCTCGGCCCCGAAGAGCCTTTTCGCCCGCTCGATGGCGAGGTTCTCGACCTTGTCCACCTGCTCGCAGCCCCCGTAGTAGCGCTTGCCCGGGTAGCCCTCCGCGTATTTGTTGGTGAGAACCGAGCCCTGCGCCGCGAGTACCGCGGGCGAGGTGAAGTTTTCGCTCGCGATGAGCTCGATGGTGTTGCGCTGGCGTTCCAGTTCGCCGTCGAGCGCGTCTTGAACCTCGGAATCCACAGCCTTGGTGTACGGTCCGATCAAGGTTAACCTCCGTTTCGGGTTAGAGAAGTGTCCGGCGTGACGCCGGGAAAAATGGTGGTTGAGCGATCCTGTGGGGCTCTGATCTCCCCGCAACCTCCCTACCAGCCTTGCAACCAAACGGAGTATAGACCTTCTTCGCGGAGCCCTCAATGTAGCGCCTGGCGCGCTGTGTGCTGGTCTCAAGGGACACGAACGGATGAGCGGCGGCACTTACCCGCTCAAGTGGTCT
>JBKPNW010000238.1:0-15703 GCA_046732815.1 Actinomycetota bacterium | reverse complement strand
GGGCAGGTTGCCCACGTGTTACTCACCCGTTCGCCACTCTACTCACCCCGAAGGGCTTTCTCGTTCGACTTGCATGCCTAAAGCACACCGTCAGCGTTCGTCCTGAGCCAAGATCAAACTCTCCGAACTATACTGCTCTGGCGCCGAAGCGCCTTTCAGTACGTGTTGGTGCGGGCGCTACCCGCTCGGCGGTCCCTGATTTACACTCCAGGACCGCAAAGAGTCAGTCTCGGCGGTTTAGACGGGTTCTCTACCCAATCTTTCACTGCTATCCAGTTTTCAAGGCCTCAAGCCCCTGCCTCTCGGCGGAGCCGACGGAGTCTACCATCTCTTCGGGCGATCAAAACGCCCACCTTTCGGCGGGCCAGGTAAGCGCTCCCACTCTGTCGGGAGTTCTACCCTATGCGCCCCTCTCGATTTTCAAGTAGTTCCCCGTCATCAGCTAGAGAAGTATAGCACCGGCCCCCGAGGTGTCAATCCCGATTCTCAGCACTTCAGCACTTCAGCACTTCAGCTAGTCAGCCAAGACAAAAAGCTGACCGGCTGAAGAGCGGAAGCCGAAGGCTGGAGTGTGCTGAAATGCTGACTAGCTCGGCGTAATCAGGGCTAGAAGCCCTGATTACGCCGAAAGACGGGCGTAGCGGCGCTTGCCGACCTGGAGGACCTCGCCATCGAGTTCGTTACTCGAGAGGGAGAGCTTCTCGTCGCGTATGACCTGGCCTCCGACCCTTACCGCCCCACCCTTTATGAAGCGTCGCGCCTCGCCGTTTGTCTGGGCGAAACCTGCCAGGGTAATGAGGTCGACTATCCAGATCTCCTCGCGCTCTGGTAACCGCACTACGGGAGCGTCTTCTGGTACTTCGCGGCGTACCACGGCGTCGAAGCGCCTTTCGGCTTCGGCCACGGCGGCTTCGCTATGGAACCTACTCACCAGCGAGCGGGCCAGCTCGCGTTTCTGTTCGACGGGTTCGGCCTCCGGCATCGGCCTGTCGAGCAGGAGGGAGTAGTAGTCTGCCATCAGGTGGTCGGGGATGCTCATGGCCTTGCCAAACATCTCCCGGGGCGGGTCCGTTACGCCTATGTAGTTACCGACGGACTTGCTCATCTTGATCCTGCCGTCGGTGCCGACCAGGAGCGGGGTGGTGACGACGCATTGCGGCTCCTTGCCGTAGTACTCCATCACCTGCCGGCCCATGAGCAAGTTGTAGAGCTGGTCGGTGCCGCCGAGCTCGACGTCGGCGTCTATGGCGACGGAATCGTAGGCCTGCATCAGGGGATACAGTAGCTCGGTCAATGTTATGGGGTCGTTCGCGGCGTAGCGTTTGCTGAAGTCGTCCCGCTCCAGGATGCGGGCCACCGTCGTCGCCCTGGTCAGCCTGATAAGGTCGGCCATAGTAAGGGGCGCGAGCCACTCGGAGTTGTGCCGGACCTCGGTCCTGGCGCGGTCGAGGATCACATAGGCCTGCTCGAGGTAACTCCGCGTGTTCTCCTCTATCTGCGAGGGCGAGAGGATCGGTCGCGTCTTCGAACGCCCGGAAGGGTCGCCGACGCGAGCGGTGTAGTCCCCTATAACGAGCACGGCCGTGTGCCCGAGGTCCTGGAAAGCGCGAAGCTCCCGGAGTACCACGGCGAAGCCGAGGTGAATGTCGGGGGCCGTAGGGTCTATGCCTAGTTTCACCCTGAGTGTCTCACCGCCAGCGAGGCGCCGGTCGAGCTCCTCGCGCGGTATCACGTCCACGGCGTTCTTGTAGATCGACCGGTGCTCCGGAAAGGACTTCATTAACAGATCGCAACTTTCTCGCAATACGAATGTAACCTACCTCAGCGTAGTGTAGTATAGCGCCTCGATGGCCCGCACCCATGGGAAGAAGACGAGTCGGGCGAGAGGGTCAGGGGGCCCGAAGACCGGTACGCTTACCCGAGCACCTCAAGAAACGTGCTTCTTCCCGCAGGAGCCCGGCCTCGCGGATCCTGCGCGCCATGGGCGTCTTGCTTTTGTGCGCGCTCGTCGCTCTTGTGGCGTTTGCGGCCGGGGGGTATCTTGGGCTCGTAAAGAGCGTGCAGCGGCTGTATGAGCCGCGGACTCACGCGTTCCAGCGCTAGCGCCGCCCCGAGGTAGTCTTCGGTGGCACAGAGACGTGTTCGTCCCCGTCGACCAGGTAACGCCACGGCAGCTCTGTCCCCCGGGTTATGCCGATGCGGGTCGTCTCGACGATGTCCCCTGGCGGTGATTCTCGGTCCGAGATAGTAAGGCTACCCGACGTGATGTCTCGTCCGTCGAGGGCCAGGTCGACGCCGAGCGCCCGGGTCAGCCGGCCCGGACCGTTGCACAGGTCGCGGGTGCGTCCCCTTCGTCGCTCCATCAGTGCCACCCCTTCAGAAGGGCGTAGAGCCCTGATCAGGACGGCGCTACCCATGCCCTCGGGCTCGCAGACGACGTTGAGCAGGTTGTGAGTGCCGTAGGAGAGATAGACGTAGGCGATGCCCGGCGGGCCGAAGATATTGCGGTTGCGCATGGTCGGCCCATTGTAAGCGTGGCATGCCGGGTCCTCGGGCCGGTACGCCTCTGTCTCGACGATCACCCCCGACGTTCGCCCCTCCGCGGTCTCATGTGAGAGGACGCATCCGAGGAGCCCGACCGCGACTTGCCTGGGATCCCTGTCGTAGAAGGAGGCCTTCAGAACATCTGCGGAGATGCCTGCTCCCCCGTAAGATCGGTGATGCGGCGGGAGAGTTCGTCGAGGTCGAGCCCCGCCTCGGAGCGAATGGACGATTTCAGCAGGGGACGGACCTGGCCGATCTGCAGTTGCAACTCGCGGAGCAGCTCGGTCGCCCCGCTCTCGGCGCCGACCATGTCCCTCAGGATAGTCCCTTCCGTCCGGCCCGCGACCAGTGGCTCGGGTAGGCCCTCGACGTAGACGAGCGTGCGACGGCCACTCCCGCGCTCCTCCTCTATAGGGACGAGGGCCACGATGTTGTCGGCCCTCACGTACTTCCCGAAACCGAGGGTGACGATGCGGTCCGCTATGACCTTCATGTAAAGGAAATCTCCATCTCAAGCACCCTTATAACATCCCCGCCGACTCTCCGCGACCCGTCACGACGAGCAGGTGAACCAGTGACTATTTGACGACGCAATCCGAACTCTTGCCCGAGGCGGGGAAGGCGTGGGCGAGCGCGTTCGCACTCAGACGGGCGCGTTGCCTGGAGCCCTCCGATGTGTAGTGGGTCCCATCCGAGATGTACCAGCTATCTTCAGCCAGCGAAGCCCAGTCGAAGACCCGCACGTTCGGGTACCGCGAGCAGGCGTCCACGACCGTACGGTTCCAGTCCTGCATGTTGGCCTCCGCGTAGGGGCCGGTCTCGAGCAACGTCTTTACGGTTATCCACAACACCGGCTGGTCGCCTATCACCCCCATCATACGCTTGATCCTGGTCTCTAGCCCTACCGTCGAACCAACGTAGACGTTGGCCGTGTCGTTCATGCCGAGCGCGATCACCCAGCATCCGTCGAAACCGTTCGCCTTCAGTTCACGGGCCAGCGCGTAGCCACTGGCCTGTTGCTCATTCAGCGTCTCGATGATCGAGCGGGCGCCCGAGATCTCAAGGTATTGCGACGTGGCGCCAACCCGGGCGTACTGCGCTCCCAGGCGGTGGTCGGGATCGGGCAAGTAGCTCGGTAAGACCATGCCTTCCGATGTAGAGTCGCCGATGTAAGCGACCGAGTTGCAGGAGGACATGGTGGGCGACGCAGCCACTTTCGAGTTCGGCTCGGACGGTTTCCGCTTGGGCTCCTGATCGGTGGGTGAGGTGGCCTCCGGCGACGTTTTCTCCGGTGCCGGGGTCGTGGTCGGAGCAGCGACCGTCTGATGCGTGGAGACGCCGGGATCTCTTGGGCCCTTCGCGGATCGGCTTGCAAGATCACTGCTCTCCGCGCGTGGGCTGACCATCCCCGACAATCCGGCGCAGTCCACCGCGAGGACGCCAACCGCCACGATGGATACCACCCCGGTGACAAACGGCCGCCGGGGAAGAAGAGTCCCGTGTTGGGCTTCCCCCCTACGCCGGAGCCTGGATCTGGCCTGGCCCCAGATCCGGCCGATCGCTCCGCGGCGGATGGGTTCCTCGAAGAACCGCCAGGAGAGGGCGGCGACGAGGACGGTCGCGACCACCTGGACCGCTTCCAGGCCGAGGCTCGCCTTCTGCTGTATACCCGGTGCAGTGAGCACGATTATCGGGTAGTGCCAGAGGTAGATACCGTACGAGCGCACCCCTATCCAGCGCAGCGGCGTCCAGCCCACGGCCACGCCGAGCCAGCTCGCGGGATGCACGAGGGCGGCCACAGTCACGGTCGTGGCCACCGAAAGCACTACGATCCCACCCTTGTAGAGAAACGGTGAGTACTCACTGGTCCGCAGTATCAGGAGCGCTATGACGACCAATCCGGCGACCCCGACAACGTCCAACATGAGACGGTCTCTCCGGGTGATGCGGTCGACGCCAAGCTTGCGGCTCGGCCACACCATGGCCAGGGCGGCTCCGACGAGCAGGCCGAAGGCGCGGGTGTCGGTCCCTTCGTAGACGCGAGTGGGATCTATGCCTGGCTGGTAGACCATGGCCATAGCAGCGGCGGAGAAGGCAGCCCCGGCCAGGGCCACGACGGCCAGGGTGTAGCGTCCATGGAGGAAACGCAGACCCAACAAGAGCAACCAGGGCCAGATCAGATAGAACTGCTCCTCCACGGCGAGGGACCACAGGTGGTCGAGCGGGGGCGGCGGCCCAAAGCGGGCGAAGTAGGAAGCTTCGCGCACGATGTTCCACCAGTTGCTCACGTAGGCAGCGGCGGCGAGCACATCTCCCCTGAGGCTCGGAAGCTGGGATCTATCGAGCAACGTCACCCAGGCCACTACTACGGCAAGCATCAGGAAGAGGGCGGGCAGTAGTCGCCGTGCCCTCCGCAGCCAGAAATCACCGAGCTTGAGTTTCCCCGTGGCCTCCCGCTGGCCGAGGAGCAGATCTGTTATCAGGTAACCGCTCAAGGTAAAGAAAACGCCGACGCCGAGCAGTCCCCCCGGAACCCAATCGGGGTCGAGATGGTACGCGATAACCGCGATAACGGCGATGGCCCGCAACCCATCGAGGCCCGGCATGTAGCGCTGGGAACTGCCTACCGGCTTAGGCATGATGCCCTCCCCGGAAACCTACGGGGCAACGACTATCCTCCACCATCTCGATCCTGGTACCAGGGCAGGCGCCATCCGCCCGTTGCGCGGTCGCCTGGCGGCTCAACGGGCGCCGCCGCTTTCGTCGAGGGACGCCGGATCAACAGGACTAGTCGAGACGACGATCCGGTTCTGGATAGACGAGAAGGCCACGGCTCCGGTCTCCCCACTCTCCTGCAACGGCCCCGTTCAGCACCCCCACATTGTACCCACGATCGCCGCGGGTGTGGCTAGGTGCCTGAAAATCTCGAAAACAAAGCGTGGCGCGTCCCTTTCAAACCCGGTATATTCGGGGCCGTGCGACTCGACGACAGCGCCAGAAAGCTCGAAGGTGAGAGGATCGAGTTGCGGCGTCACGCCCGTGAGAACTATCCCCTCTACGCGCAGTGGTACGGGAACCAGGAGATCTGGCACCTGACGAGCTGGGCTCCAGCTCCCCTGAGTCGTTCGGCGGTCGAGAGGCTCTTCGAGGACAGGGAGCTCTCCAGGACGGACGATTCGTTCGCCATCCACATCAGGGGCGACGACGAGCCCATAGGAGTGATCAGCCTCATGAACAAGAGCGAGGCCAACGGGTCGGCGGAACTCTCGGTGATCGTGGGCCCTCAGGATGATCGCCACCGGGGTTACGGGAGTGAGGCTATCGAATGCCTACTGCGCTACGCTTTCGAGGAGCTAGGACTCAACCGCATAGGTCTGAGCGTCTTCGACTTCAACGAGCAGGCCATCTCGGCCTACGAGAAGTTGGGCTTCGTAGAGGAAGGACGCTTCCGCCAGGCCATAATGCGCGAATCCGGATTCCACGACGCCATACTCATGAGCATCCTGAAATCGGAGTGGGAGTCTAGCTCCTGAGGCTCACCCCGAACTCGTCTTCGAGCCTGCTCCGGATGCGCCCTACCTCGGCGTCCACTTCCTCGTCCGTGAGCGTCTTTTCGCCCTGGAACGTGAAGCCGAAGGCCACGCTCTTCTGCCCCGACGGAACGGGGCTGCCTGCGTAGACGTCGAAGACGCGAACCTCGGTCAGCAAGGAGCTCGGCAGGCCGGAGACCGCGCGCAGCATCTCGCCCACCGGTATCCGCTCGTCGACCAGTACGGCGAGGTCTCTGGCGACGGCGGGGACGTTGACGAAAGGCTCGAACTGGGGCTCCGGATCTGGCCGGCACGCCGCGGTGTCCAACTCGAGGGCGGCCACGGGCCAGCCGGTAAGGCCGAACCTTGCGGCGACCCCAGGATGCAGTTCCCCGACCCAGCCGGCCTCCCGATCGCCTACAAACACCACGGCCGAGCGTCCGGGATGCAGGTACGGTCTCGTCCCTGGTACGAAGCGAGCATCTGGCACCAGCCGCTCGGCCAGGCCCCTGGCTTCGAAGAAACCGGCCCGCAGCTCGGGCACGTTCCAGCCCGCGGGGCGCACGGTGCCGGCGAACACGGCCCCGACCCTACTGGCCTCCCTCACGCCCATCAGTCCGCCGGCGTCCTGCCCACCGAACTCGCCCGTCATGCGGAACCGTAGCGCGACCTCCCGCAGTTCGTCCTGCGGAACATCTCTAAAAAACACGCTTCCTACCTCGAACAGCGCCCCGCCCCGCGCGCCGAAGGCCCTGTTGCGTGCCGTGGCATCGAGCAGCCCGGGCAGGATGCTGGTCCGCAGATAGCCGCCCTCGGCGCTCAGGGGGTTCTCCAGCGCGACGGCCCCATCGTCGAGACCGAGGTCCTCCGTCCACCGCTCGGGACCGAACGGGTACGTGATAGCCTCCGAGAGACCGAGGTCGGCGAGCAGGCGCCTCAGTTGGCGAGTCATTCGCTGAGCCTCCGTAAGTCCCCCTGTCTGCGGAACGGCGGGAAGCATCTCCGGTACCCTGTCGAGCCCGATGAGCCTTCCGACCTCCTCGACGAGGTCTGCCTCGCGGCGGAGGTCCCTCCTGAAGGTCGGAACCGTCGCCCACAACCTTCCGTCCTCCCGCTCGACCTCGCAACCAAGGGCCTCGAGACGCTCGGCCGCCTCCTCCATCTGCACGGGCATGCCTAGCAGGAGCTCGGCCCGCCCGAGGCGCAGCGGCACGCGCCAGGGTTCCACGGGCTCGGGGTAGTGGCTCAGGGTGTCATGGGCGGGCCTACCCTCAGGCGCCTGCGAGAGCAGGGCGCTAACCCGGTCCATCGCGTAGGACACCATGTTCGGGTCGAGGCCGCGTTCGAAACGGCCTGAGGCGTCGGTGCGCAGGCCCAGTTTTTGTGAGGTCTGGAGTATGTTGCGCCCCTGGAAGTTGGCCACCTCGACCAGGGCGTCCGTCGTATCGTCTCCAACTTCGGCGTCCTCGGCGCCCATGATTCCGGCGATCACGAGCCCCCACTCCTCGTCGGCGATCACGAGCATCTCCTCGTCGAGTTGACGGGTAGAACCATCGAGGAGTGTGATCATCTCCTCGGGCCCGGCGCGCCTGACGACGATGCCCTCGCTGACCCTGGCCGCGTCGAAGGCGTGGATGGGCTGTCCGGTCTCGAGCATGACGTAGTTGGTCGCGTCCACGATCGCGTTTATGGGCCGCATGCCACCGGCGAAGATCCTGCGCCGCATCCAGAGCGGTGCCTTCTGCCCCGCTTGGAGGTCCGAGATGCGCCTGAGATCGTAGCGCGGACACAGATCCTCCGCCTCGACCCTGAGCCCGAAGTCGCGGGTCGGCTTCCCTCCCGCTTCGAAAGAGGGCTCGGGGATCCTGAAGTCCGTCTCTACTATGGCGGCGAATTCCCTGGCGACCCCGATCATGCCCCACAGGTCTGGCCTGTTCGGGGTAACGTCGATGTCGAGAATGGTCTCCCCGACGGGGAAGTACTCGGCGATGGGGCGCCCGACCTCGAAGGTATCATCGAGCAACAATATCTCCGCGTGGTCGGCCGAGATGCCCAGCTCGCGCTCGCTCATCATCATCCCGTAGGACTCGAGGCCCCGCAGCCTCGCGGCTCTCAGCCTCGTCCCGTCGGACATCGTGCTGCCAGGCAGCACGACGGGCACGCGGGCCCCGGGGTAGGGGTTCGGGGCGCCGGCCACGATCTGCACCTCCCTGCCACCGAGGTCGACCCTGGCCACAAAGAGCCTGTCGGCGTGGGGATGCGGCCCGAACTCGACCACCTCTCCCACGACGACCTCGCCGTCGGTCACACCGAGGCGGTAGACGCCGTCGATCTCCTGGCTGCGCAGGGAGAAGAGGTCGACGAGCTCGTCGGCGGAAAGGTCGAAGTCGAGGTACTCGTGTAGCCAGGTTAACGGAACGCGCAACGTGATCCCCTTCTAGAACTGACGCAGAAAGCGGAGGTCGCCCTCGAAGAACAGGCGCAGATCGGGGACACCGTACTTGACCATCGCCATCCTGTCGGGGCCCATCCCGAAGGCGAAGCCGGTGTATTGCTCGGGGTCGTAGCCGACCTCCTCCAGCACGCCGGGATCCACCATCCCCGCCCCGAGCATCTCGAGCCACCCCGCGCCCTTGCAGACCTTGCAGCCGGGGTCGGTGCCGCCGCAGACGAAGCAGCTCACGTCCATTTCCACGCTCGGTTCCGTGAATTGGAAATAGCTCGGGCGCAGCCGGATCTCGACGTTCTCCCCGAAGACATGGCGGGCCATCGCGGCGAGCGTACCTTTCAAGTGCCCGAGCGTGAGCCCTCGGTCCACGGCAAGACCTTCGATCTGGTGGAACATCGGCGTGTGCGTCGGGTCGGAGTCGCGCCTGTACGTGCGTCCCGGACACACCACGTAGACGGGCGGCTCCTGCGCGAGCATCGTCCTGATCTGCATCGGCGACGTCTGGGTACGCAAGACGAGCCCCTCATCCACGAAGAATGTGTCCTGCATCGTGCGTGCAGGATGCCCCGGCGGGATGCCAAGGGCCGTAAAGTTGTAGTAATCGGTCTCTACCTCGGGCCCCTCGGCGACGCGATAACCGAGCCCGACGAAGAAATCGACCACGTCATCTATCACCATCTGCGAGGGATGCAGGTGACCCCGCGGGAACGGGACACCGGGCAGCGTGACGTCGACCGCTTCGGACTGCAGGCGTTCCTCCCGCTCGCGCGCCGCGACCTCTTCGGTCCTCGAGCCGAGGGCGGCTTCGATCTCGAGGGAGGCGAGGTTGGAGGATCTGCCGACCTCCTTGCGCTCCTCGGGCGCCAGGGTGCCGATGCTCTTCTTTATCTCCGTCAGCTCCGCGGAGCGCCCGAGATACCGCACGCGGATGTCTTCGAGATCGGTGGTGGAATTACCGGAGGCCACGGCCGAGAGTGCCTCGGACTTCAACTGCTCGATGCGCTCGCTTACCGTCATAGTGGGCGATTATGTTAGCACACGCGAATACGCCTGGTAGAGCAGAATGGACGCCGCCACGGACGCGTTCAGCGAGGGCGCCATCGAGGGTATGCAGACCCGCGCCTCGCAGGCGTCGAGGACGTCTTCGGGCAATCCGGAGCCCTCGGCGCCGATGCAGACGACAAGTCTGCCGCGGGGCAGGGCCTCCGGCGTGTCACCGCCCTCGGGCACGGCCGCCATGAGGCTGAAACCGGCGCTTGCTGCCGTGGCAATAAAGTCGACGGATTCGAGTTCCCGCGCCACGGGGGCGTGGAAGATGGACCCCATCGTCGCCCTGACGGTCTTGGGATTGTACAGGTCGGCGGAGCCTCTGGAGAGAGCGACGCCGGCGCCGAAGGCGTGGGCGGAACGGATGGCAGTACCAACGTTTCCGGGGTCCTGAACCCCGTGCAACAGCACGATGCGCCGCACGGAGGACAGAAGCTCCGCTGCTTCTACATCGAGGAAAGGGAAGACTCCGGCCGGCCCGGCCGGGGTCTGAAGCGTCGAAACGCGACGCAGCTGCTCCACCTTATCGAAGATTTGCAAGGGAGGGGTAGGAGCCTCCTCGAGAGAAGCGGTCCCTTCGGCGATGAAGAGTCGCTCTACCTCGCGGTGCTTCTTGGTCTTGAGCTTCGCAGCCCGCTTGAGAGAGATCGCCGGGGGTCCCGGCGTCCCATGGCTACTCGTCGCCCTTGGCGGCCTTCTCGACATCGCCGACCGTAATGCGCCCGCCCTGGCCCGTACCCTCTACGCTAGAGAGGTCAACGTCCAGCTCCTCGGCCTTGCGTGCGGCAGCGTCGGTAGCCTCGACCTCCCCATCCGAATCTTCCGCCGGCTCAGCCTGCTCCACTTCCTCCGTTTGCGTCGCAGGAGCCTCCGGCGCCTGGCGTGCGGAAGGGGCCGGCGGTTCGGGTTCGGCGCTCCGTTCTACCTCGACCCTCCGCTCGACCGGCTTTCCGTCGAGGGCGTTCTTCGCCTGGGCCACAATGGCGCCGAAGATCTCGGGCTCCGTGGCGGCAAGGTCGGCCAGGATCTTGCGGTCGAGGTCTACCTCGGCGAGTCTGAGCCCGTGGATGAGTCTGGAGTAAGAGAGGCCGTGCTCGCGGGCGCCGGCGTTGATGCGTTGGATCCAGAGCGCCCGGAAATCCCTCTTGCGCTGTTTGCGGCCCTCGTAGGCGTAGACGCCGCTCTTCCAGACCTGCTCTTTGGCGCGCTTGTACGAACTGTGCTTGGTCCCGCGGTAGCCTTTCGCCTGTTCCAGAACCTTGCGGCGCTTCTTGCGGGCGTGGACGCTGCGCGACGTGCGTGCCATGCTACCTCTCCCCCAGAAGACGCTTGAGCTTCTTCTCGTCTGAGCTCGTCAGATCGGTCTCCGTGTTGAGCCGTCGCTTCTGCTTCCGGCTCTTCTTCTCCAGCATGTGGTTGTGCCCGGCGCGGCGGCGCTTGAGCCTGCCCTTCTTGCGTACCTCGAAGCGCCCGGCAGCGCCCTGGTGGGTCTTCATCTTCGGCATGTGTCCTCCACGTTTCGACTTTTTCTGCCTGCGAAGAGGCTCGCGGCACGGGAGAAAGGCCGTTTCGCCTCCGTCTTTCGCCAGGCTAGTGTATCAAACTGTTGCTTATCTGCGAGCGGCCCTCTCCCTGCGCCCGTTTGCCTGGGGGGCATCCGCCTGGGAAGAGTCCTTTTTCGGGGCCATGACCATGATCATGTTGCGCCCGTCGAGGTTGGGCTGGCTCTCGATGCGCCCGAGTTCGTCGAGGTCGTCAGCTAGCCTCCTCAGGAGCCGTTCCCCGAGTTCGGGATGCTGCACCTCGCGCCCGCGGAACATGATCGTGACCTTCACCTTGTCGCCGCCACGAAGGAAGCGTTCGACGTGGCCGCGCTTGGTGTTGAAGTCGTGGTCGCCGATCTTGGGCCTGAGCTTTATCTCCCGCACGTTGACGTTGACCTGCTTTTTGCGGGCCGCCTTGCGGGCTTGCTCTTTCTGGTATTTGAACTTGCCGTAGTCCATCATCCGGACCACGGGGGGGTTGGCGTTGGGGGCCACCTCCACGAGGTCGAGGTCGGCCCTCTCCCCGTGATCCATGGCCTCGCGGATGTGCTTGATGCCTAGCTGTTCGCCGTCGGCCGAGATCAATCGCACCTCACGCGCCCGGATCTGACCGTTTATGCGGGGTTCTTCTTCAGTCGCTACTGCGCACCACTCCTCTCGAAAACGAGTTTTCGGGGCCGTTCGTCCGCCGCGGACGATAAATCTGCTCGTGCGCCGGACGGGCGCGGACCCCAACTACGAATGTGATTATACCGCGGTGCCTGACCTCGTGTCTATACGGGCTAGTCAGCACGCTCCGGCTTCGCCTCCGCTTTCAGCACGGCGCTTCGCGCCTTGTCAGCATTTCAGCTTTTTCGCTTGCGGACGATCGCACGTAGATGGGGGCACGATTCGTGTCAGAGCGAGGCTGCCAAGAATCGCTTCAAGTGCGTGCGCGAACTTCGGCGGCGACTGTCTTGGCGAAGACGTCCAACGACCTCTCCTCCTGCTGCTTTTCTCCGCGGCGGCGCACGTTGACGGTGCCTTCCTCCGCCTCCCTGTCTCCTACTATGAGGAGGTAGGGGACCTTCTGGCGGGCGTTCTCCCTTATCTTCTTCTGCATGCTGTTCTGCGAGTCGTCGACCTCGACCCGTAGATCGCTCGCCGCAAGCTTCTCTTGCACCTCGCGGGCGTAGCCCAGGTGCCTGTCGGCGACGGGGATCACGACGGCCTGCACGGGGGAGAGCCAGACGGGGAAGGCGCCGGCGTAGTGCTCGATCAGGACGGCCATGAACCTCTCTGTGGAACCGGTGACGGCCCTGTGCAACAGCACAGGTGTGTGGGCCTTGCCGTCCTCGCCGATGTACTCGCAGCCCAGCCTGGCCGGCTGGATGAAATCGACCTGGATCGTGGAGAGCTGCCACTCGCGGCCGAGTACGTCTTTGGCCATAAAGTCGGCCTTCGGGCCGTAGAAGGCCGCCTCCCCGGCCTCTTCGTCGTAGGCGATACCGGCTGTGTCGAGCGCCTCGCGCAGCTCCTTTTCGGCCCGCGACCACTTGGCGTCGTCAGCGACGTACTTGGCCACGTCCTGGTCGCGCAAAGAGAGCTGGACCCTGTACTCGGTGAACCCGTAGGTGTCGAGGACCTCGCGCACTATCTCGAGGGCCCGGGCGAACTCTTCCTGGATCTGATCCTCCGTGCAGAACACGTGCGCGTCGTCCTGGGTCAGGCTCCGCACCCGCGTCAGCCCCGTGAGTTCCCCACTCTTCTCGTAGCGGTACAGCGTCGCGAACTCCGCGTACCTGAGCGGCAGGTCCCTGTAGGAATGGGACTGCGAGTTATACAGCGTCATGTGGCTCGGGCAGTTCATGGGCTTGAGCCTGTAGCGCGTCTCCCCGTCGATCATCGGGGGGAACATCGACTCTCTGTAGTGCTCCAGATGTCCCGACTTCGCGTACAGGGCCTCGTTGACCAGGTGCCCGGTCCACACGTGCTCGTAGCCGTGCCTGGTCTGGACTTCCCGCACATAGTCTTCCATGAGGTGCCGCATCATCTCGCCCTTGGGCAAGAACAGCGGGATGCCTGCTCCAGTATCCGGCGAGAACGCGAAGAGCCCGAGGTCCTTGCCGATCTTGCGGTGGTCGCGGGCCCTCGCCTCCTCCAGCCGCTTGAGGTAAGCCTTGAGCTCCTTCTCCGTCGGCCACGCCGTACCGTAGATCCTGGTAAGCATCGGGTTCTTCTCGTCACCGCGCCAGTACGCCCCCGCTATGTTCTGCAGCTTGAAGGCACCTAGCTGGCCCGTGCTGGAGACGTGCGGTCCGCGGCAGAGGTCGAAGAAGTCTCCCTGCCTGTAGACCGTGATGTCGCCGTCTTCCAGGGCCTCGACAATCTCCGTCTTGTATGGGTTGTCCTCGTAGAGGGCCTCGGCCTCGGCCTTGGAGACCTCCTCGCGCTCTATCGGGAGGTCCCGCGCGACGATCTCGCGCATCCGCTCCTCTATGCGCGGCAGGTCCTCGTCCGTGAGACGCCCCGCGACCTCGATGTCGTAGAAGAAGCCGTTCTCTATGGGAGGGCCGAGGGTCAACTTGCTGCCCGGATAGAGCTCCACGATGGCCTGCGCCATGGCGTGCGCCGTCGAATGCCGCAAGACCTCGAGTCCCTCCGCGGAGTCGCCGGTAACGACCTCGAAATCCCCACCACCGTTCAAGGGGGCATCTAA
This sequence comes from Actinomycetota bacterium, assembly GCA_046732815.1. Lineage (GTDB taxonomy): Bacteria > Actinomycetota > Rubrobacteria > Rubrobacterales > Rubrobacteraceae > Rubrobacter_D. Next base: position 1,891 of record JBKPNW010000238.1, on the reverse strand, counting down.
GTCGATCAGCTCCCCGTCAAGCTTCGCCACCACGGCGTCTCTGGCGAGGCGTTTTCCTATCTTGTCGGCGACGTCCCGAGCCTTCTCGCCCGGTTCTATCTCCAGTTGTTTACCGTCGGGTAGCTTGACGGAAGCCATTTGTACACCTTTCCTGGCAAGGGTGGATAGAGGAAAACGGGGGAGTAACTAGGTAGTTCGACCGGGCGCGCCGGCGGAATTAGCGCAGCGCAGTGGACGATAGTGGATTGGAACCACTAACCTCTGCCGCTTCGAAGCTGTGAGTCGCTTTTCCATACCTCCTCTAAGTTTACACAATCGAAGCGAATACAGCACGGTATCGACCAGCGGGGTTATTACGACCTCTCACATTATTGACTCTAGCTGATGCACGGTTTCGACAAGGTCCCTGCGGCCCGAACGCCAGCCAGCAGGGGCTTCGCCGGATGCGCCGCGACCCTGCAGGTGGCATCATGCTCGTGTTGCCGATCCCTCGGAGGCGACGCGAGTTGGCAAGAGGAGAAGCGTGTATGTCCGCAGAGAAGAACATGACGTTGGCCCGTCGGTTCATAGAGGCCCGTGTCGAGGCGGATCTGGATGCACTTGATGAGATGATGGCCCCCGACTATGTTAGCCACGCCAAACTGCTACCCGACCAACAGCCCGACCGCGAAGGCGAAAAATGGGTGGCCGCCCAATTCGCCGCCGCCTTGACGAACCGCACGTTGCTTATCGAGGACCAGGTAGCCGGCGGTGAGAAGTTGGTGACCCGCTTCATCGTGCGATTTACCCACGACCTGGGGGAGCTTATGGGCGTGGCTCCTAGCGGCGAGGAGATGACCAACAGGGCTATCGTCATCCACCGTATAGTGGAAGGCAAGATAGCCGAGGAGTGGGGCCTGGGAACACTCGGCTCAAAGCTGAGGGGACAGCGTCTAGAACACGAGAGGATCGAGCGCGAGCGCGTAGAGCAGGAGCTACAGGTAGCACGAAGTATCCAGCATGCCTCGCTGCCCGAGGAGGTGCCTACCCTAGAGGGCTGGCAGATTAGCCCCTTCTACAAGCCGGCTAGAGAGGTGGGAGGAGACTTCTACGACTTCCACCTCCTCTCGGAGGGTCGGCTAGGAGTGGTCGTGGGGGACGCAACTGGCAAGGGCGTCCCCGCGGCGCTTGTGATGTCCACCACCTTGGGCATGTTGCAGCTCGCCGCTCAAGCCTTGGACTCATTCTCTCCAGGTGAGGTACTGGCCCAGGTCAACGAGACGTTGTTCGCCCGCATACCCTCCAACATGTTCGTCACCTGCTTCTACGCCATCCTCGACCCAAACAGTGGTAGCCTCACCTACGCCAACGCGGGACATGATCTCCCCTACCTCTGGCATGGTGGCGACGCAGATGAACTGAGGGCCAGGGGGATGCCCCTGGGGCTCATGCCAGGCATGTCCTACAAGGAGAAGGAGATAGTGCTAGAGCCCGGTGATAATGTCCTTCTCTACAGCGATGGGCTGGTGGAGGCCCACGACCCCAGGGGCGAGATGGTCGGCTTCCCCAGGCTCAGGGCCTTCGTCGCCGAGCAAGGTAAGGAGGGCTCGCTGGGGGATTTCTGCCTGGAGAGGCTCTACTCTTTCGTGGGGGAGAGCTGGGAACAAGAGGACGACATCACCCTCCTTACGCTTCGACGTTCCCCGCCTCTAAGCTGACTTCTTACAGCGGTCCTCATAAGGGTTGATCCTGCGACCGATAGCCAGCGTGAGCGAAGAAGCTGGCCGCATCTTCGGGCGTGACGGCCGTCAGGGCTCGTCCTATAGCTTCGACCAGCGCCTCGCGCACGCGTGCGCCCTCCTTGCGCACGAGCGTCTTGACCTTGCTGAAGGCCTCTTCGATGGGGTTCAGA
>JBKPNW010000237.1:0-3787 GCA_046732815.1 Actinomycetota bacterium | reverse complement strand
GCCGAGTTCTGGCTCAACCTCCAGAGCCATTACGACCTCGAGGTCGAGCAAGATAGGGCCGGGGAGAGCATCTCGAAGATTCAGCCGCTTGCGCACGCATAAGGACATAAGGATTCCCCGCCTAGCCCCCGGCCCTTTATCTACTTTATCTAAAAATGCAACACTCATGAGGATGCAACACCGTAAGGGGGTGCAATACCCTCATTTCTAGCGCTCTTGGTTCGATTTCGGGGCAAAGGTGTTGCAGCGCGTGATACCCGAGGGTATATGGCCATCCCTTTTTGGAGCACGTGGCCCACTCGGGCTAGGGCGAAGCCTTCATGAATGCTCAGGCGGCAGACCAAAGTGTGGCCATCTGTGTGGCCATCTGGCAGACGCATCGACCTTAGAGCGTGTTATGAACTTTGGGCAGGCACTTTTGGCTCCGGTTGCGGAGGGGGAGGTAGCAGTATGGAAAGAACTCGAAAACCGGTGGGCACTCCGGGCTGGCTGTGGGTTATTCTGGCTGTGGCTGCGATGGGATTCAGCCTGGGGCATACCGTGGCGGACCTTGGGATTATCTTCGGATCTTTGTCATCAAGCTTCGGCGTGCCGCAGAGTTTGCTTAGCGTGCTGATCGGGCTGCTGTACTCCTGGTGGGCTTGGGCTTTCGCAAAGGCTGTTGGGGGAGCGAAGTCTTGGCTGGTTGGCCTGATGGTGTTCGATTTACTCTGGGTTGGCGGCAATGGCCTGACGATCCTTGAGTGCCCGCCCCCCTGTAGCGCGGTGCCAGTCTATGCCGACACTCTACACCTGGGCAATCTCATCCTTGCTCCGCTGGCGACCTACTTCGCTTACAGGGCCATGAGACGAATTCCAGGGCCAACAAGCTGGCTGGTAATGGTGGGCAACATCATCATCATGGGAGCCTTAGTGATAGCGATCATTGCAGTGCTGGCCTCGCTGGCGAGCGCCTGAGCAGAGACTTGCGACCCCTCCTAAGCTAAGCTATGTTAGTAACAAGCAGGAGGTGTACGTCCATGGCTACCAGAGCCGGAGTCGGCATGAGCTACCACCATAATCCCAGCGTAGCAGGTCGTGAGGCTGCCGAGCAGGCACTCAAGAAGGCGGGGATCAGAAAACCCGACTTCGTCTTCGTGTTCGGCTCTATGGGATACGATCAGCGCTCCTTGGTGCGTGCGGTCCGTGAGATTACCGGAGGTGCACCCCTAACAGGTTGTTCTGCGGAGGGCACGATAGATGGAGACGACGCAGATGAATCCAATTTCTCCGTAGTGGTTACAGCGATCTCATCAGATGAGCTGCAGTGGCACAACGGCTTGGCGGCGGGACTGGAGGCCGACCCACGCGCCTTAGGGAAGCGGGTAGCCAAGGACCTCTTACCTCACTTGTCCACTGATACCATAGGACTTTTCGTCTTCCCTGATGGGGTCAAAGACTTCGTCGTTCCAACGGAGAACCTTGTGGATAACTTCTTTGGGGGGCTAGAAGATAATCTCCCGAGCGAGCGCTTCCTCCCACTCTGGGGTGGAGGAGCTGGCAACAACTTCAATGATTGGGCGTCGCCACCTTATCAATATTGCGACGACGAAGTCGTCTCCGATGGGGTCTCCTACGCTTTGCTCTCGGGCAAAGCACGGGCTGGTTGGGCTATAAGCCACGGCTGTATCCCCATAGGTGGGGAGCGCATAGTGACCCGCTCGAAAGGAAACATTGTCTACGAGATCGACGGCAAACCTGCCATGGAAGTCTTCGAGGAGTACATACCAGAGGGTACCCTAACCCATGATCGCGACTGGTTCCGCTACGCCGTATCACTTTCACTTTGTTTCAGAGCTCCTAGCTACATGAAGGATGAGGAGTATGTGGTTAGAGGCATGCCTGTTGTGAGCATGGCCGACGGCTCCATCACCGTACAAACGGAAGTCCCAGAAGGCACGAGCGTGTGGCTCTCAAGTCGAGACAAGGAGAAGATCAGCACCGGATTCGATCGGATGGCCCACCAGATCAAGAACCAACTTGAGGGTGAGAAACCCAAACTCGTCTTGCAGTTCGAGTGTGGCACAAGAGGGAAGATGATGTTCCGTGAGCAGGAGAAGCTTGAGCTCCAAAAGCGGTTTCGGCGATCCCTAGATTCGGAAGTACCTTGGGTGGGTTTTTACACTGTGGGAGAGATCGGTCCGGTAGCGGAGCACAACCTTCGTCATTTGTACACCTCAGTCGTGCTTGCCCTGAGCTAACGACGGAATGGACCATGCTCTGAGGTAGCGTTTGACGGAGGAGATGCTTACCCCGAACAGGTAGGTGGCCTCACTCTTTTCTCACTCTTTTTCATCCCTCACCCCAGGGCTTTGAGTAACTCTTTGCGTAGGTTGTCGGAATAGACTTTTATGCAGTAATAGTTCCTTATGGCTCAATATCGTCGCAAACTGCTATGAGGAACTGCTATGAGGACTAGCAGCTCGCTCCCTTAAGTTCATAACACCCTCTAGATACCCCGTGCAGTAGTAGATGCGTCCGATGCGGCTCTACAGTAACCCTCTTACCTCAGGCGGAGCGGTTCCGCTCCCTGTAGTGCGTCCTCGCTTCGCGTTCTATGGCCTCAGATGTGGCGCCCCTGGTGCTGAAGCGGGCGACCACCGTTCCCTGGGGGCAGAGCAAGACCAACACGCATAGGGCCGAGCGTTCGAAACCGTGGCCGAGTGGCAGGGGAGAGGCGCCTCTGCTCCTTGGCAGTTTGCTCGCCGATGAGCGCCCAGCACAATACGTCGGCGCAGAGAGACCTCGCTGTGAAACGCGCAAGGCCTACCTCGGCGGCTTCCTCTTGGTGGTGGCCCGGTGCTCTGGGTTCGCTGTTAGCCGGTGCGAGGCGGGGGCCGGCCTGTGGAGCCCCGCGCCACGAGCCGCGCGGGCAGGAGGATCCTGTCCTCCGACTCTTCCTCCCCGCGGATCCGCGCGACCAGCAGCCGTCCTGCCAGCTCGCCCTTCTCGGCGTGGTCCTGGCTGACGGTCGTGAGGGGTGGGGACGACGCCGTGGCCCCGGGCGCGTCGTCGAAGCCGACTACCGAGAGGTCTTCGGGCACCGACAAGCCGCGCTCGTGCGCCGCCTCGATGGCCCCCAGGGCGAGCCGGTCGCTCAGGCACACTATCGCCGTCGGGCGGGGCTCCAGCGAGAGTAGGGCGCTGGCCCCCTCGCGGCCCAAAGCCTCCGAGCTGCCGTAGCACTCGTAGATTGGCACCTCCCTCCAGGGCAGGCCTGCGGCCTCGAGGGCGCTCCCGTAGCCCTCGAGCCTCGTGCGGGTCACCCGCAGGGTCGCACAGTGGCGACGGCGCTCGTCGGCGAAGCCCTGAGGCCCCTCCGGCGCCGCGAGGGAGAACGAGACGACCCCGAACCTCTCGTGGCCCAGCCCCAGCAGGTGCTCAGCCGCCTCCCGCGCAACCCCCTCGTCGTCGATGCCCACGAAGGGCACTCCCTCAAGCAACGGCTGGTCGGCGATCACGACGGGCAGCCGCCGCTTGAGGGCCGCCTCGACCAGCGGGTCGTCGTCGGCCACCGAGTAGACGACGAAGCCGTCGACGGCCGCCCCGGTCGCGGCCGAGGCGCGCTCCCCCGCAGAGGAGCCCACCGACCCGGGGACGAGCACGAGCCCCATCCCCGCCTCCTCGGTGGCCGCGGCCACCCCCTTGAGGAACAGCACCTGGGCCGCATCGTCGAAGGCGTAGGAGAGCGGGTTCGAGTAGAGCACCCCCGCCAGGTTCGTCTTACGCCTCCTCAAGGAGCGCGCCA
>JBKPNW010000236.1:0-28250 GCA_046732815.1 Actinomycetota bacterium | reverse complement strand
ACCTGGGACACATCGACCTTCCGCGGGCCCGCGAGGGCGGTTTCGGCGGGGGCTTCTTCGCGTGCTACACGCCCAACCCCGAAGACGACGGCTGGAACGAGGAGTCGGCGCTAACCTTTACGGACGATGGATACGAGGTCTCGGACGCCCCGCAGATCGACCCCGAATACGCCAGAAGCTTCGCCAATGATCTCGTCGAACTCCTGTATCGTTTGGAAGGGGAATCGGAAGGGTCGCTCAGAATCGTCAGGACCGCAGATGAGCTCGAAGGATGCCTTCGCGAAGGGGTCATAGCAGCCATCCTGCATTTCGAGGGTGCCGAGAACCTGGGTCCTGATCCCGGCGCGCTCGAAGAACTTTACGAGGCGGGCCTCCGTTCGCTGGGGCCCGTGTGGAGCCGCCCGAACGCCTACGCCCACGGCGTCCCTTTCAGGTTTCCTTCCTCTCCCGACACGGGTCCCGGCTTGACCGGCGCAGGGAAGGAACTCGTCAGGGAGTGCAACCGGCTCGGGGTCCTGATCGACTTCTCCCACTTGAACGAACGCGGATTCTGGGACGTGGCAGGGCTCTCCGAAGCGCCGCTCGTGGCTACCCACTCGAACGCCCACACCCTCTGCTCCGCCTCGCGCAACCTTACCGACAGGCAACTCGACGCCATCAGGGACTCGGGCGGGATGGTCGGCGTGAACTTCGCTGTCGGCTTCCTGCGCGAGGATGGCAGCGAGTCAGAAGATACCCCGCTTGAGACAATCGTTCGGCACGTGGACTATCTCGTCGAGCGTGTTGGTATCGACGGGGTGGGATTCGGCTCGGACTTCGACGGGGCGAAAGTCCCCAAGGAACTCGGGGACGTGTCAGGTCTACCCGGGCTCCTCGCCGCCCTCAGGGCCGGCGGCTACGACGAGACGGCGCTGGAGAAGCTGGCGTACCGGAACTGGGTCAGGGTGCTGCGGGCGACCTGGCGCGGGTGATGCGTAATCCGAAAGTGCGCTGCTGGTTGCAGAGGCGGAGCGCTGCCGCAGTGGATTCCCGCTTGCGCGGGAATGACGGCCGTGTGGGAGGAGGGTGATGGCAGTTACGCTCGCCCAGGTTCTACACCACCGAACCGAGCCTGCGCATTCCGTATGAGGTTCAGGAGCCGGAAGGCAGGCTGAGCGTGAATATTGCCCCGCCTCCTTCAGTGTTTTCGGCGGTGAGTTCGCCGTCCTGGGCGCGGGCGAGATCGCGCGCGATGGCGAGACCGAGGCCCGTTCCGCCGCCTGACGGTCCCCTGCTTCTGGCGGCGCTGTGCGTATCGGCCCTGTAGAAACGCTCGAAGATTCGATCCAGGTTCTCGGGGGCTATACCGGGTCCCGTGTCCGTAACCGTCGCCTCGACTCGTCTGTCCGTGGTACGGCCCTCCACCGTTACGGTCCCGCCGGGAGGTACGAAGCGGAGGGCGTTATCGAGGAGGGCGGCGAGGATCTGGCCCGTACGGCCCGCGTCGCCGCGCGCAAGAAGCTTGCCCGAGTGGTGGACCTCGAGGTTCTTGCCTTCGGCGGTGGCGCGGGCGGCGAACCGCTCGGAGCTCTCGGCGAGGACGAGGGCGAGGTCGAAGGGTTCACGGGAGACGGAGACCTTTTCGGCATCCAGACGGGCCAGTAGCAGGAGGTCGGAGAGCAAGGCGCTCATCCTGTCGGTCTCGTCGAGGAGATCATCTACGAGCTCACGGTTGTCGGAGGTCTTGTCCGGGTCGTCGATGCCCCGGGAGAGTACTTCGGCGTCGGCCCGAATCAGGGTCAAGGGCGTCTTGAGCTCGTGGGAGGCGTCGGCTATAAACGCTCTCTGCCTGCCGAACGCTTCCTGGACAGGTTGCATCGCCCGCCGCGACATGAAAAGCCCGCCACCCGTCGCCAGCATCAGCGCCCCCATGCCCGTGAGGACCAGCACGACGATCAGCCGTCCGACCGTCTCCGTGACAGCCTGGCGCGACTGGGCGGCCTGGACGACGGCGAATACGCTTCCGAACTCTCCGTACTTCTTTACGGGGATGCTCATCACCCGTACGGCACCGCCAGGCCCTGGAACGGTCTTTGCGATCGACTGTCTCTCCTGCCCCGCTCTCTGGGCCATGTTGGTGTAGGGTAGGCCCAGGGAAAAAGACGTCTCGTCCAGGTCCCCGTAAGTCGAACCATCGGGTAGAAGGACGATCACGGCCACGTCGTAATCGGTCGTCGCCTTCAAGACGCTGTATTTGTCTTTGCCGCTCAACACGCTGTTGGCCCTGTCTTCCGCCTTCTGCAGGAGCAGGTCATCCTGTTGCTCGCTGACCCTCAGGTAGAAGGTGAGCACCACGACGCCACCGAAGATGAGCAAGATGAGGGCGAGTATGCCCACGTAGCCCATCGTCAGGCGCTCCCTGATGTGATCGAACATCAGCGCGGTTCGGGTTGTGGCTCGAAGGTATAACCGACGCCACGGACGGTCCTGATGTGGGAGGTGTCGCTGTCGCCGTCGAGTTTCTTGCGCAAGTAGGAGACGTAGAGGTCGACGACGTTGGCGTAGACCTCGGGCGAGGCGCCCCACACGGTATCGAGCAACACCGGGCGGGTGAAGACCTGCCCGGGTCGCTGGAGCAGGGTGGCGAGCAGTGCGAACTCTTTGGCCGTCAGGTCCACGGCCTCTCCCCCGTGGCGGACCACGTGTCGCACGGGGTCGAGCGTAACGTCGCCTGCCGCGAGGATCGCGCCGTCTTTCCCTTCCGTCCACGGACGGCGGGTAAGGGCCCTGACGCGGGCGAGCAGTTCGGGGAAGGCGAAGGGTTTGGGAAGGTAGTCGTCGGCGCCGGCGTCGAGGCCCTCTACGCGGTCTTCGATCTGGTCGCGGGCGGTCAACATGATCGCCGGCGTACCGACCTCCGCGGTCCTGAGCCTCTTCACCAGCTGCACGCCGCTCAGGTCAGGGAGCATCCAGTCCACGATCAGGAGGTCGTATTCGCCCGCCAACGCCCGCACGAGCGCCTGCCGGCCGTTGGCCTCCATCTCGACGGCGTAGCCCTCCTCGGAGAGAACCCGTGAGATCAGGCGCGCCAGCCTCTCCTCGTCCTCTACTACCAGTATTCGCAGCACGTACGTATTATCGCCGCTCTGCGGCTGATCTGCCCTCTATACAGATTTTCCTGTGAAAACGCTCATGGGCCGCAAAGGCTCCTCACATCTCGACCGTACAGACTACAGAGCAGAGATAACACACCAGAAGGAGGAGAGTTGACGACTCATGCGAATACCTACAGGGAGGCTCCTGGACTCCTTGCGGCCTACATGGCGCGCATGGGCAGGGGCGAGTTGCTCAGCCACAAGGAGGAGGTGGAGCTGGGCCGTAGGGCCAGATCGGGCGACCGTGAGGCCCGCCGGCGGCTCGTGGAGAAGAACCTGCGGCTGGCCGTCTCCGTGGCCAGGAAGTACCGCGGACAAGGTCTCCCCCTGGAGGACTTGATCCAGGAAGGAAACATCGGGCTGATGAAGGCGGTAGAGAAGTTCGACCCCGAGAAGGGCAATCGCTTCTCGACGTACGCGACGTGGTGGATCCGCCAGTCGATCCAACGCGCCCTCGGGGACAAGGGGCGCGGGATCCGACTCCCCGCCCACATGAACGAGAAGCTCCGCAAGATCCGCAAAGCTCAGGGCGAGCTGGTAGCTAAGCTCCACCGCGAACCGACCCTGGAGGAGACCGCGGGCCACCTCGGATGGGAAGCGAGCAAGGTCGGATCCGTTCTGGAGTCTGTACCCGTGATCTCGAGCCTCGACCAGCCCCTCGGCCCCGAGGCGGGCGCCCACAGATTCGGAGACTTCGTGGAGGATCAGGAACCTCAGGGCTTCGACCCGGTAGAAGGCCTCGGGCTCGAGGAGGCCGTGAGTCGCCTGCCTGAACGCGAACGTCACGTGCTCGTGAACCGCTACGGTCTGGACAGAAGCACGAAGACGACCGTGCGGGAGCTCTCCGCGAGGCTCGGAATCTCGGAGAAAGCCGTCAGACAGGTGCAACGCAGGGCGGAGCGTCTTCTCAAGACGCTTCTGGAAGCGGGGCCGAGAGGGAGTGGCCTCGGGGAGGTAACGGTATGAAGGGACACACCCTGCGCCGCTCTTTCTTGTTGACGTTGATGGGGCTGGCGGCGCTAGCTTTCGTGCTCGGTGTCATCTACCTCGACCCGAGCACGGGCAAGACGCAGACCGCCAGGCCGGTCGCGTCGGCCCCTTCTAGCATCCCATCAGACGAACCCGTGGCCAAAGTCGCCTCCGTGCTAAGCCCTTCGGTGGTGCAGATCAACGTCTCGGGAGTCCAGGAGACCCCGTACGGAGCACAGAAGGAAGAGGGCATAGGGAGCGGCGTAATCTACCGCTCGGACGGTTACATCATCACCAACAACCACGTCGTGGAGGGCTCGCGCGATGTCGAGGTCGCCTTCGCCAACGGAGCCATAGAGCGTGGCGAGGTCGTGGGCACAGATCCGACGACGGATATCGCGGTGGTCAAAGTGGACCGCAACGACCTGCCGGCCGCAAGCTTCGCGAGCGGGGACCCGGTAGTCGGCCAGATGGCGGTCGCGGTCGGTAGCCCCTCGGGCTTCGAGTCCACGGTCACCTCGGGCATCATCAGCGGTACGGGGCGCGAGATCCCCGCCCAGATCACTGGCGGAAGTCAGCAGACCTCGCTGGTCGACCTGATCCAGACCGACGCGGCGATCTCCCCGGGCAACTCGGGCGGCGCCCTGGCCGACCGTGAAGGCCGGGTCATCGGTATAAACGTGGCCTATTTGCCACCGGCCGAGACGGGGGCCGAGAACATCGGTTTCGCCATACCCTCTGACACGGCCGTCTCCGTGGCTGACCAGATCATCAAGAACGGGGAGGCCGTCCACCCCTACCTCGGCGTCTACCTCTCCGATCTAACCCCGGAGACCGCCAGCAAATTCGGAAGTTCCGTAGATGCGGGGGCGCTGGTCGAGAAAGTCGAGCCCGGCGGCCCGGCCGACGCCGCCGGAGTACGGCGCGGTGACGTCGTGATCGCCGCAGGCCCAGAGGAGATCCGCAGCTCGGGCGACCTGATCTCGGCGCTGCGAAACTACACGCCGGGTGACACGGTAGGCCTGAAAATCCTCAGAGACGGCGAAAAGATCACGCTCCGGGTGGACCTGGCGGAGAGTCCCCACTGAGGTTCTCTACACTGTCCACCGGCCAAGCCTGCGAAGAGAGCGCCCCCGGATCCGGGGCGCTCTCCATCTTGCTGCCTATCTCTCGAGCCTAGCGCGAAAATAGTAGAGCGAGTCGCAAAGGCATCGACCCGCCACGAATCACGCACTCCACTACGAGCGAATCAGAGAGCCTGAATGCCAACCTGCCAAATACACGGTATCGTGGGGGTCGATGTCGATTCTGCGGCCACTCGTTCGTCGTAGCTGTGTAGGACGAGAGATAGGAGGGCACGATGCCTCAGTACGCGATTCTGCTCTACGCCCCGACGCCGGCGGACTGGATGGAAGCGCCGCCGGAGGAGCTGGAGGCGCATGATAGGTACGCTGCACAGATCGAGCAGCTAGGCGGAAGAATCGTCAGCGCGCAGGCACTGGAGCCAAGCTCGACCGCGACATCGATCCGCGGCGACGTGGTGACCGATGGTCCGTTCGTGGAGTCCAAAGAGGTGCTTGGCGGGGTCACCATCATCGAGGCTCGCGACCTGGATCACGCACTCCAGATCGCCAGGCTCTCCCCGGCCACGCGGCGTGGCGGCGTGGAAGTAAGGCCGATCCTGGGGTGAGTCGGGCCAGCGTCACCCAGGTCGAACAGGCCGTCGCGGATGCGCACCGTCGCGAGTGGGCCTTCGTACTCGCCGCGACGGCGCGCGTCGCCAGGGACCTCGACCTCGCCGAGGAGTGCGTACAAGACGCCTACGCAGAGGCGCTTATCGCCTGGGAACGCGACGGCGTGCCCCGCAAACCCGCGGCCTGGCTCACCACCACGGCCAAACGCAAGGCGCTGGACGCGCTCCGTCGAGGGCAAACACTGCGCTCCAAGCTGCCCCTGCTCGTGCAACCCGGCGAGGCCGACATGAATGAACAAACCGAAAGTACCGTGCCCGACGACCGCCTACGGCTCATCTTCACCTGCTGCCACCCGGCGCTCTCCAGAGAGGCCCAGGTCGCGCTCACCCTGCGCCTTATCTGCGGCGTGAGCACGGGCGACATCGCACGGGCGTTCCTCATCTCCGAACCGGCTATGGCGGCGCGATTGACGCGGGCCAAGAAGAAGATCTCGGCGGCAAGAATCCCCTACCGCGTGCCGGAAGCAAACGAGCTGCCGGAGCGCCTGGACGCCGTCCTCACCGTGATTCACCTGCTCTACACCACCGGCCACACGGCACCCTCCGGGGAGCGGCTAGTTCGCGGCGCCCTGGTCGAACGCGCGCTCGACCTTGCCCACATGCTGCGCCAATTGATGCCCGATGAGCGGGAGGTGCGAGGGCTGCTCGCGCTGCTCCTGGTCACCGACGCCAGGCGCCCCACCCGTACCGACGCCCACGGTCGCCTGCTCTTGCTCGAGGACCAGGACAGGACGGCCTGGGATCAGGCCGCGATCGAGGAGGGCCACCAGCTGGTCGTAGGTGCGCTCAGGGGCGGCAATCCAGGACGGTTCGGGTTGCAGGCGGCCATCGCGGCGTTGCACGCCACGGCTCCGAGCTACGCCGAGACCGACTGGCCTCAGGTGTTGACGCTCTACGACGAGCTGCTGGCAGTCTGGCCCTCACCGGTAGTGGCACTGAACCGCGCCGTCGCCGTTTCCATGGTGCGAGGACCGGAGGCCGCGCTGGAGGAGGTCGAACTCCTGGAGCAAGAGGGTCGCCTCTCCAGCTACCGTTACCTGCCCGCGACAAGGGCCGACCTGCTCAGGCGTCTGGGTCGCCATTCCGAGGCCGCAACCGCCTACCGCTCCGCGCTCGACCTTACCGAGAACGAGTCCGAAAGGGCGTTCCTCTCGGCCCGTCTGGCCGAGTCCGGTGGTAGTTAGGGCGACTCCCCTCTGGATCCGTGGTTCATGGACGAGGTCGTAGGATTTTTTCGAGAACGTTGTCGATTTCGAAGCGGCCCGTTCGTCGTAGGTGTATATAGGGCGAAAACGACTCGAAAGAGGTCATCGTGAGAAAGATAATCGTATCGGAGTTCGTGTCGGTGGACGGCGTGATGGAAGACCCTGGCTGGACCTTCCAGTTCGAGAGCGAAGAAAAGGATCAGTTCAAGTTCGACGAGCTGGCTGCCAGCGACGCCCTCCTGTTAGGACGGGTGACCTACGAGGGTTTCGCGGCCGCCTGGCCACAGATGGAGGAGCAGACGGGTGACTACGGCGCCTGGATGAACAGCTACCCCAAGTACGTCGTCTCTACGACCCTGGAGCAGGCCGAGTGGAACAACTCGACGATAATCGAAGACAACATCGTTGAAGAGATATCCCATCTGAAGCAGCAATCGGGCAAGGACATCCTGGTCTTCGGCAGCGGCGACCTGGTGAACACGCTCCTGGAACACGACCTCGTCGACGAGTACAGGTTCATGATCTTCCCCGTCGTCGTGGGTAGCGGTAAACGCCTTTTCGGAGACGGGCTCGACACGACCATCCTGAACCTCACCGAAACCAAGACGCTCGGTTCTGGCGTCGTAGTCCTCACCTACCAGCCAGCGCCCGGCGAGTAAAGAGGGGCCCCTGGCACGACGCACGTGGGTCTCGTGGATCGCGCCGCCTGGCTGCTCTCGATGAGCGGCGAGTTCCTCGACGCGCCCATGCCGGACTCCTAGATGGTACAACCTATTGTTAGGCAGGAGCCAGGCCGAAGAGGGAGCCCGGGTGACCGCGAACGGCGGGCAAAGTAGCGACACAGGAAGGATAGAGGCCTTCTCGGATGGCGTGTTCGCCATCGCGATCACGCTCCTCATCATAGAGATCGGGGTCCCGCACGCGGAAGGTACGGAATCGCTCTCCGACAAGCTCGTGCGTCTATGGCCTTCGTATCTCGGGTATGCGATCAGCTTCCTCGTCATCGGCACCGTTTGGGCGAACCACCACAACCGTTTCCGTCTGATCTCTCGCTCAGATCACGTCCTTCTGTTCCTGAACATTGTGTTCTTGATGTGCGTCGCCTTTATCCCCTTCCCCACGGCCCTGCTCGCCGAATACATCCGCGAAGAGGAGTATCGCACCACGGCCGTCGCCGTCTACAGCGGCACGCTGGCCGTCACCGCCGTCATCTTTACCCTGCTCTGGCTCTACGTCGCCGGGGGCAACCGCCTCGTGGACAGATCGGTCGACCCTCTGTTGCTGCGTGCCATGACCCGCCGCTACGTGTTCGGCATGCTCCTCTACCTCCTGGCCTTCGCGCTCGCCTTCCTCAGCCCGGCGGCCAGCCTGGCGCTTATCGTGATCCTCGCCCTGATCTTCGTCCTGCCCGAACCGGATGCTTCCGGTAGCGCCCGCCAGACCAGACAGAGTTCCGCTAGAGGGTAAACCGGAAGGCCTATGGACCCTCGTAGGAGGATCCTACCCCCCTGTACTCTCCGTTCTCGTAGGCATCATAGACCAGGCGCGGTACCGCGACCTCGAGGTCTCCGGAACTAGCTGACAGGCTGAAATGCTACTTCCTTCTCGCCAGGTAGACGCCGCAGAGGATCACGACTGCGCCGAGGAGTTGTTGCAGTCCGAAGTCCTCGTCGAGGAGGACGATGCCAGCGGTGACGCCTGTCAGGGTGACGAGATACTGGTAGACGAGCACGCGGTTCGCACCGACGTGGGAGACTCCCCACCCCCAGGCGGCGAAACCGAAGGCCGAGGAGCAGAGCGCAGAATAGGCAGCCGCCTCCCACGTCAGGCCGTCGATGGAACCTATATCGAGACCTCCGGGATCCAAGGCCGCGAGCGGGAACGCCGCGAGACCACCGAGGGTCATGGCGTAGGCGGCGAGGGCGACGGGCGAGTAGCGCTCTAGCAGTGAGAGCGAGAGGACGGTGTAGGAGCCCCAGGACACGGCCGCGACGAGTATGAGGGCGTCCCCGAGAAGGCTCGTGCCGGCGAACTCGAGCCCGCCGTATACGATGAAGCCGACCCCTAGCAGGGAGAGCCCTATCCCGAGGACGCCGGCCATTCTCGGCCGCTCCAGCCCAAGTGCGAACCCGAGGAGCATCCCCCACACGGGGGCCGTCGAGTAGACGAGGGCCGTATTAGCCGCCGTCGTCAGGCTCACCCCGATGGTGAAGACCGTCTGGGTGAGCGTTACCCCGACCACCCCGAGGCCGAGCACGAGGAGGAAATCCTCGCGGCGCAGGCGGCTTCCTGGGTCCGTGAAACGAATCAGCAAGAGCAGCAGGAGGCCGGCCAGGGTGAATCGCGCCGCCGCAAACAGGATCGGGGGGACGCTCTCGACGACTATCTTGACCGCCGTGAAGTTGGTCCCGAAGAAGAAGACCGTCAAGAGCAGCGCCGCCTCGACGGCGGGCCTCCGCTTCGGTCCCTCTTCGATGGTCAACGGATCAGGTTCGTCTCCGCGCCGAGGGTCTTTATGTAGGCGGAGATCACCCTGGCACAGTTCTCGACGTCCTCTACGTCGACGATCTCGTTGGGGGAGTGCATGTAGCGATTGGGGCACGAGACGAGTCCCGTCGCGATCCCGGCTCTCGTGAACTGTATGGCGTCTGCGTCGGTGCCCGTGGAGCGCGAGTCGGCCTCGAGCGTATAGGGGATGTTCTCGCCCTCTGCCGCCGCGATGAGCCCTTCCGCAACGAGGGGTGAGATGTTCGTGGCCCGCTTTATAACCGGGCCGCCGCCCAGGGAGTGATCACCGTGCTCGTTCTTGGAGACGCCGGGGGTGTCCGTGGCGTGGGTCACGTCGACGGCGATGGCCGCGTCGGGATCGAGCCCGAAAGCGGCCCCACGGGCGCCGTAGAGGCCGATCTCCTCCTGCACGCAGGCCACGGCCACTACTTCGGCGCCGAGTTCCTCCTCGGAGAGCAATCTCAGGGCCTCGAGCACCACGAACGCGCCCATGCGGTTGTCCACGGAACGGGAGGCTAAACGCCCGTTCGGAAGCTCCACGAGATCCTGGTCGATCACGCCGACGTCCCCGACACGGATCAGGCCTTTGGCCTCTTCGCCGTCTTTGGCGCCTATGTCGATCCAGAGGCTCTTTATCTCGGAGACCTTCTTGCGCTCGTCGGGCTCCATAACGTGGATGGCCTTCTTGCCGATCACCCCGACCACCTCGCCGTCCTTCGCGAGCAACCTGATGCGTTGTCCCACGAGCACCTGCGAGTCCCAGCCGCCGACGCCGGTAAAGCGCAGCAAGCCGTTCTCCTCAATGTGGGTGATCATCACCCCGATCTCGTCTATGTGCCCGGCGAGCATGACCTTCGGCGAGCCGCCCGCGCCGATGGTGGCAAAGGAGTTCCCCATCCTGTCGCCCCTGACCTCGGCGAACTTTTCGGCCTCCTCCCTCCAGACCTTCGCGGCGGCCTCTTCGTAACCGCTGGGCCCTGGCGTCGCAAGCAGCCTCTTCAAGAAATCGTAGGACGCGTCCCTCATCCTGGTCCTTTCTATGGTAGAAGCGAATCTCTAAAGGAGCGCCTTCCGGCACTCCTAACAGGTTACCCGAAGTTCGAGCAGATCACTCCCCGAATGACTCTGGTCTCTCCCGATGGTCCGGTAGGGGATCTCTACCCCGAACGCCTCCGAGAACGGATTGGGGTCGAGGCGCAACGTCAGTCCATCCTCCCATACCGGCTCGAAGCGCGTCCCTTCGAACTCGAACCCTCCAGGGTAGGGAGGTGGACTGTCTCCGCCGCCGGGCTCGTTCAAGCACAAGAACAACGAAAGCCCGTCGCATAGCCGCAGAAAACGGAAGTTGCGCTCGAGGTTTCCCCTTTCACTCTCTGTCATCCGCTCCTTGAGCCTGTCCTGGCGTACCAGCTCACCCTCGCGGAACTCGACTTCCTCGGGCCGCTCGGAGTCGAGGAGGAAGCGGGCGTAGTGCATGCTGCAAAGGCATCCTGAGTAAGAGTCGTGATCCTCTACGGCATCGATCCCCCTCCTCTGCGCCGGCAGTTTCAGATCGAGTGGATAGTCCACAAACGAGTAAGGCCTGTCCTTCTCCTCGTTCCACAACACGTCCTGGTCCAGTTCGCGCCAGGCAAGGTCGTGGTTGACGATAGCGTAGAGGGTGGACTCCAGGGGATCGAGCCTCTCCCCCCACCGGAGCGCGAACTCGCCCGAGATCAGGGCGTGCTCGTGCTGCTCGAAGAGCAAGAAACCGTCAGGTTGCTCGCGAACGATCACGGGCCAAGCTTACCAGCTATCAGCACGCTCCGGCCTTCGGCCTCCGCTCGTCAGCATTTCAGCACGCCGTCTCCGACGGCTTGTCAGCCAGTCAGCGGGTGGCAGGGCTCGCCCTATGCACGGGGAACCTCCGAGAGTTGCTCCCACGCGACAGTGCGAGACCGGAACGGGAGAGGCTGACATGCTGACTAGCGAGGGCCGAAAGGCCCGAAGCGTGCTGACAAGGCGCGAAGCGCCGTGCTGAGAGGCTTTAGAGCACCGGCCGCCGGTCTACGGCGAGTGGCGACTCGAGGCCGGGAACTTCGAAGGCGTCCTGCGTCTCGTCGAAGGACTCAGCGGGGACCGTGGCGAGTGCCAGGGCGAAGCCATGGTGGAGGGTCGCTTCCCACTCTTCGGCGAGTTTCTCCGGGAGGCCCATGGCGAGGAGTTGCTTCCGAAGGTAGGGCCTGCGATGGTAGAGGATCAGGCCGATGATGGCCGCCAGGGTCATGATGGCCTGCACGGCGATCCCGGTCGGCGGGTGGACGGCGCCCATAAGGACGCTAACGGCCGTCACCCCAAGGTATGTACTGACGAACTCGAACCACTGCGTTCGCGAGAGTCCGGACTCGACCGTGCGCGTCCTAACACCTGGGAGGGTTACGCCAACCAGGCGCTCATCCTTACGCCGCGTGAGCACCAGGAGCGAGCCGGCCGGAACCTCCATTTCCTCCAGCCGCTCGTCGAGCGCCTTCAGCGAACGCAAGTACAGCGCGACGGCCCCGACGGTGTAGTAGCGTGGAATACCCATGCTCCCTCGATTTTACCAGCGATTTTTCGGTCGATGACACGACCGGATGATTGCCAACGGCACAGCGAGGGACGCGAAACGGGCCCACTCCTCGGGGAAGTGAATTCCCGCTTTCGCGGGGATGACGGGTTAGGGGTACCTGAAACCGCCTTCAGTCGGCGGCCTGGATGATCCTCGCCTGGAGCGTGCCCGACTCCTCGTCCGTAACCCACTCGAACGTGTTCCCCAGCTCGTCTTTCGCCAGGCTCAGGAGCCTGCCCCGTTCATCAACGTATTCCGTCTCCACGGGCAGATCGGTTACGGCACCGACCTCATCCTCGTCGATTACCTCTCCTCTCTCGTTGTAGGTGGTCTCGAGGATGTGACCCGACCCGTCCACGCTGCGCCGGGTCGTCGGGCCTGACTCTTCCTCCCGATAAGCCGGTCGCCCACCCCGTCCGCTGACCAGCCTTCTGACCAGCTCGCTCTCTTCCCCTCTACCCTGCGCGTCCTCTATGGCGATCCTGAGGGCTACCTCGGCGATCTCCGAGTTGGAGGTGTGGATGTCGTCCTGCCGCTGCAGGTCGAGCCGAAGCCTATCCAGCTCTCTGCCTACCTGTTTGGAGAGATTGAACGTGGTGCCTACCAGCCACGGCTGATCCTCCCAGGAGACTGCTCCGGCGGACTCCAGAGGCTCCCGTTCACCACCGGGAGGTCGCTTGCTCTCCCCGAGAATGGTCCCCATCAGATCATCCGGCACTCGTCTTCCCTTGGCCATGTCCCCTTTCACCTCCCCTTGACGAGCCGCTCGGTCAGGCTGGCGTAGTCGGCGGCCCCGTTACTCCGCTTGGCGTACTCGAAGATGTGTTGGCCGAAGCCCGGCGCTTCCGAGAGCTTGGAGTTATAGCGCACGCACGGCCACAGGGCGTCGGGGAAATGACGCTCGAGTTGCTCGAGTATCTCGGCGCTCTTCCTCACCCGCCTGTCGCAGAAGGTGGGGATAATGCTACGTACCCGCAGGCCTTTTCTGTAGCGCTGAACCTGATCTACGCGTCCGAGGAAGTCTCCTATGCCCTGCAGCGCCAGCGCCTCCATGGAGACCGGTATCAGGAGCTCGTCGACGTAGAACAGGCAGTTGACGTTGAGGACGTCCCACGATGGTGCCGTGTCGACCAGCACGAAGTCGTATCCCCGCAGGTCCTCGAGGGCCTCGCTCAAGACCAGCTCAGAGCGCATGTCCCGGCGGGAGATCATACGCTTCACTCCGGAGAGCGCCCCTCCCCCGGCGATCACGAACAGGTTCTCGCGAGCTTCTATCTGTACGTCCCTTAGGCCGGCGTCGCCCTGCAACAGTTCCGCCAGCCCCTCACCCGCCTGCACGCCCAGGCTCTTCGTTACCTGCCCTTGAGAGTCGAGGTCGACGAGGAGGGTCCGGTAACCCCCCAGCGCAAGTCCGGCGCCTATGTTCACGCAGGACGTGGTCTTCGCGACCCCACCCTTGGCGTTGATGAACGCTATCTTTCTCAATCACTCCCCGCAGTTACGCCCATCCCGGATAGCTAATCATACATTCAAACGCCGGGGCAAGTATGAACCGTGTGCACCGCTCCCTCGAGGTTGCTCGACGCCTACTCAAGCTAGCAGGCTGGCTCCGGTTAGCACCGCTGCCGCGGTCAGCGTTCCTATGGCGACCCCGGCCAGGACATCGAAGGGGAAGTGGACGCCGAGGTAGACGCGGGAGAGGACGACGAGCGCCCCTGCCAGCACCAAGGCGGGGGCAAACGGCGGGTAGAGGACGGAGAGGGTCAGGGCTCCTGCCGCCGCCGTCGCGGAGTGGCCGGAAGGGAAGGAACTCGACGATGGTGTCTTGATGAGCGGCGCTATCTCGGTGTCCCAGGTAATAGGGCGGGCGCGGTCGAAGAGGTACTTGGCACCCTCGGCGACCGTCCAGGAGGCGGCGACGGCGGTCCAGGGGATCAGGAGGTGTGAGGGCTCGAGGCCGGTGAGCAAGAAGGCCCCCGCGGCGAGGAAGCCCCACAGTGCCCCCGCCGTCCCCGCCACGGTAAAGGCGCGCATCACGGCCGTGAGCGGCGCCCATTTCAATCCGAAGAGCATCCGGAACAGCGCCCGGTCCAGATCCCTCACCCTGCGCGCAAGGTTCTTCAAGTTCCTCCCATGACGCCCGGTCGACCGGTGGCTATTGTAGACTGCAAAGAGGTCTTTGACCTCTTTGCAGTCATTTCAGCCAGTCAGCACTTCAGCTTGTCAGCTTCCTGTTCCCTGATACCTGTAGCACCGGTTCGCAGAGGAAGCGCAGCCTTTCTGCCAACCGCTTTAAAGTACAATAGGTTGGCCATTTCGTGAGCGCATTTGAGGAAACAGGAGGCAGACAGATGGAAAAGCGGTTGATCGAGAAGGTCATAGACGAGGCGAAGGACGGGGGGGCGAACCTCGTTATCTGGGACCGCCGCGACACCTTCACCGTAGAGGCCGACGACGTGAAGGAGATAGAGACCAACGATGACCACCTGCGCATCATGATGCAGGACGGCAGGGCCGTCGTCTACGTCGAATACGACTACATCTACAAGCTCGTCCTCGAGAGGGACCGCTCCGTACGCGCCGGCATCCGTGCCGGCTTCGGCGCCGCAGGAAGCTAGTCAGCACGCTCCGGCTTCGCCTCGATGACCTCCGTTCTGCCTTTGCCGGCGACGACCGCGGCTTGGACGAGGCCGACGAAGAGGCCGCATTCGAGGGCGCCGGGGATGCGTTTGATCTCTACCTCGAGGAACGCGGGATCGGTGATCTTCTCGAACGCGCAGTCGGCCGTGTAGTGGCCGCCGTCAGTGACGAAGGGACGTACGGGATCCGTCCAGTCCATCCTGAGCTCGGGTTCGCATCCGAGGGAGGTGAGGGCGTCGAGGGTGGCCTCCCAACCGAAGGAGTCGATCTCGACCGGTAGGGAACCTGCGCCCAAAGAGTCGACCATCTTGCTCGCGTCGGCGACCACTATCAGGCCCTCCTCGCTCGATGAAGCCACGATCTTCTCCCGCAGGAGCGCGCCTCCACGGCCCTTGATCAGGGCGAGGTCGGGCGAGATCTCGTCGGCCCCGTCTATGGTCAGGCGCGGGTGGACTTCCGAGAGCGTCGCCAGGGGTATGCCGAGCTCGTTCGCCAGGGCGGTTGTCCTGGCCGAGGTCGGCACCCCCCTGAGGTCTCTCAATTCTCCCGAGGCTACGAGTTCCCCGATTTTCTGCACCGCGAATGTGGCCGTCGAACCCGTCCCGAGTCCGACTACCATGCCGCTTTCGACGTAACGTTCCACCGCCGCGTGGGCGGCCTCGCGTTTGGGTCCGCCGTAAGACACCCTTTACACCCCTTCCGGCCTGGTACCGACCGTAACGTCTACGCGGCGCTCCTTTTCGCCGGGAGTAACGACGGTCAAAAGGAGCGTATCGCCGGGTTTGACCTCATTGACGACCTCTATCACATCCTCGGAGGAGGAGACGGGCTCGCCCTCTATTCCGGTTATGACGTCTCCGATGGGTACGGGTATGCCCTCGATATCTTTCTCATCCCCACCGCGGATGCCGGCCTTCTCTGCCGGACCTCCGGGGGTTACTTCGCTGACTATCGCCCCGTTGCCGGGCAGACCGTAGCGTTCCTCGAGCTCTCTCTCGGAGATGCCGGCGTAGGCGGAGAGCTCGTCGATGCCCAACTCGTACATGGATACTCCGATGTAGCCGTGTACCACCTTGCCATCGGTTATGAGCTGCTCGATCACGTCCTTTACGGTGTTGATCGGGACGGCGAATCCGACCCCTTCGAAGCCTCCCGACTCGGAGGCGATCTGGGCGTTGACCCCTATGACCGTGCCGCGCGAATCGAGCAGCGGCCCACCCGAGTTACCGGGATTGATGGCCGCGTCGGTCTGAACGGCGTCGTTTATGGTGTAGTTGTTCGGGGCTTTTATGGGACGGCCGAGACCGCTTACGATCCCCGTGGTCACGCTGATCCCGACGTTCAAGGGGTTGCCGATGGCGATCACCGGCTCCCCCACCCCGACCGAGCTCGAGTCCCCGAGCGTCAGTGGCTCCAGCGCCTCCCTCGGGGCATCCACCTGTATGAGCGCGACGTCCGTCGAAGGGTCCTGCCCGACGACCTCGGCCTCCCTGCGCACGCCATCTGCGAACCTGACGGAGATGTCTTCTGCCCCCTCCACCACGTGCTGGTTGGTGACGATGTGCCCAGCCTCGTCGACCACGAACCCCGAGCCACCACCGGGCCCGGCTTCGGATGTGGCCGCCACGTCCACGCTAACAACGCCACGGCCGTCGCGCGTGTACACCTCGCGCACCGAAGAGTCTTCATTTGAGACCGGCCTCGTCCCCGCCGATTGCGCGGACGGCTCGACCTCCTTTATGGTCACCTTGTCCGATCTGTCCCCAAGCCCGTAAACCCCGACGAAGAGAAAAAGTGCGGTGAGGAGACCACCGATGATCGCGGAGACAAGCGCTGTGAGTGCGGTCTTCAGGAACTTTCCTTCCGCGATCCTATTCCGTCGCCCTTACGTTGACCTGGTGCTCAGTGTGCTGACATCCCAGCTGTCGATCTTCCACCGGCCGTCCTCTTGCACGAGGTACCAGGTCCCCTCGTTGTGCTGGGTCTCCCCGGTCAGCGTGGCCCGGGTCTCGCCCGTGACGGTCGCCGTATCGCCCGAGAGCTCGGCGCTCGGCCCAACTATAAACACCACGCTCTCCACCTTGTCGAAAGTGCCATGAAAGGTGGCCTGATCAGGGAACCATTCCTGCCGCCAACTCTTGGTGAGAAGCCTGGCGGATGTGTCGTAATCCCCCTCGGAGGTTCTCGTATAGAACGCCTCCACCGTCTGCTCCGCTGCCCGGGCCGTAAACTCGCCCTGTTCCGGAATATCCTGCGGGGAAGCTGACGCCGTCTGCTCCGCACCGGCCGTGGACGCAGCGCCCTGCTGCTGACTTCCGCCCCGATCCCCACCAGAGTCTCCGCCGGAAGGTCCGGCGTTCCCACCCCCCTGCGCGTCGTTCCGCCCGGCATCGTTGGACACAGCATTCTGACCATTTCCGAGCAGGTTTGTCGCAGCGAGGGCTCCTATCACGACGAGCACGGCCACGACCGCCAATGCGGCCAGGGGTCTTCTTTGCGGTCGGCGGCCGGCCGCAACGGGTCGGCCCGGCGGCGGGAGCGGAGAGGACGTGTCGGAAGTCCTTTCAGCCCCGACGGGTGCCGCGGCGGCGACCGGGGTCGTGGGTTGCGTCTGCTCGGCCGCGGCGGTACGGATCTCCTCGTCGAGCTGGGAACGAACCTCTTCGGCGGTAGGACGGTCGTCGGGGTTCTTGGCGAGGCAGCCGAGGATCAGGGCCTCGAGGTTCCCGCTCACGTCGGCCCCACGCTCGCGTGGCGGGAGGGGTCTCTTGGAGACGTGCTGGCTGGCGATCTCTATCGGGGTACTGCCGGTGAAGGGTGGTTCTCCCGCGGCCGCCTGGTAGAGCGTCGCGCCCAGGGAGTAGATATCGCTCTTGGGCGTGGCCTTTTTCCCCCGGAGCTGCTCCGGTGAGGAGTAAAGCGCCGTTCCGAGGTAGGCGCCGGTGCGTGTCGCCTGCGTCGCGTCGAGGGCGCGGGCGATCCCGAAATCCGATACCCTGGCGTGCCCGTTCTCGTCGAGCAAGATGTTGTGGGGCTTGATGTCGCGGTGGATCACGCCCCGCTCGTGGGCGTGGGCGAGTCCCGCGCAGACCTCGTCACCGAGCCTGGCGAGCTCCGGCCCGAGTAGTTTCCCCCTCTCGTTGATAAGGGCCTTAAGGTCTCCGCCGGGGACATACTCCATCACGATGTAGGAGGTCTCCCTGCCGTCGAGTTCGGCCTCCCCCGCATCGTAGACCTGCACTATGTTGGGGTGCGCGAGGCGTGCCGCGGTGCGCCCCTCGCGCTCGAAGCGGTCGCCGATCTCGGTGCCGCCGTGGACGGGATTGAGCAGCTTTATGGCCACGGGACGGTCGAGTACCTCGTCGCGCCCGAGAAAGACGCGGGCCATGCCTCCCGAGCCAAGCTCGTGCTCCAAGACGAACCTGTCTGCGAACCTGATCACGCGCGTGATTATAGCGGCTTGCAAGGGGGCTCATGAGCCCCCTTGCAGGCTATCAGCTCTCAGCGGTTGGCTTTTTGTTTTTGCTGATAGCTCTACAGGACAAGAGCGCCGCGATGCCGAACGGCCAGGACGATCCGTGCGAACCCGGCTACACGCGCACCCTTTGCGCGTTCTGTAGGCGGTCCAGCTTCCATTCCCCATCCTGGTTGACGCAGACCCACGTCCCCGAGAGGGACTCCGATCCCCAGGTGTGATCCAACCTCGCCTCGAACGTGACCTCGGCGGTATCGCCGGCGGCGCTGGCCTCCGGTAACGAGGTGAACTCCATGTAGGTGAACGTGTAGATGTCCTCACGCTCGGCCCACCGTTCGGGGGAACCTATCTCGTTCTGGAGCCGATCGGAGAGCAGTGCCCACGTGGCGTCCACCCTGCGGAACGACTCCTGGACGTAGAGGTCGTAGACGGCATCTCCTGCCGCCGCCAGCGGCGGGGCGGGAGCCTGGTCCCCTTTCTGGGCGCCATCCGGGGACCCTGCGCCGCCGGGATTGTTCTGAGCAGGCGCCTTGGCTCCCGACTTTTCTTTGGCGTTCTGCCCTCCGGCGGCCATACCCCGTTCGCCGGATCCGGCGTTCTGGGTTGGAGTCAGGCCACCTTGCTCTCCCTGGCCAAACAGGGCCCAGGCACCGACGACGGCGCATAGTAACAAGAGTAGAGCGGCAACGAGAACGGCCAGCATCGTCCTCTGCCGCGCGCCGGCCCTGAAGGTACGTCTCGGAATGCTTATCGTGCGCTCGGGCGACCCAGAAGAAGCGCCACGATCGACCGGCCTCCGGCTGAAGCCTCCGGGATCAGAAGCCCCGGCCGCCGAGGACGGCCCCATCGGGCGTGAGAACCCCGCGCCGCCTGCAGCCAGCCCTGCCTGTGCGGCGCTCGCCTCGACGGCGCCGCCCTGGAGTAGCCCGTCGCGGAGGTGGGCAGCGTCAGGGCGCTCGCGCGGATCCTTCGCGAGGCAATCGAGGATCAGGGCCTCCAGCCCAGCACCGATCTGCGCGCCCCTCTCGCGTGGAGAAGCCGGGGGCTCGGAAATGTGCTGGTTTGCGACCTCTATGGAGTTACCCGAGAAGGGCGGCTCCCCGGCCGCGGCGTGGGAGAGGGTGGCGCCGAGTGAGTAGACGTCGCTCTTGGGGGTGACCGTCTCCCCGCACAGCTGCTCCGGCGAGGAGTAGGCCGCCGTCCCGAGGTAGGCGCCAGGACGGTTGTGGCTGGTGGTCCCGTCCAGGGCCCTGGCGATGCCGAAGTCGGCCAGTTTGGGCCTACCCCGTTCGTCCAGGAGAATGTTGCGGGGTTTGATGTCGCGGTGGATAATCCCCCGCTCGTGGGCGTGGGCGAGCCCAGCGGCGACGTCGGCCCCGACCCGCGAGAGCAGGTTCTCGGGGAGCGGCCCGCACCTGTCCATGAGATCCTTGAAGTCTCCGCCGGGGACGTACTCCATGACTATGTAGGAGACCTCGCGCCCACCGAGCTCGCCTTCGCCGGCATCGAAGACCCTGACTATGTTGGGATGGGAGAGCCTGGCCGCGGCGCGTCCCTCGCGTCGAAAGCGCGGGCCGGCCTCCGGGTCGTCGGGATCCGGTCTAACTACCTTCACGGCGACGGGGCGGTCGAGTACATCGTCACGGCCGAGGAAGACACGGGACATCCCGCCAGGGCCGAGCTCGCGGACGAGCACGAACCTGTCCCCGAGGCGCCCCAAAGTGCCTCCGGGACCCATGTCCGAGACTAGATAACCTCCCTGCCCATGGCACTGGCGAAGGGTTGCAACACGTCCTTCATACCCATCAGGGCCTCGACGGGCAGCGCCTGCTCCCCGTCACAAAGAGCCTCCTGCGGCTCGTGGTGGCTCTCCACCATCAGGCCGTCGGCCTCGGCCGCGACCGCGGCTTTGGACAGGGGGACGACCAGGTCGCGCCTACCGGCAGCGTGGGAGGGGTCGACGATCACGGGCAGGTCCGTCAGCCTCTTGGCCACGATCACCGCGGAGAGGTCGAGCGTGAAGCGCGTGCTCGTCTCGAACGTGCGGATTCCCCGCTCGCAGAGCACGACGTTGTCTCCTCCCGCCGCCGTGATGTATTCGGCCGCGAGCAGCCACTCCTCGACCGTCGCCGAGAGCCCCCTCTTGAGGACGACGCCGTGATCCGTGCCCGCTATCGCGGCGCCGACGCGCTTCAAAAGCGAGAAGTTGGCCATGTTGCGGGCCCCGATCTGCAGGATCTGGGCGTGCTCCATGACCATCTCTATGTCGTAGGGGTCCATCACCTCGGTGACGACCGCGAGGCCGAGGTCCCCGGAGACCTCGGAGAGTATCCTCAGCCCCTCCTCGCCGAGCCCCTGGAACGAGTAAGGAGAGGTGCGGGGCTTGAAGGCGCCGCCGCGGACGTAGTCGAAGCCGGCCTGCTTTACGGCCCGCGCGGAGGCGACGAACTGCTCGTAGCTCTCCACCGTACAGGGCCCGGCGATCACCCTGAAGGTGTCGGGCCGGATCATGCCGTTGGTGGTCTTTACGTTGGTCTTTACGCTTGCCGAAACATCCATATTAGCCTTGGAACTCCCCGCGTTGGATCTCGAGGTCGCGGATGCGATGCAAGATGAGCTCGAAGATATCTCTCATCGAGGAGTCGTAGATCGGACCGGGGTTGCGTTCGACCACCCTCCGCAAGATCTCCTCCTCGCGCTTGGGGTCGTAGATGGGGGCCCCCGCTTCTGACTTGAGATCCATGATCTCCTGCACGATGCGGGCCCGCTCGCTGAGTGCCAGGATGAGCTCCTGGTCGACCTCGTCTACCCGCTCCCTGAGCTCTCTGACTCTCTCCTGCATCTCACCATCCGCCATAGGATCTGGAATTGTATCAATTAGCCAGTCAGCATGTCAGCACGCCGCCTTTCAGGCGGCTTGTCAGCCAGTCAGCAAGGCTCCGACGACGAGGCTCCGAGTCACCCGATGAACCAACGTTGAAAGCCCGAACGAAGAAGTCTAGTCTTTATTCAAGACGACAATGCCGTAAACAGGAAAGCTGACTAGCTGAAATGCTAATGTGCTGATGGCTATAACCTTTCGACCCGAACTCGACCCATTGAGGCCTTACGTTCCCCCGAAGTCCTGGAGGATGGCGGCGGAGGGGACGGATAACAGCTACGCGAAGCTGACCTCCAACGAGCTCGCCTTCGGTCCGTTGCCCGAGGCCGAGGCCGCGCTTTCCGAAGCTCTGCCCCGCGCCAACCGCTATCCCGATAGCCACGCGTCCCGGCTCCGCCAGGCAGTGGTTGACGCGAACCCTGGCGCCGAGACACGCAACGTCCTGGTCGGCAACGGGTCGAGCGAAGTCCTGATGAACGTGCTGCAGCTCCTTCCGGTCCCGGGCGAAGTAGTCTACGGCTGGCCGTCGTTCAGCCTCTACCCGTCGGTATGCGCCGTTCTGGGGATGACGGCCCAAGAGATTCCGCTGACGGAAGGGCAGGAGATCAAACCCGAAGCGCTCCTTTCGGCGGTCACGGACCGGACGCGGGCCATCATCCTGTGCAACCCCAACAATCCGAGCGGCACGTTCCTGGGCCTGGACCGGGTAAGGGAGCTCGCCGACGAGATGCCACGCGGGGTACTCCTGATAGTGGACGAGGCTTACAGGGAGTTCGTTGACGACCCGTCGTACGCCGACTCCCACGCCCTGGCCCTGGAGAGGGAGAACGTCGTGGTAGCCCGCACGTTCTCGAAGGCGCACGGCCTGGCTGGTCTCAGGGTCGGCTACGGCATCGCCTCCGAGAGGACCGCTGACTACGCCGAGCGCGTCCGGTTTCCCGTCTCGGTCAACCTGGCCGCACAGGTGGCGGCCGCGGCTTCGATGCTCGCGCGAGAGAAGGTGGTGGCGCGGGCGGAGTTCGTCGTGCGGGAGCGCAACCGGTTGCAGGAGGCCTTCCGGGACGCGAACCGCGAGTTCATCCCTTCCCAGGGCAACTTCGTGATGGTCCGGTTCGCCGCGCAAGAGTTCGAGCGTTCCGGTGTCCTCGTGCGCGAGGGCGAGGCCCTCGGTTATCCGGGGTGGAGCCGGGTAACGATCGGCGACTCGGACGATAACGACCGGGTTATCGGGGCGCTCGGAGGAGCGTGAGCGGCACGCTGGGGATCGTCGGGGTGGGCCTGATCGGGGGCTCCGTCGGCCTCGCCGCAGGCGCTTCGGGATGGGACGTCGTCGGCGTAGACAGCCCGGATGTACTGGAACGGGCGGCACAGAGCGGCGCCATCGACCGCGCCTCCACGCTCAAGGAGATACGCGAGACGGACCTCGTGGTACTCGCTGCACCCATATCGAAGGTTACGGATCTGGTCGGGGACCTCACCCCGACCGACGCCCTGATCACCGACGTCGCTAGCGCCAAGGGCTCGATCGTGCGCCGGGCAGAGGACCTTGGGCTACGTTTCGTCGGCGGGCATCCGATGGCGGGCAGCCAGCTCTCGGGCGTAGCCAACGCCAGCCCCAACCTCTTCGCGGGCGCCCGCTATTTCCTCACTCCCACGGACCGTACCGATCTTGAGGACTACCGCGAGGTCTCGGGCTTCGTGAGGGAGCTCGGCGCCGTCCCCACCGCCGTCGACCCCGAGAAGCACGATCTCCTTATGGCGGCCCTCTCGCACCTGCCACATCTCATGGCGGCGGCGCTCCTCAAGGTAGCCTCGGATATCTCCCCCGAGGCGCTCTCCTTCGCTGGTCCCTCCTTCAGGGACCTGACGAGGGTGGGCGCTTCCAACCCCGAGCTGTGGTCAGACATCCTGGCGGAGAACGCCCCCGCGCTCGGTGAAGCCCTGGCAGCCTTCGCCGGGGCCATGGCGCAGCTGGGTTCTGAGATCAAAGACCGTGAGATCATGTCGGGCCGCTTTCGCCAGGCCCGCGAGGCCTACGACGCCCTCGGCGGCATCCTCGTCGAGAAGGGCGGCGCGAACGTGGACGTGGCGATCCCCGTCGAGAACCGTCCCGGTGTCTTCGCCGAGGTCACGACCCTGATGGGCTCGAACAACATAAACATCCTCGACCTCTACGTCAGGCACTCCAACACCGAGAGGGCCGCCCTGGTCCTGACGCTAGACGCCGAAGCAGCGCAAGAGGCCAGGAGACTACTACGGACCGCGGGCTTCACGGCGGAGCTTCAGAGCTAGAAGGGCCGCGCCCAGGTATGCTCACCCCAGCTTCGGCGCTATTGCCTCCTCGAAGTACGCCGATCCTTCGAAACGGAGCAGGAAATCCCGCATCGAAGTCTGTTCGATGTTGGAGTCGGTCGAAGAGATCTGCGCGGCTTCTTCGAAGTAAGGTCCCGGTTCCAAGCCGCACCGGACAGCGGAAAGGTAAAGGGTTCCCAACGCCACGTAGGTGTCCCTGAAGTCGGTGCCGTTATCGCCTATGGAGATGGCGGCCAGCCCGAGACGCAGCCAGCGGTCGTCGCAGGTATCGGCGAGCTTGCCCGCGAACGGCCACGCCCTGGCGAGCATGCGTCCCCGTACGGCCGTCCATTCGCCGAAGCAGTCCCTTATTTCGCGCCGCAAGACCACTCCGCCTTGCAAATACAGCCGGCACGCCAGGTTCAGGTCGGAGACGATTTCCTCCCCTCCGAGCGTGCGGGCCGGCTCCCCTGGCTTCGCCCGCAGCCAACTCCGACGGTACGACTCCTGCCGGTCCTCCATCCGGGTCTTTATCCCCTGCCAGAGATCTTCCACGGGCGCTCCTTTGTCGGAGGACGCAGCCATTACTTCTTCAGGAGATACCGCAGCGCGCCTTCGAGCTCGGGGTGACGATACTCGTATCCGGTCTCCTCGAGCTTCGCGGGCTCGACGCGGGCGCTGGCCAGGAGCAGATCGTCCGCCATACCGCCGATCGCGACGCGGAGCGTCGGAGCCGGCACAGCGAAGAAAGTCGGACGGCCCAGGACACGACCGAGCACCTTGGTGTACTCCGCGTTGGTCGGCGGGTCGGGAGACACAACGTTCACGGGACCACTCAAAGCATCCGTACCGATAGCATGGATGATGGCGCCGACCACGTCATCGAAAGCGACCCAGGACCAGTACTGTCTGCCCGAACCGATCTTGCCTCCCCCACCGAGCTTGAAGATGGGCAGCGTGGTCCCAAGCGCCCCTCCCTCGGTACTGAGCACGATGCCGAACCGCGGATGCACCACCCGTATCCCAGCTTCACGCGCCGGTTCGGCCGCGGCCTCCCACTCCTGGCAAACCTCCGAGAGGAACAAGGTGCCAGGCTCGCTCTCCTCGGTGAGCAACTCGTTGCCCCTGTTTCCGTAGTACCCGATCGCCGAAGCCGAGATCATCACTGATGGCGGCTCCGGCAACCCTGCGATCTTCTCGGCCAGCAGCCGGGTTCCTTTCCTCCGGCTCTCCAGGATGCGCCGCTTCTTATCCGGCGTCCAGCGGCCCTCGGCGATGCTCTCTCCGGCGAGGTGGATAACGGCGTCCGTACCCGCCAGATCTCCTTCGATCGTGCCCGCCTCGGGATCCCAGCGGATGTCTCCCTCGGAACGCGGCTCGCGCGACAGACGCCTGACCCTGTGCCCTCTGGCATCCAGCTCGGGGACCAAAGCCTCTCCAATAAACCCCGTCCCCCCACTCACCAGAACGTTCATGCTCTTCCTCCAAACGCCAACGCCTGTTCTGGCCGCATGGTAACGTCTGCGGCCCTACGGAACCGTATGTTCTCTCCCACCTGCCCTCACGCTCGGCACATCCTCCCGCCCTCGCCCACGTCCGTTCGAGAACGCACCTGCCCTACGAACCCGCGGCTGATATGTTACCATCCATGTGGATGGTATTCGGATGTTTTTTGGAGTATGAGACATGAGGCCCTGGAATGAGTGAGATGGAGAAGATCACGATCAACTTGGGGCTTGTGGATCTGGGGCAGATAGATCTGCTCGTACGGGAGGGCTTCTACTCCAACCGGACGGACTTCATCCGGACGGCGATCCGCAACCAGCTTGCGAAGCATGCCGAGGAGGTCAGGCAGACGGTGGCGCGCAAGACACTCGTGCTCGGGTTGGAGCACTACACCCGCCGCGACCTGGAGGCGGTACGCGAGGCCGGCGAGATGCTGGAGATCAAAGTCCTGGGTCTGGCGAGCATCGCCGAGGATGTGGACCCCGAGCTGGCCCTCGCGACCATAGACTCCGTGATCGTGCTCGGCGCACTCAGGGCGAGCCAAGCCGTAAAGTCGGCGCTGAAGGACAGGATCCAGTCACCGTAGAGAAAGGAACCGATGCGCATGAACGACCAGATGCAGAGCGGCATGGCCGAGGCCACGCGTCTCACCCGGCAGGGCCGCCTGGAGGAGGCGACCGCCGCCATCCAGCGCGCCCTCGGCGGCACGGTCTTCCCCGCCTCGTCGCCGGGAGGTTCCGGCGGCGCGGATGGGCCGATAGACGTTGACTCCTGGATCGTGAGAGAGAGACGCCGAGGTCCGGCGGGCCAGACCAACGCGGCTACGCGTACGACCCCAGGCCCAACCCTTCTTACCCGCGGCGTGCAGCGTCCGCCCGGGATGACGGCGGGGAACCCTGTCTCCTTCAACGTCCCGGAGGGAGCGAGTTTCGCCGAGCGGTCGTACACCAACGGTGCGGGGACCCGTCTCTACAAGCTCTACGTTCCGAGCGGCTACGTTGGGCAGGCGGTACCGCTGATCGTCATGCTCCACGGCTGCACCCAGAGCCCCGACGACTTCGCCGCGGGCACCCGCATGAACGAGCTCGCCGAGGAGCACACCTTCCTCGTCGCCTATCCTGCGCAAGCGGGGAACGCTAACATGCAGAAGTGCTGGAACTGGTTCCAGGCCGCCGACCAGCAGCGCGGCCGGGGCGAACCGTCGATCATCGCGGGCATCACGAGCCAGGTAGCGGGTGACTACGAGGTCGCAGATGGCAGGGTGTACGTCGCCGGGATGTCGGCGGGGGGAGCGATGGCCGCGGTCATGGGCGCGACCTATCCCGACCTATACGCCGCGGTCGGCGTCCACTCTGGCCTCGCCCCAGGGGCCGCCAACGACCTCTCTTCCGCGTTCACCGCCATGCGCCAGGGCGGACCGATCGTCGCGCACGAGGACGTTTCTGGCGGAGAAAATCGAGAGATCTTACCAACGATAATATTCCACGGGGATGGCGACACCACCGTTCATCCCCGCAACGGCGACCGCCTTCTGGCCCACCTGTCCGGTGGCCGGAACGGCTCGTCGCTACGGGTAAGCACGCGCCGGGGTCGGGTGCCGGGCGGTCACGAGTACACCCGGTTCACCTACCACGACGCGGAGGGTCGGGAACTCGTGGAGCGGTGGAGCGTCCACGGGCTGGGACACGCCTGGTCAGGCGGGAGCCACCCGGGTTCCTACACCGACCCCAGAGGCCCAGACGCCTCCGCCGAGATGGTGCGATTCTTCGAGCAGCATCACAAACGTTAGAGCAGGGGTGGGTTCGAAACCCGCCCCTACAGTGGATTCTCCCTCCGGGGGGCCGGAAGTTCACCGTTCGGGTCTGCGCGCCGAGCCCGGAGACGGCGTTGCTCCCCTTCGTCCTGCTGGCCGTCCTCGGTGGCGAGGGAGGCGCCGCCGGCGAGGGCCCCGAGCGTGCCCGCGAGATCCTGTATCTCGGAGGGTACGACGAAGAGCTTGCTTGCAGGCCCTTTCGCCATCTCGGGGAGCGCCTTGAGGTAGAGGTACCGGAGCGATTCGGGGGAGAGGTCGGAGCCTTCGAGCCGCTCGAAGAGCTTGCCCGTCATCTCTATCTGGGCCGCCTGGACGTTGCGGTAGGCTTCGGCCTCGCCCTCGGCGCGAAGCACGGCCGAGCGCTGCTCGCCTTCGGCGCGGAGGATGGAGGATTCCTTCTCGCCCTCGGCCTTCAAGATCGCGGAGCGCTTGTCGCCCTCGGCGGTCAGGATCGAAGCGCGGCGGGTCCGCTCGGCCTGCATCTGCTTCTCCATGGCCTGCTGGATGTCTCTGGGGGGGATGATCTCCTTGAGCTCCACCCTCGTCACCCTGATGCCCCACTTCTCCGTTACTTCGTCCAGGACCGTGCGGAGCTTCGCGTTGATCTCGTCGCGGGAGGTCAGGGTCTTGTCGAGGATGAGGTTGCCGATCACGTTCCTGAGGGTGGTCTGGGTGATCTGCTCCAGCGCCAGATGGAAGTTCGCGACCTCGTACTCCGCCGCACGGGCATCCACGACCTGGTAGTAGACGACGGTCGAGATCTGCATTCCTACGTTGTCGCTCGTGATCACCGCCTGTGGCTGGAAGGCGACGACCTGCTCCCTTAGGTCCGTCTTGGGCAGCATACGATCGACGACGGGGACGACCAGCGTAAGGCCGCTCTCGGCGGTGCGGTGGTAGCGTCCTAGACGCTGCACTATAGCCACCCGGCTCTGCGGGATGATCCTTATGCTCCGCGCCGCCACCAGAAAGACCACGAGCGCGAGTACCGCCAACCCTATAAGACCGGTCATAACTTATCCTCCTTCGTTTCCACGATATCTACCAGGGCGGTAAGCCCGTCTGTGTCCAGCACCCTCACCCTGGTGCCAGACTCTATCTTTTCGTCGGGGTGGAGGGAGCGGGCCGTCCAGAACTCGCCGCTGCCTACCCTCACCATCCCTTTTCCTCCGGCCTCTATCTCCTCCGTCACCACGGCGCTCCTGCCCGTGATCCCACGGTGCCCAAGGTAGCCCTCCGCACCCCTGAGCGAGAGCCGGTTCAATACCGCCGGACGCAAAATCACCATGCTGAGGACCGATGCCACGAGAAACCCCAAGGCCTGGACCGTGATCCCGAACCCGAGCAGGGCCGCCGCGAGGCCCACAACAGCACCGAGCGAGAAGAAGAGCAAAAAGAAAGAGACGGTGAGAAGCTCACCGACGAAGGCAAGAGCCGCCAGCGCAACCCAGAAAATGATTTCCCAGTCCAAGTCTCTTGCCTCCTGG
>JBKPNW010000235.1:0-6242 GCA_046732815.1 Actinomycetota bacterium | reverse complement strand
AGCTTGTAACATTTGATCCGCCTTCGCTGACTCCAGGGTAATGGCGCGCCATGCCCTTGTCAAGAACAAATCTCGGCTTTTTGTGTTGGCCCCAGGGCCGAAGATCTGCGGGGCTGCTGTGATCCCACCACACTCCCGACGAACGCATCGCCGATGAGGCGCGGTACGACGGGCACCGTGTCCTCGGCGAGGCAAAACTGCAGGTCCTCTTGGTACCCGAGACGCTCCAGTCTCCGCGCCGCGCTGTTGTTCTGCAGCGTCCTCGAGGAGCGAGAAAGGTAACCCTCGACCACGCGCCTGGCCCGCCCGTCAAGTTCGGCACCATGAGAGCGCATCCGGTGTAGGATGGCCCCGGCCGCGGCCTCGTCTTCGGAGGCGCGGCGCCCCTCCCAGCCGCACCCGACTACCACCACCTCCGCGCCGTCGCAGGTCTCGCCGGCCAGCTCCTCGGCAAGGATGCCGGCGTTGACGAAGGCGCCGGTAAGGATGGTCCTGGCACCGCGGGCGGCCTCCACGACCCGCGTCCCGTTCGTGGTCGAGAGGGCGACCGTAGAGCCTGACGGTATCTCCGAACCCAGGATCTCCGTGGGCGAATTGCCGAAATCGAAGCCGACAACCTTCGCGCTGCCCCGCTCCCCGACACGGAAGTCCGTCCCGGCCGACGCGGCCCCTTCGACGGATGCGACGGGGACGACCCTGGCGCCCTTCCAGACGAGCACCGCGATGGTCGTGCTCGCCCTGAAGGCATCGACGATGACCACCGTAGAACCAGAACGGGCCGCCGCCCGCGCCCCGCTCTCCCCGCCAGCGTAGCGCGCGATCACCGCGTGGGATCCAGAGCCTTCTCTGACATCGCGCGATTATACAGCCCCGCGCGGAAGGCTCGAGAGTCTTCCGCGCGGGGCGCTTTCAGCCGTCAGCTTTGTTCTTGCTGACAGCTTGGATTGAGAGAAAGTCAACAGCGTCCCGGGCTAGAATGTAGTAGATCTTGGGATGCTGATCCAGGATCCGAACGCAAACAGGGAGCGGAAGATGAAATATCGTACGCTGGGCGACACCGATATAGCGGTCTCCGAGGTTGGCTTCGGGGTGTGGACGGTCTCGACCGGATGGTGGGGAGAGGTGGACGACGAGAGGTCCGTAAGACTCCTCAGAGAGGCTAAAGAGAGTGGTATCAACTACTTCGATACCGCGGACACCTACGGCTCGGGCAAGGGCGAGACGCTACTTGCGGACGCCTTCGGCGACGTGCGTGACGAGGTGGTGATCTCGACAAAGATCGGCTACGACTTCTACAACCATACGGCCCGGCGAGGCCAGCAGGAACGTCCCCAGGACTGGTCGGAAAAGTTCATCCGTTTCGCCCTCGAGCAGAGTCTCGAGAGGCTGAGCACGGACTACATCGACTTCCTCCAGCTGCACAACACCAAGATGGATGCCATCGAGAACGATGAGCTCTTCGCCCTCATGGAGGAGTTCGTGAGCGAAGGTAAGATCAGGGTCTACGGCATCGCCCTC
Organism: Actinomycetota bacterium; assembly: GCA_046732815.1. Classification (GTDB taxonomy): domain Bacteria; phylum Actinomycetota; class Rubrobacteria; order Rubrobacterales; family Rubrobacteraceae; genus Rubrobacter_D. The sequence continues at coordinate 4,724 of JBKPNW010000235.1, read as the reverse complement.
GGCCCCAAGATCGGGTGGCTCGAAGAAGGCGTAAGGGCCATGCGCCAACGCAAAATCGACGGCGTGCAGATGATCTACAACCTCCTCGAACAGGACCCCGGCCGGGGCCTGATCGAGACGGCCCGCGAGACGAACACGTCCCTGATCGTACGCGTCCCCCACTCCTCGGGGATGCTGGAAGGCCACTACGACGAGAACACGACCTTCGCCAAAAACGATCATCGTCGCCACCGCCCGAAGGAGTGGCTAACAACAGGCCTCAAGAAGGTCGAGCAACTCTCTTTCCTGACCGACTCCGGCGAGCGCACCTTGGGCCAGGCCGCCCTCAAGTTCGTCCTCGCATCCCCCAAAGTAGTCTCCACCCTTCCCAACATCTACAACGAGGAACAGCTGGAAGAGTTCGCCGCAGCCCCTGACACGCCCGACCTCACCCCCGACGAGCTCTCCCGCATCGCCGGACTCTATGAGAACAATTTCGGACTAGAGAAGCAGTTAGCGTGATAGCTAGTCAGCATCTCAGCACGCTACGGCCTGCGGCCTTCGCACGTCAGCATGTCAGCAAGAGAAAAAGCTGACATGCTGAAGGGCTGACTAGCTGAAGTGCTAAGGCGACCGAAGGGAGTAACGCATGACCGAGACAAGGCCACGCCGCCAACAGACCGGCGCAGAGAAGCTTCCGGCCCAGTACATAAACTACGTGTTCTTCGAGTTGGATCCCCTCTGGCGGCGCCTCCCTGATGAGGAGCGCGAGCGTGGAAAGCAAGAGTTCCTCGAGGCCGTGGAGAGGCACTCTGGCGAGATGCTGTTGCGCTCGTTCTCGCTTATGGGTCTACGCGCGGACGCGGACTTCATGTTGTGGAGGATCGGTTACGATCTCGACGCGTTCGAGAGCATGACCGGCGCCATCTTGAAGACGGGTCTCGGCAAGTACCTGCGCGTCAATTACTCGTACTTCGCGCTGAGCAGACGCTCCATCTACGTCGGCGAGCACACGCCGGGCTTCGAGAACCGCACGTATATCATTCCCGGGGAGGGCGAGTACCTCTTCGTCTATCCTTTCGTCAAGACGCGGGAATGGTACGGGTTGCCCATCGAAGAGCGCCAGCGCATGATGAACGAGCATATGCAGATCGGTCGCAGGCACTACCCCGTCAAGAACAACACGGGCTACTGCTTCGGGATAGACGACTACGAGTTCATCCTCTCCTTCGAGGCCGAGTCCCCACAGAAGTTCCAGGACCTGATGATGGAGCTCAGGGAGAGCGAAGCAAGCTCCTATACCGAGTTGGACACCCCGATCTTCACCTGCCGCCGCCGTACTCTGCAACAGATTTTGGAGACTCTGGGATAAACATCGTTCTAACTATAGAATCGCAACACGAGATTCAGGTATAATCTCCGGCAACGCACCAACCATAGCCGGGGGGCCCCCATTCTCGCCTCTCGGCTATTACACTACTCACGTATGTCATCTCCCTTCTCTGGACGCAGAACATCCACCCTGTATAATTAATCCCGACATGATTACTCGGATTAATCAGCAAGCGGGGACGAGCGTGACGGAGCTTGTCGGCGGCACGCCGCTTTTGGCGTTGCCGAGCATCTCGGCCGAGGTCCCTGGCGTCGACATCCTGGGCAAGGCGGAGTGGTACAACCCCGGAGGATCGGTCAAGGACCGGCCTGCTTTGTGGATGATCAGGGACGGCGAGAAGACGGGCGCACTGACGTCCGAGAAGACCATCCTCGACGCGACGAGCGGGAACACGGGGATTGCGTACGCCTGGATCGGGGCCGCGCTCGGCTACAGGGTGAAGCTCTGCATGCCGAAGAACGCCAGCGAAGAGCGGAAGAAGATCCTCAAGGCTTACGGCGTGGATTTCGTGTTGACCGACCCCGATGACGGCTCGGACGGGGCCATCCGCGAGGCGCGGAGGCTCTACGCCGAGGACCCCGGACGCTACTTCTATCCCGACCAGTACTCCAACCCGGCCAACCCGCGCTCGCACTACGAGTCGACGGCGCCCGAGATCTGGGAGCAGACGAACGGCGAGGTCACACACTTCGTCGCCGGACTCGGCACGAGCGGCACCTTCGTGGGTACGGCGACGCGTCTCAAGGAATACAACCCGGGGATAGAGACCATCTCCTTCGAACCCGACTCTGCCTTCCACGGCCTAGAAGGCATGAAGCACATGGAGAGCGCCATCGTACCCTCCATCTACGACCCGACGATAGCAGATCAGAACCTGGCAGCGAGGACCGAGGACGCCTACGAGATGGTAAAGCGGGTGGCGCGCGAGGATGGGATCCTCATCGGCATCTCGGCCGGAGCGGCGGTCGCAACGGCGCTCGAGGTTGCGAGGGAGATAGAGTCGGGGACGATCGTCACCATCCTGTGCGACGGGGCCGACAAGTATCTCTCCGAGCGTTTCTGGGAGCAGTAGGTTGCCGCTCAAGATAGGCGCAGGAGATGTGGACCAGATCCACGACCACGCCAGAGAAGCGTACCCTGAGGAGTGTGCCGGCGCGCTGGTGGGTATAGACAGCGGTGGCATCAAGGTCGTCGTCGACGTGTGGAGGGCCGAGAACACGCACGAGGAGGAGCGCCAGCGCCGTTTTCTCATAGAGCCGCTCGAGGTAAAGAGGTTCGAGGAGCAGGCCGAAGAGCGGGACATGGGGCTGCTCGGCTTCTACCACTCGCACCCCGACCACCCGGCAGAACCCTCCGAGTACGACCGCGAGCACGCCTGGCCCGGCTACTCCTACGTGATAGCCTCGGTGGGCGCCGAGAACCTGGAAGACATGCGCTCGTATACCCTCAGAGACGACCGCTCCGGTTACGACGAAGAGCCCATCGTAGGATAAGGAGATTTGTATATGCCCAAGGTCAAGATCCCAACCCCTCTCAGGCAATACACCGGCGGCAACTCCGAGGTCGATGTCGGGGGCGCCACGGCGGGCGAAGCCTTGGGCAAGCTCGCCTCAGAGCATCCCGACCTCAAACAGCACCTCTACACGGGCGACGGCAAGCTGCGTTCGTTCGTCAACGTCTACAAGGGCGACGAGGATATTCGCTACCTCGAAGGCCAGGACACCGAAGTAGCCGATGGCGATGAGATCTCCATCATCCCCTCCATCGCTGGGGGACGATGTAGGTAGTTTTCTAGAAGGTTCGTTTTTTCACGCTTTTCCGAAGAAGAGGTTTATTCAGAGATGCAGACAAGACAGCCCTTAGTCGAGTCGCCCAACGGGGCGATGGAGCTGAGCAACGAAGAGATAGCGCGCTACAGCAGGCACCTGATCATGCCCGAGGTCGCCCTCGAAGGGCAGAAACAGCTCAAGGCCGCGAAGGTGCTCACGGTGGGCACGGGCGGACTGGGGAGCCCGCTCGCCCTCTATCTGGCCGCGGCCGGGATCGGGACCATCGGGATCGTCGATTTCGACGTGGTCGACGAGTCGAACTTGCAGCGCCAGATCATCCACGGCACCTCGGACGTGGGGCGTCCCAAGGTAGCGAGCGCCTACGAGAAGATCAAAGACATAAACCCCAACGTCGAGGTCAGGGTCCACGAAGAGGCGATCACGAGCGAGAACGCCCTGGATATCTTCCGGGATTACGACGTGATCGTGGACGGCACCGACAACTTTCCGACCCGCTACCTGGTTAACGACGCGTGCGTCCTCCTGGGTAAGCCGAACGTCTACGGTTCCATCTTTCGCTTCGAGGGCCAGGCGAGCGTCTTCTACGCCGAAGAAGGCCCCTGCTACCGCTGCCTCTACCCCGAGCCACCCCCTCCCGGCCTCGTTCCCAGTTGCGCCGAGGGCGGGGTGCTAGGCATCCTTCCCGGCGCGATCGGCACGATCCAGGCCACCGAGACGGTCAAGCTCATACTCGGCATCGGCGAGCCGCTCGTCGGACGGCTCCTCCTCTACGATGCGCTGAGCATGCGCTTTCGGGAGATGAAGCTCCGCAAGGATCCGGACTGCCCCGTCTGCGGCGAGAACCCGACCGTAACCGAGCTCATCGACTACCAGGAGTTCTGCGGCATCCCCCAGGCCAACGCGGCCGAGCAGGAGAACGGCGTGCCCGAGATCTCCGTCGGAGAGCTCAAGCAGAAGATGGACAAGGGCGAGGACATCAACGTGCTCGACGTGCGCGAACCGCACGAGTACGAGGTCGCCAACCTCGGCGTGAAGCTAATACCCTTGGGCGAGCTTCCGCAGCGCCTGGCCGAGCTAGATCAGGACGAGTACTTCGTCGTCCACTGCAAGACCGGCGGACGCAGCGCCAGGGCCGTAAAGCTCTTGCAGGACTCCGGCTTCGAGAACGTCTACAACGTCAAGGGCGGCATCACCGCCTGGAGCGAGGAGATCGACCCGAGCGTACCGAAGTATTAGGTAGGTTTCAGGCAACAGGCTTCAGGTCTCGTGGCGGGGGTCGCTTCGGCGGCCCCGCTTTTTGTCGCCGGCGGCTGGCGCATACAGAGTCAGAGTTGATGGTTTCGATGTCGGGCTGTGGGCGTACGCCGAGGCTTTCCCATCCGTCGTTCCCGCGAGAGCGGGAATCTACGAGTTTGGGGGCCGGAAAGACCGTCCCTCGATCTGTATCATTTTGTGGGTGGACGAAATACCCATCTTCGACGGACACAATGACACGTTACTCAACCTTCATCTTCCCGACCGCGGCGAGGGGCGATCCTTCTTCGAGCGCAGCGACCTGGGAC
>JBKPNW010000234.1:0-4839 GCA_046732815.1 Actinomycetota bacterium | reverse complement strand
CGTCCTCCCCGACCCCCGAGCGGTACTGGATGTAGCGGGCGCGCTGGAGGTAGGCGAGGGCCGTCTTCATCCGGTTTTCGAGGCCGGGGATCTCCTCTTCGAGGTCGGCGATCTGAGGCTGCGGCCGCTATACACACCCGGTCATGCGCCAGGACATCTGGCTTTCTACATCGAAGAGGAAGGTCTCGTTCTTTCGGGCGACGCGCTCTTCGCCGGAAGCGTGGGAAGGGTGGACCTCCCCGGCGGGAGCATGGAAGTCCTGATGCGCAGCATCGAAGAGAGGTTGATGACCCTCCCCGACGAGACGAGGGTCTATCCGGGGCACGGGCCGCAGACCACGGTTGGCAACGAGCGCGCGACCAACCCGTTCTTGCAGGGAGGGATGTTTTGAGCGAGAGCGTCGAGAGGCACAGGGAGTCGGCCCCGGATACCATCAGGGTCGCCGTGCTCACCATCAGCGACACGAGGACCCGCGAGACTGACACGGGAGGCGACACCGCCGAGGAGATCCTGCGCGACGCCGGGCAGGAGATCGTGGCCCGCCGGATCGTCAGGGACGAAGTCTCGGGCATCAGGGCGAACCTCGTCGACCTCCTCGCGAACCCCGACGTGGACGCTGTGATCACGACGGGCGGGACCGGCATCTCGGGACGCGATACCACCTACGAGGTCGTCGACCGCATGATCGAGAAGAAGCTCGACGGTTTCGGTGAGATCTTCAGGATGCTCTCCTACGAGGAGATCGGGGCCGCCGCGATTATGAGCCGGGCGATCGCCGGGGCCGTGGGCACCAAGTTCGTGGCGAGCCTGCCGGGTTCCCGTAACGCGGTGAGGCTCGCCGTGGAGAGACTCCTCGTCCCCGAGCTGGCGCACATCGTATTCGAGCTTCGTAAGCACGAGGAAAGCGAGTAGAGAGATGGATAGAGAACCCCTATCATCCGAGGCCGATGCGCTCTGGCGCAGGCTGTGGGAGATCTGGCAGGACAACGACGAGGAGGACGTGGTCCTCGATTCGGGCGAGCTGGCCGACCTCGAAGAGGAGATCCCCGGCCTCGAAAACCGGATGAAGACGGCCCTCGCCTACCTCCAGCGCGCCCGCTACATCCAGTACCGCTCGGGGGTCGGGGAGGACGGCCTAGAACCTATCCTCTACGACGTCTACGAGCCGCGCTGAGCGCAAAGAGAGATCAACTTATCCCTTTGATCTCCAATGCGACGTTCTCTTTGATGATCGTGGACTTATTCCAATCGGCCTCCTCGAGTGTCGCCGAGACGACGTACTTGGGGTAGCCGTTCATCATGCCGGTGTACTCTGCGAGACCCTCATGGCGTGGACCTTCGTAGGTGACCCTTCCCGGCAGGAGTGCAGCGCTTTCGGATAGCTCACCGAACTTGAACTGCTCCTGCTCCTCGCTCCCGAACCGGAAAGTCCAATGTGGATCCTCCACGACACTGTCCAGGGACACGAACTCCGAGGCGATCAGTCTCCTCACGTCAACCCTCCTGATCACGGGGCGGTATCTGCTGCACGCACCAGCGGTTGCCGTCAGGGTCGCTGAAGAAGACGCACCCGACCAGGTCGAGGCTCTCGTCTTCACGGGCCGGGCGGTAGGCACCCTCGTCGAAGATCTGCAACTCGCCAACATCCACGCCTCCCTCGACGAGCTGGGCGCGGGCGGCGCGCAGCTCCCGGACGACCAGGAACACTCCATCGACAGAGCCAGGCGTCATGTCCGTGGTCTGTTTGCCGAGATGGATCGAGCACGCCGACCCGGGAGGGGTGAGCTGGACCAGCCGGATCCCATCTCCGACGGCCTGATCTATGTCCACCTCGAAGCCGACCTTCTCGGCGTAGAAATCTCTGGCACGCTCTACGTCAGAGACCGGAATGGTCACGACCTCGAGCTTCCAGTCCATGAATTGTCCCCCTTCTCTACTCCTCGCCCTTACTTTATGACCCGGAACGTAAGATGCGTGACCCCGGAACCCTCGACCACTCCTGTGCTCTCGAGCTCTATGGGCGCAGGTCCCAGATGGTCGAACAACCTTACACCCCCTCCGAGCAATACGGGAACGAGGTTGACGGTGACTTCGTCGAGGAGCCCGGCCCTGATGCATTGCTGCGCGATGCTCGCGGCGCCCACGGCGACGCCCTTGTCGCCCGCTACGGAATTCGCCTGCTCGACCGCGCTCTCGACGCCATCAGTAACGAACGTGTACGGAGATCCTTCGTAGACCCATTCCCGGGGGACCGAGTGAGTGACGACGAAGGTCGGCACGCCCAGGGGAGGCCTTCCCCCCCACCCGTTCGTGATATCGAACGTCCTCCGTCCCGTGACGAAGGCTCCCATCGTCTTTTCTAGCCCAGAGAGTAACTCGGCACTCTGCGATGAGATTCTGAAGACCATCTCGGTGCCCGGCATGCTGTATTCGGTGTCGCCGCTGGAATACCACTCGAATAGCCGCTCCCCGCCCTCGCCAAGCGGCCTTTCGGGACCGTCGTTCGGCCCGGCGATAAAGCCGTCCAGCGACATCGTGAGTCCCACACTAACTTTTCCCATTTCCGATCTCCTTTCGACTTACCGGCTAATTTCCGTCAACGGCCCCGGTGACTATCCCCGCTATCTGTTCGGCGGCCCCGAAGTCGGAGGTTAGCCTGTTCTTGGTCAGGGCCCACGCAACGCCTGTCGCTGTGTCGGCGCAAGCGTAGCTTCCACCGACTCCTCCCACCCCAAGCACGGTCGAGGTCTCCTGTGAAGCCGTACCGATGCCGCCGACGCCATAACCCAGAGCCCACGTGGTGGGGAAGCCCATGATCTCGTCGACGCCGCTGAACGTTCCGGCAGAGATCTCACGCAGCCGCTCCGGCGAGACCAAACGGACGCTGTCCACCTCGTCCATCAGCGCAGCGTACATGCGGGCCACGGCCCGCGCTGACATCTTGCCGCCCGCGGGGATGTCGGCGCTCAGTATGTCCCTGCGGTTGCCGAACTCGGCGGTCGGGGTCGTCGGTCGTGGCCCCAGCTTGAAGAACGGGGAGTCGTCGGGCATGGAGGCCAGAAACTCCGCGCTGCCCTCCGCGTCCTCCAACCGGGCCAGCCTGTGATGCTCTGACTCCGGCATTCCGAAGTAGATCTCCTCGGTAATACCAAGCGGCCCGGCCACCTCCTCCCTGAGCACCTGCGAGATGGGCTTGCCTGTGGCCCGGCGCACGATCTCCCCGACTATGTAGCCGAAAGGGTAGGCGTGGTACGCGATCCTGGTCCCAGGCTCCCACCAGGGTTCGGCGTCGGCGATCACGGCGCACATCTTGTCCCAGTCGCAAAGATCCTCCGGGGTCGTATCGTCGGGGATCCCTGGCACGCCGACCGTGTGCGTCAGGACGTGGCGCACGGTCGCGGCCTCCTTGCCGTGGGCACCGAACTCCGGCCATATCTCGATCACAGGGGTGTCGTAGTCGAAAAGTCCGCGCTCCACGAGAATGTGCGCGACGGTCGAGGTCGCACCCTTGCCCACCGAGTAGCAGTAAAAAGGCGTGTCCGGCGCGACCAGACGCCCGGTGTCGGGATCTGCGATACCGGTAACGGCACTGGCCACCTCTTCACCGTTCCGGTAGACGGCGACCTGTAGACCCCGCTCGGCGCCGGACTCCACCATCCCGTCGATGGCTTCCTGGATTTGTTCCTGAAGGTCGGTCACGATCGTTTCCTTTCCCGAGACTCGGTCTCACGCTCGTAGGTAGTCAAGCGCCAAGAGCCCACGACAACGGCCACTCCTACGGCCAGCCGGCGCCCGGCGCAGGCGCCGGGAGGGTAAGCACCTGGCCGGTTGGTTCCCCTTCGGCCATGCTCACCATGCCACCCCACTCCTGCGCCACCATGAACAACGTCTTCCCGTCCGGACCCCCGAGCATACATGCGAAGCACCCGCGGTCGAGGTCGATCGTCCGCAGCACCTCGCCGCCTTCGCGGACGCGCACGCAACGCATGTTCGGGACGTCCGCGTACCAGACGGCGCCTTCCGCGTCGAGGCAGATGCCATCTGGTACGCCGTTACCCAGGTCGGCCCACACGTGCCGGTTGGACAGGCCGCCGTCGGCAGCGATGTCGAAAGCCGTGAGCCTGTTGGCGTAGGACTCGGCGACGATCAGCGTAGAGTTATCTGGCGTCACGGCCATGCCATTGGGGAATGCGACGCCATCGGCCGCCTGCCTGGCCGGGCCGTCGGGGGTGAGCAAAGCGACGATCCCTGGTGCGAACTCGCCGTCCGGGAAGTCGAAGCCGATGTTGTTTATGTAGGCGTGGCCCCGCCCGTCCACGACGATCTCGTTCCAGGGGTGCTCCGAGAGGCCGCTCAGATCGGCATGGGTGGCCAGCGACCCGTCGGGTTCCCTACGGAGGAGGATCCCGTCGGGCCCAGAGACGAGCAGCATGCGCCCGTCGGGCAGCCAATCGATGGAAAACGGGGCCGAGGGCATGCGGGCGATGACTTCGCTTCGGCCCTCTGAATCGACGGCGAGGACCTCTCGGGTGCCCCAGTCGGAGAGCCACAGGCGTCCACCGTGCCAACGCGGCGACTCACCGAAGGCGACGCCGGTCATCAAGATTTGCGGTTCTGGCACCGGAGACTCCTTTCTTCAAGACCTAGTCGACGAAGAACTCGACCAGCACCGACACGAGCACCCCGGGCGGCACACGTTCCTGGCCCTCCAGGAACGTGTGCCGCCCGAGATTACCCTCGGTTGCATCCTACGCAGCCTCGCAGTCGGCGGGCTCAGCCTGAATCTCTTTCCCTGCCTGTTGTTCGGGCTGCAGCACCACCAATGCTACGGCGATGGCC
>JBKPNW010000233.1:0-2716 GCA_046732815.1 Actinomycetota bacterium | reverse complement strand
ACGACAACCTTAGGGCCGCGCTCTCCTGGTCGCTAGAGCGAGGCGAAGAGGCCGAACTGGGGTTGCGGGTGGCGGGGGCACTGGGACAGTTCTGGTTCCTACGGGGGTACTTGGGCGAGGGTCGCAGGTGGCTCGAAGAGGCGCTGGCAAAGTCTAGCCCGGCATCGACGGCGGCACGCGCAAACGCGCTACATAGGCTCTCCTTCTTAGCGTACCTGCAGGGCGACCTCGACCGGGCGCAAGAGGCCAGCGAGGAGGGTCTCAAGCTGGAGGGGGTGGAGCAATTCTGGGATATTGCAGGCCGGAGAAGCGTCGCAGCCGGCCTCGGACGACTCATGCTGGGAATAGTGGCGTCCGCGCAGGGCGACTCAGAGCGAGCCATACAGCTTTACAAGAAGAGCCTCGCGTTCAGCCGGCAAGTCGGGGACAAGAGGGGCATCGCGGACAACCTCCTCCTGCTGGGGATCGAGATGAGATCTTGGGGTTACTTCGAGAAAGCGAGGGAGTTCCTCGAAGAGGGAATGGTGGTGTGCCGAGAGGTGGGTGATCCGGAGCTGCTCGCCCAGTACTTTACCCAGCTGTGCGACACGTTCTTGCTCCAAGGCGACCTTGAGCGAGCGACGGTCGTCGGTGAAAAGGCCGTTGCGATGCTCCGGGAGCAGAACCATAGAATCCTGCTTTCTGATGCGCTGTGCAACCTAGGATGGGCGACGCTGCTCAGAGGTGACCCCGGGCGAGCCACAACCCTGTATGCAGAAAGCCTGGAGCTCAAGCGGGGACTGGGCGACAAGCCTCTCCTCGTAAAGCTGACTGTGGCCCTTCCTGAGACGCTAGACGGGTTGGCGTGCGTCGCAACGGCTAGGGGAGAGACCGAGCGGGCGGTGAGGCTGTTCGGTGCCACGCAGGCGCTGCATGAGCTGGTAAGAAATTACCTTACAGTCAGAGAGTATGCCGCGCTGCGAGAGCCGTACCTGGCGGCTACCCGCTCGCAGCTGAGCGAGGAGGCATGGGAAGCGGCGTTCGCTGAGGGGCGGGCCATGGGGTTTGAGGAGGCAATGGAGTACGCCCTCTCCGGCAAGAAGCGTCCCTCTCCGCGCGTCCCCGTGCCGGAGGAACCCTCAGCTGCCCAGCCGCCCGTCGTCCTCACTCGCCGGGAGCGGGAGGTGGCGGAGCTAGTTGGGCGAGGTCTCACCAACCGCCACATCGCCTCGGAGCTACACCTCTCCGAGCGCACCGTGGAAAAACACGTCGCCAATATACTCAGGAAACTCAATCTTCACTCCCGCGAGGAAGTCGCCGTGCAGATGGCCGGGCGTCGGTCGTACCCTTCGTAAGAAGGCTCCTAAGATAAGGCCCTTGGGCGGGTCATCGGTCTCCGAGGTTCTTGGGCTCCACGCTCCGACCCTTGGACCAAAGCGCAGGCGTGCTCATACAAATTTTCTCCAAAGATACGCAGTTTCTACGTAGTTTGCTAACGCCCGGCTAACACACCCCCTCTACGATGGTCTCCATTAGTCACACAACAGGCGGCCCAACATACCAAGGGAAGCGGGGTCACCGTAGACGAAAGGAGAGGAGAAAGCGATACGGGCGCGAATACACCAGCTGTCACCACCAACGAACGCCGGCGAAGAAATGACCCCAAGAGTCTTGTAGGAAAGGAGGTGAGAACCGATGAGACGCATCATCTTGTTGGCTACAGCAGCATTGCTCATGACGGCGATGCTGGCGGTGCTTGCGGGAACTGCCGCGGCTCATCCCCACGTCGTGAACAACCCTAACCACTCCCAGGAGATTGCTAACGGCCAGAACCACCCAGCCTTTACCTATGACGCCGCCACCAACACGAGCACTAGTTGCGATACTTCTGCTACCCCTGGTGATCCGGCGTTCTACGGGTTGGAGTCGGCCCATCACGGACCTGACGCAGGAGATCCCGGCAAGGACGAGGGGTGTTATGCGGCGACGGAAGACAACGGCGCACCCCCACCCCCGGACACCAACCCTGCTATCAACTAGCAGGTCGCAACTCTAGGCGGCGCGGGCCCCACCATCTTTGCCCGCGCCGCTAGCACCAGCCTTGCTCCTTCCCCTATTCACCGAAGTGCCTTGCAGAAGAATGGAATTTTGGAAGTTTCGCTCAGTGCCTAACTTCGTTACGCATTCCCTAGCGCTTGGGAGGTGGTAGTGCTATGGAGTAGGGCGGGAAACGATGCAACCTGCTCACGTCTCCTTGTGGCTGCGCCCGGAGCCACCACCGAAGGGAAGCGAAGAGCCAGAGTAGTCGCCTAGCCCAATGCCTCGTCCATCCCATCGACGGTGTTGCGGCCCATCGAGGGCATCCAATGACTGTAGCGCTCGAGAGTTAGCTGGGTGCTGGCGTGCCCGCTGAGTTGCTGGACGTACTTTAGGTGCGTGCTCCTTCAATGGGCAAGATCGTGAAGCAGCTGTTGCCGGAATTGATACCACTCTGATACCACCGGGAGCGCAATACGGTGCAACGCGGTGCAAGGCAGGGAAAGGAAACCCCTTTAAATATGCGGGATTTGCAACCCCATGCAATCCCCTGCAACGCCTGAGTGATCACTCGTAATGAGCAGGTCAGCGGTTCGAGTCCGCTCGTCGGCTCTCCTTTTTGCCTTTATATAAGCCGAATACTCAGAATAGAAATAGCCTCCGGTTTATCGCAGGGGGCTGTTTGACGCCACGCTGACGC
>JBKPNW010000232.1:0-26295 GCA_046732815.1 Actinomycetota bacterium | reverse complement strand
CTCGGGGTCAGTGCTTACCCAGGTGGTGTCCACACCGAACCCCCTAAGTGCGGAGCGGACGTACTCACCGAAGCCGTCATCGCCGGCCTTGGTAATGAGGGCGGAGGGGTGGCCCAATCTCGCGGCGGCTACCGCCACGTTCGTCGCGCTGCCGCCGAGGGACTTGGCGAAGGTCTTGATCTCGACGAGCGTGGCTTCGGTCTGCTCGGGATAGAGGTCGACGCTCACCCTTCCCATCGTGATCACCTCAGGGTTCACGTCTCGAGTACTCCCTTCAAGTAGGCGAGGCTTCTGCCTACCTCAGCCGCCGGTCCGTAGCCAGGGTCGGCGGCCAGCATTATGTCCTGCTCGAGCACGTACCAACCATCGTAGCCGGCCTCATCGAGCGCGTCCAGCACGCGCCGGACGTCGACGTCGCCGTCGCCCAGCGGCATGTAGAGCCCGTCCCTGACCGCCCTCTCGTATGGCAGGGTGCCCGAGATCACCCGCCCGGCGAGTTCCCGGTCCACGTCCTTCAGGTGGACGTGACGAACCCTCGCTGCGGCCGACTCCGCCAGCCGGGCGGGGTCCCCACCCCCGACCATAGAGTGTCCCGTATCGAGGCAGAGTCCCATGTCGCAACCATCGAGGAAACGTTGCACCTGTGCGGGACTTTCGATCTGTGTTCCGTAGTGCGGGTGGAGGACCACGCCGAGGCCCTGCCCGGCCCCGATCTCCTCGACCGTCGCCAGCGTCGCGAACAGCTCGTCCCACTCGCTGTCCTCGAGATCCGCAGACTCCTCGTAGCCCTCCTCCCCCGTCGCCGCAGCGATCACGAGGACGCCGGCGCCGGCCGCACCGAAGAGCCTGGCCTGCCGCTCTACCGAGGCAAGTTCAGCATCGCGCGTCACCTGACGGTGCAGTACAACGGGAACGAAGCCTCCTACAAGCTCCAGCCCGTAGCCCGAGAGCAGATCCGTCATCCCTTCCGGGTCCTCTGGCAGGAACCCGTCGGGACCGGCTTCCACGGCCGTCAGGCCGAGGCGGGCGGCCTCGTCGAGTACCCTCTCCGCCTCCATCTGGTAGCCCCAACCCGGCACCTCGCACACGCCCCAGGAGATAGGGGCTCCTGCCACCCGTGGCGTCATCCGACCTCCGCCAATGTGACGGGACGGTGCGCGGCGAGCGAGAGGTCCGCCGCCATCGCGATCCGGAGCGCCTCCAGCGCATCGGCGGCCGTGCACGGGTTGTCGGCTTCGCCCCTGACCAGGGCGAGGAAGTGCTCCATCTCCGCCGTGTAGGCCTGCAGAAAGCGGTCCTGAAAGTTCGGGTAGGCGTCTTTCTCCGAGGGAGAGATACCGGGCTCGACGGAGCGCAGCGGGGTGCGACGGTCCACGCCGACGGCGATGCTATCCCGGGAGCCGAAGATCTCGGCCCGCACGTCGTAGCCGAGGGGATCGTGGCGTCCCCCCGTAAGCACGGCGACCGCGCCATCTTTCATCCTGATAAGCGCCGCCGATGTGTCCACGTCGCCGAGTTCGGCGACGAAGTCGAAGTTGCGGACGCTACCTGTGGCGTAGACCTCTTCAGCCTCGACGCCCGTCAGCCAGCGCAGGATGTCGAAGTCGTGGATGTGGAGATCGCGGAAGATGCCGCCGGAGGCGGGGATGTACTCTTCGGGCGGTGGGTCGGGGTCGTGGGTGGCGAGCCTCAGCGAGTAGATCGTCCCGAGGGCGCCGGTCTCTACGAGGCGCCTCGCCTCGGCGTATCCGGCGTCGAAGCGTCGCTGGAAGCCGATCTGGAGTGTTGCACCGGAATCTTCGACCTGCCGCACTATCTCGACGGTCTCCCCGAACTCGAGCGCTATCGGCTTCTCGCAGAAGGCGGGGATGCCCGCCTCGATGGCGCCCCTGATGAGCGGAGCGTGAGCCGGGGTGGAGGCGGCGATGACGACGGCGTCGGGGCGAGAGTCGAGCACGGCTTCGATGGGACCGGCCTCTCCTCCGACCTCCCCTGCCACCACTTGGGCACGCTCGGGGTCGGCGTCGCCGACGAGTAGCTCGTTTACGCTGGGGTCGTTGGCCAGCACATTGGCGTGCAGGGCGCCGATACGGCCGGCTCCGAGTAGACCGATCTTCATGGTGGCCTTCAGTCCTCCACGCCGAGCAACGCGCCTAGCTGCCTCTCTCTTATCTTCAGGTACTTGGGCGCGTTCTTCTTGGTAACGAGCGTGATCCCGGTATTGATCCTGGGGTCGATAGACTCGCCGTTCGCGGCCCTTGTGGCCTGCTCGACACCGACCTTGCCCATCGCGTAAGGGTTCTGGGCCACGGTGGCGGCCATGTCCCCCCCGATTATCGCCTGGGTGGCCTCGACCGCCCCGTCGACCCCGACGAGGATCGCGTCGCTCTTGTAGGTCTGCAGGGCCTCTATGGCGCCGAGGGCCATCTGGTCGTTGGTCGCGAAGACGGCGTCGAGATTGGGATGGGTCTGCAGGAGGTCCTCCATCGCTCCTACCGCCTTGAGCCTGTCGAAGTCCGCGGCGACTTCGCCGACGACCTTGATGTCTGTGTCCTCTATGGCCTTCCGCATGCCGGCCTCCCGCTGGTCACCGGGCACCGATCCAGGGATGCCCGTTATGAGGCCGATGCTCCCCTTGCCGTTCATCTGCTTTTTGAGGTAGCGCCCGGCCGCGAGCCCGGCCGCGAAGTTGTCCGTGCCGATGTAGGAGTCCTTGGGTTTCCATTTGGGTATGTCGGTATCGAGCAGGATCACGGGCACCTCCTCGCTCGCCCGCTCGAGGACGGGCTTCATCAGGATCGAGTCCGAAGGGGCCACAATGAGCGCGTCGATGTTCTGGGTGAGGAGGTTCTCGACGATGGCTATCTGCTCGTCTACGGCCAGCTCCCCGGTAGGCGCCTGCACGAGCACGGTCGCATCCTCCTCCCTGCCTCCCGCCCTCGCCCCCTTCTCGGTCGTCACCCAGAACTCCTGGTCCAGGGTCTTGGGCACGTAGCCGATCTTCATCTGCCCCGTCAGGTAGCCCGGCGCCAGCTGCCCGCCGCACGCAGTGGCGAGCGGGAGGAGAAGGACGAAGAGCACGCCGAAGAACGCGAGCTTTCTACCCATCGCCACTTCTGTCCTCGTCGGCCTCTTCGTCGTCCCCCGGTTCGTCTGCGGCGCCGACGATCATCGAGACCAGGCGTTCGTGGTTCTCCTGATTGGGCTCGGCCTCCCCCACGACGTTGCCCTGGCGGAGAACCACCGCCCTGTCTGCCACCTGCATGATGTGTTCGAGGTTGTGGGAGATCACGATGACGGAGACCCCGTGGCCGGGGGCCTCCTGGATCAGGCGCAAGACGTTGCGCGACTCGCGGGCCCCGAGGGCCGAGGTCGGCTCGTCGAGGATCACGATCTTGCGCCCGAAGGCCATGGCACGGGCGCTGGCGACGGCCTGGCGCTGTCCGCCGCTCATCAGTCCCGTCTCCACGTCCGCGCCCGGGAGGTTTATCTCCAGGCGGCTCATGAGCTCGTCCGCCTCGCGGGCCATATCTTTGTCCTTGACCCAGCCCCAGTTTCCCAACCATCCTGGCGTCGTCGGCTCCCTCCCCGCGTAGAAGTTGCCCACGACGTCAAGGTTGTCGAAGAGGGCGAGGTCCTGGTAGACGGTCTCGACCCCGAGGGAGCGGGCCTGCATGGGCGACGTGATGTTGACCTCTTGGCCGTCGATGAGGACCTGGCCCTCATCGGGCTCGTGGACGCCGCTGAGGCATTTGATCAGGGTGGATTTCCCCGCGCCGTTGTCGCCGAGCAGCGCGAGTACCTCGTTACGTCCCAGCGTGAGGCTGACGCTGTTCAGAGCGAGCGTCGCCCCGAAGCGCTTGGTGAGGTCCCTTATCTCGAGGACGGGGCCACCGTTCTCCTCGCTCGGGCGCTGTGCCTGCTCGGTCTCCATGTGTCATGCCTCCCTGGCCTGGAGTGTACGGAAGCGTTGCTCGAGCCTGCGCCTGAGCACGTCGAGCTCCACGGCGATGACCACGATCACGCCCGTCGCCACGAGCTGGTAGTAGACGTTGACGTTAAGCAGGTTCAGCCCGTTCTGGATGACGCCGATGATGAGCGCGCCGACGAGCGAGTTGATCACCGTCCCCCGTCCGCCGAAGAAGCTCGCGCCGCCGATGATCACGGCCGCGATAGCGGTGAGCTCTTCGAGCTCGCCGGCCGTCGGGAAGCCGGCGTCGGTCCTGCCGGCCGTGAGAACGCCGGCGAACCCGGCCATAAGCCCGCTGATGACGAACACCGAGATGAGTACCCGGTCCACGGGTATACCGGTCCTGCGGGCCGCCTCTTTATCGCCGCCCACGGCGTAGACCCAGCGCCCCCATTTCAGGCGCCGCGTCACGATTATAGCGAGCGCGGCGAGCACCGCGACCACGACGACGGGCATGGGGATGGGCCCGATGTACCCACTGCCGAGGAAGACCACGATCGGGGACATCCCGGGGATGGGACGGCCGTCGGAGATCACGAGCGCGAGACCCCTGGCCGCATACAGGGAAGCAAGGGTCGGGATAAAGGGGTGGGGCATCTTGCCCTTCACGTAGAGGAAGCCGTTGATCCAACCGAAAACGACGCCGGTCAGGAGGATGACCAGGAAGGCCAGGAGCCCACCCCCGCCTGAGACCGCCGCGTAGGTGATGGCGCCGGTGACCGTCGACAGGCCGAGGACGGACCCGACGGAGAGGTCGATGCCGGCCACGAGGATGACGAAGAGCTGGCCTATGGCGAGCACGGCGAGGACCGAGGTCTGGACGATGACGTTGGAGATGTTCGCCCCCGTCAAGAACACGGGGCTGAGGAGCGTCATGGCCAGAACGAGGAGTAGCAGGATGATGATCGGTCCCAGCCGTATGAAAGATAGGCTCAGGCGGATGGATCTCTCGGTGGTGCCGCCGACCTGGCCGCCCGTGATCCTCTCGATAAAGGCGCTCATTTCCCTCCCCTTCTCCGGAGAGGATCCCGTGCGTCTCGCCGTACCGACCCTCTCGCCACCCTGAAACCCGCCACCTGAGACGATGCTACTGGAGTGCCCATCCCGCGTCAACGGGCGTCACTGGAGAATCTAGCCCGCTACACCCTGTCCCAGGTCGGAGGCGGCGTCTTCGTCGAGAAACAGGCCGGCGTTCGGGTGACTCCGGAGCATCGAGGCCGGCATGCTCTCGGAGACATCGCCCTCCACGGCCGCCGCAACGGCCCCAGCCTTGTTCGTGCCCGAGGCGAGGAGCACGACCGCGCTTGACTCGAAGATGGTCGCCATGCCGACCGTGATCGCCCGCCCCGGCGCCCGCTCCGCCGCGAAGTCGGCGGCGTTGACCTTGCGGGTGCTCTCGGAGAGCTCGACGACGCGGGTGCGCGAATCGAAGGGGGCTCCCGGCTCGTTGAACCCTATGTGACCGTTGCGCCCGATCCCGAGCACGCACACATCGATACCACCGGCCTCCGCTATGGCCGCTTCGTAGCGCTCACACTCGGCCTCGGGATCGGGGGCAGCGCCGTCGGGGACGAAGATGCGCGCGGGGTCGGCGTCGATCAGCCCGTAGAAGTTCTCCTTCATGTACACGTGGTAGCTGGCTGCGTGATCCGGCGGCAGCCCCAGGTACTCGTCGAGGTTGAAGAAGGTCGCCCCGGCGCAAGAGATCCCCCCGGCGCGGTACGTCTCGACGAGCCGCCGGTACATCCCCAGCGGGGTGGTGCCCGTGGGCAGCATGAGTACCGTGGAAGGCTCTTCTTCCAGTCTCTGCGCGACGGCGTCGGCCGCGGCCGCGCTCATGGCCTCGTAGTCGGGGAAGACACGGGCTCTCATGACGAGTCCCGGTGGCGAATCGCGTACGTCTGTCGGTCGGGAGTAGGGGGATAGAGCTCCCTGGTGTGGGTTCTGCCTGTCACAGCTCCGAGACGACCTTTTTGGCTCTGGGTATGGAGGGGGCGCTCATGCTCAGCTCGGTGACGCCCAGGCTTACGAGTTGGGGGATCATCTCGGGTTCGCCGGCCGCTTCGCCGCACACGCCCACGGGGATGCCGGCCGCGTTTGCGGCCTGGCAGGTCTGCCGGATCAGGGCCAGAACCGCCGGATGGTCGGCGCTCTGGAGCCGGCGCAGCCGCTCGTTGCCCCTGTCCGCGGCCAGGGTGTACTGCACGAGATCGTTCGTCCCTATGGAGAAGAAGGCGGACTGTGTTGCGAGCTCCATGGCGCAGAGCGCCGCCGCCGGGGTCTCGATCATCACGCCCGTCTCGAGCGCACCGACTCTCTTTCCTTCGGCTTCCAGCTCGGCCCTACTCTCCTGCAGCATCGTCTTCGCGGCCTCTAGCTCGCCTACGTCGGCGACCATCGGGAACATGACCTTGATGTTGCCGTCAGCCGCGGCCCGCAGGATAGCACGCAGCTGGGGCTTGAAGAGGTTCGGCGTGTCCAGGCTCATCCTAATCCCCCGCCAACCGAGGAAGGGATTGTCTTCGTGCGCCTGATCCACGCCAGGCAGGTCCTTGTCGCCCCCTACATCGAGCGTACGTATGATGACGGGCTTCCCGCCGAACGCGCGGGCGACGGCGCTGTAGGCCTCGTACTGCTCGTCCTCGGAAGGTAGCTCTTCGCGCTCCATAAACAGGAACTCCGTGCGGAAGAGCCCGACGCCTTCGGCGCCCCACGCGAGCGCGTCCTCAGCCTCCGAAGCCGAGCCAAGGTTCGCCGCGACCTCGATGCGCCGCCCTTCGCCGGTACGCGCCTCGACGTGCCTGTACTCGTCGAGGGCCGCCCGCTCTTCGGCGAGCTCCGCCGACATCCTCTCGAACCTGGCGATGGTATCCTCGTCGGGGTCTGTTATGGCCGTGCCTTCGTTGCCGTCGATGGCGACCGTTTTCGCGAACAGGGCGTCTTCCAGGGCCTCTCCGACACCGACGACGGCGGGAATACCCATGGAGCGGGCCATGATCGAGACGTGCGAGGTCCTCGATCCCTCGGCGGTGACGAACCCCAGGGCCATCCCGCTCGTAAGGCGCGCCGTGTCAGAAGGCGCGAGGCTCCTCGCAAGTACGACCGACGGAGTCTGCATAGCCGCGAAACCGGAGGCGCTACGGCCCATGAGTTCGGCGGAGATCTGGCCCGTCACGTCACGCACGTCGTCGGCCCTCGCGGCCATGTACTCGTCCATCCCGGCGAACTGTGCGGCGTACTCCTCACCGACGGCGAGCACCGCCGCCTCGGGGCTCTGGAGGTTCCTGACGCGCTCCTCGACGGATGAGGCCAGCTCGGGGTCCTCCGCCATCTCCACGTGGAACTCGAAGATAGCGGCTTCGTCCTCGTGCCCCGAACTACGCAGCCCATCGCCGGTCTCCGCCAGGTTGGCTGCCACGACCCCGGTGGCCTTCCTGAACCTTGCGAGCTCTGCATCTACCTCGCCCTCGGTTATCCGGCCCCGCTCGGGTACGGGCCTGCCCGTAACGGGCACGAACGCCGGGCCCACGTCCACACCTTCCGAGGCTCCTACGCCGGTCAGCTTCAAGAGACTACGTCCGGGTCTAGTGTTCGTCCGCCGAGATGAGCTGTGCCAGGGCTTCCACGGCCTGTTCGGCGTCCTCGCCCTCGGCGCGGATGGTGATCTTGTCGCCCTTTCTGGCGAGTCCCGTTATCTTCAGTACGCTCTTGGCGTTTACTTCCCGCTCACCTTTCAGGACGACGACCTGCGAGGAGAACCCCTTGGCCGTCTGGACGAACCGCGCCGCCGGCCGGCCGTGGATTCCCTCCTCGGGACCTACCGTCGTCTCTATCTCAGCCATGAATGCTCCTCTCACAAATGTGCACTCGTTCGCGAAACCCGGCTATACCCGCCCCATGATACTCCTACTCCTCCCTGAGGGCGTTTACGACCGCGGTCGCCGCCGAGGCCATAAGCCGCGCGTCGGAGGAGATGTTGACGAACCGGAAACCCTTCTCGACCATACGTGAGGCGTATTCTGGAGAGCCCGTGAAGATTCCGACGGGGAGGCCATGCTCACGCGCTGCCGCGAGCACCCTGTCGAAAGCATCGACCACCGCCGGCTCGTCGCGGTCCATGCCCGGTCCATGCCCGAGGCTCTGGCCGAGGTCCGAGGGTCCGACGAAGATCGCATCCAGCCCCTCTACACCTAGTATCTCCTCCAGGTTATCCAGTGCTTGTTGCGTCTCGATCATGGCCATGGTTACGACCGTCTCGTTAGCGTGTTTGGCATAGTCCTGGCCGCCGTAGATGGTCGCCCTGTACGGACCGAAACTGCGGTATCCCTCGGGAGGGTAGCGGCAGGCCCTGACGAAAGCCTCCGCATCCTCGCGGGTGTTGATCAGGGGGCAGATTACGGCGTAGCACCCCGCGTCGAGCACGCGCATGATGAGGCCTGGATCGTTCCACAGCACCCTGACGACGGGCACGGTATCCGTCGTGGAGATGGCCTGCAGCATGGGGACGAGACTCTCGTAGTCCACGGGCCCGTGCTGCATGTCTATAGTCAGGCTGTCCCATCCCGCGTGCGCCATCACCTCGGCGGAGAAGGAGCTCGGTACGTGCAACCACCCGTTCACGACGGTTCCACCTTCACGCCAGATTCTCTGCAGACGATTCTCCCTCAACCTTGATCCCCCTCTCGGCCGCCGACACGCATCCAGTAGCGTAGCACCAACCTCGCGTCGCAGGCTCGAACATCGTCGAGTGGCCTTTAGGTTGGACGTTTGCGTTATCAGCATAGCTGCAGCGGCTTATGGGGGAGGCTTCCACGGCGCGCCACTCCAGTAGCGAAACTCGAGTACTTCGCCATCGGAAACATGACGCAGATCCGAACGCGGATCGGTGGCGATCCAGACGTCGCGTATCGTGCCGCCGGTCCGGGATACAGCGATTATGCAACGATCGCTCAGCAGATCATCCACAAACCGGTTCACAGCAAGTGCCTCGGACGTGCCGAACGTCGAAGCCAGCATGTCAGCATGCGTGTGCCACGGGTAGCCCTCGAACGCTAGACTGATGTCCTGCGCATCTCGTACCACGACGAACCTGAGTTGGTGGTCGGGACTAACGTATTCCCCGAGAATATTCATCGTCGCCTAACCTCGACTCTAGTTTGCCAGCAGGATGATTCTCGGGAGCACGCTTACCGCAGAGCTCATAGCGAATCTAGCTCTTCCGATAGCCATGACACCAGGTCCGGCGCCACGTATTCCGGGTCTTGAGATTCCCCCAGGTTGTGATCCCAGTAGACCACCGGGAATTCGCCCTGCCTGCGAGACATAACATCCAGACAGTAGTGGTTGCCTGCCCCGTCGTTCATCAGGGGTACCAGTCGTTGCGGCAAACGCGGCCTCATTTCCGTGCGTTCGCTCAAGGTCACCTCCACGAGGTCCAAAAAAGCGGGCACGTCCTCCCCAAGACCATACAACTCAAGACCCTCAAGGCTTGCCCAGCCGAAACGCAATAGGAACTCCTTGTGGCTTTCCGGTAACTCGACGCCGAGCCGTTCCTAGGCCAGTTCGATCTCTTGCGGCGTAGCGCCCCGACCGAACTCTGCCTCCCGGCACGAACGCAGACGCCTGACTAGTTCTACAGAGAGCACCTTATCCCTTTCATCCTACACTTTTCACCGAACACCTGGAGAACATATTACGGGAGGCTCAGCGCCTGCCTCCGGCAACCTGCCTCTACCAGCGGGTGGGTGAGGTTAGCGAGGCCGACGGTCGGGCAAGGGAGCGGGGTTCGATGCGAGAAGCTTCTCCGCCTCTTCGGGGAGGCAGGGGCCCCACCAGTAGTCGCCCTGTCCGACGTCGCATCCCAGCTTGCGAAGCTCCTCGAATTCCTCCTGCGTCTCCACGCCTTCGGCGACCACCTCGATGCCCAGGGCGTGCCCGAGGTCTACCGCCGCCCGCACGATTGCCAGATTCTTGTGATCCCCGTCCAGATTCTCCAGGAGCACCCGGTCCAGCTTCAGCTGGTCCACGGGCAGATACCTCAGGTACGAAAGCGAGGAGTAGCCCACCCCGAAGTCGTCGATGGCCAGCCGCACCCCCAGTTCCTTGAGGCGCCGGAGCGTCCCCGAGCTCGACTCTCCGTCCTCCACCAGGAAGCTCTCTGTAATCTCCAGCGTGAGGCTCCCAGGGTCCAGCTCGGCCTGCCGCAGGGCGTCTTCGACCTCGCCGACGAGTTCGGGGTAGCGCAGCTGGCGGGCGGAGAGGTTCACGGCTACGGTCAACGGGATGTCCCTGGGGTAGCGTTCCTGCCACTGTCTGGCACGACGGCAGGCCTCGTAGAGCACCCACCGGCCGATCGGGACGATCAGGCCCGTCTGCTCGGCCACGGGGATGAATCCCGAAGGGACCAGCAGGCCGTGCTCCGGATGCCCCCACCTCAGCAGCGCCTCCATCCCCACGATCGTGCCTTCCGGTATGGAGGCCAGGGGCTGGTAGAAGATGGGCAACTGCTCCTGGGGCGCCTCCAGGGTCCTCCTGAGATCACCCTCCAGCTCCAGGCGGTCTTTGGCCCGCTCGTACATGTCAGGGTCGAACACCCGGAAGGTCCCGCCCTCTTCCTTGGCCCTGTACATGGCGGTGTCGGCGTCCCTGAGAAGGTCCTCAGGGGTCTTCGTCCCGGCGTCGCCAAGCCCGATACCTATGCTGGAGGTGGCGA
Organism: Actinomycetota bacterium; assembly: GCA_046732815.1. Lineage (GTDB taxonomy): Bacteria > Actinomycetota > Rubrobacteria > Rubrobacterales > Rubrobacteraceae > Rubrobacter_D. The sequence goes on along the minus strand of JBKPNW010000232.1, from coordinate 15,613 downwards.
ACAGTTCTCTGCCCTCCAGATGGAAAGGCCTCTTGAGTTCTTCGGTTATCTTCCTGGCCACCCGGACTGCCACTTCGGGGTCCTCGAGGGCCTCGATAAGCACGACGAACTCGTCGCCCCCGAAACGGGCCAGGGTATCCTCCGGACGCAGGCAGCGCTTGAGGCGCTCGGCGACGAGCGTGAGGAGCAAGTCTCCCGCCTCGTGGCCGAGCGAGTCGTTTATGACCTTGAACTCGTCGAGGTCCGTGAAGAGCACCGCCACCTTGCGGTCCTTCTTACGCCTGGTGCGCCCGAGGGCCTTCCCCAGGCGGTCCACGAAGAGCTGGCGGTTAGGGAGGTCGGTCAGGTAGTCGTGGAAGGCCCGATGCTCGAGCCTCTCTTCCAGGGCCTTGCGCTCGGTAAGGTCGTAGAAGACCCCTTGCCAGTAGAGGGGTTCGCCCGCTTCGTCTTTCAGCAGCACCGCCTCCTCACGCACCCATACCACCGACCCGTCTTTGGCCAGCAGACGGTACTCTTCGCTGAAGGGCTCCCCGCCACCCGTCTCGAAGCGCTTGTCGGCGGCCAGTATCCTCTCCCGGTCGTCGGGATGGAGGCGCGTGGGCCACAGTTTCTGGGTCTGCCACTCCTCGGGCGTGTATCCGAGCACGTGCTCTATCTGGGGGCTGGTGTAGAGCGACGTCTCCGGTTCGTCAACAGGGTCTATGTAGGTGACGGCGGGTATCTGCTCCACCAGCATGCGGTAGCGTTCCTCGGCCTCTCTGAGACGCTCTTCGGCCTCCTTGCGCCCCGTGATGTCCCTGGAGTTGATCACGAACCCGCCCACGCCAGGCTGCTCGGTCAGGTTCGTGCCCACCGACTCCAGCCAGCGCCAGGAGCCGTCCTTGTGCCGAAAGCGGTACTCCGCGGAAGGTTGTCGCTCCGGGTCTTTCACGACCTCGTCGAAGGCCGCCTTCACCCTCTGCAGGTCGTCGGGATGCACGTAGTCGAAGGCGTCCTCTCCGACGAGTTCCTCCGGGGAGTAGCCGAGCATCCACTCTATGGCAGGGCTGTCGTAGCGGACGATGCCGTTGGCCTCCATCAGCGTGACGAGGTCCGAGGAGTTCTGGGTAAGGGCATGGTAGCGTTGCTCGCTGAGGCGCACCCTGGCGTAGAGGCGGGCCCGGCTGACGGCCACGCTCGTGTGTTCGCACACGGCCAGCAGTACCTTCAGGTCTTCCGGCGTCAGCCTCGCCCCACCCACGCTCCCCACCTCAAGCAGCCCCACGACCTCGTCCTCATCGAAGAACGGGACGCAGATCTCTGAGGTAACGCTCTCCGCGGCCTCCGGAGAGTCAGGGTCCACGTCTTCCACGAGCACGGGACGTCCGGTGCTGACGACACATCCGAAGACGCCCTCGGTCGCGGGGATTCTATCCCTCACCCCGGGGCATCCCACGCTGTGCTGGAGCACCAGTTCCTGGCCCTCGAGCAGGTAGGCGTTGAGCCGGGTGTAGCCGTAGATCTCGCCGATGGCCTCCACCGCCCGGGAGAGGACGCTCGCCAACTCCAGCTCGTGCGCTACCGCGGAGCAAACCCGGTGGAGGAGGGTCAATTCCCTCGATTGGCTCCGCAAGCGTTCCCCGCCCTCGCCCGGAGCGTCCCCTATCTCCTCGCGTCCGGTGTGGAGCTTCTCGGAGAAGTTCTTTACGACCGGGGGACTGTCATTGCCGTTGGGGCCACCCTTCGATTTGCTGTTCGGACCCGGCTTCGGAGGCTCCACCATTACGATCTTTCCGGCCACTCACCATGATAGGACCTTAAGTATACCGGAGGCGGTTGCTACTCGACCAACGGCTTCGACCCTGCGAGGAGGAGATCGGCGCGATCCCGGGCGTGACAGGCTTACGTGGCCGCCTCGTCCTGATTTTCGCGCCGATAGGACAGTATGCCGGTAACGACTATCCTGATGATCTCGGCCACGGGAATGGCCAGCAACGCGCCGGGGATGCCGAGCAACAACCCGCCAACGAGGATGGCGATGAAGATCACCAGCGCGTTGAGCTGAACGGCGTGGCTGTAGACCATGGGTTGGAGGATGCTGCCCTCCACCTGCTGGTAGACAACGATGTAGACGAGCAGCACAACGGCCTTCCACGGAGCGACGAACAGGCCCACGATGACGAGCAACGCCCCGCCCAGTGTGGCACCGACGAGGGGAATGAGGTCCAGCACCGCGACGAGGAGCGCCAGCGCGGCGGCATAGGGCATGCCGAGGATCACGAGCACCACGAAGGTGACGACGCCGCAGATCGCGCTGATGGCGAGGTTGCCGCCGACGTAGCCGGTGACCGCCCCCGCCGACTGCGCGAGGAGACCTCGCACGAGCGGCCTGTGTCGCTCGGCGAAGAGCCCTACTCCGGCTTCGAGATATCGCTCCCCGCCCAGGATCAGGAAGAACGTGAGCGTAAGGACGGTCACCAGCGCGGCGACGAACCCGGCGGCGCTAACGATCACATCGCCGGTCGAGAGCAGGAAGTTTCTGGCCGCGTCGCCAAGCTGGCCGCGAATATCGTCGATCTGGTCGCCGAACCTCTCGAACACCCAGCCGAGCCTGTATTCCCTGGCGAGCCCCTTGAGGTACTGTGTCGGCCCCTCGGGAGCCTGCGCCACGGCCGCAACGAATCTGCTCAGGCCCTGGATCTGGTCGATCAGCACGGGCAAGAGGATTCCCATCAGGAAGAGCAACCCCAATACAAGCCCCAGGTAGGTGAGCACAATGGGAGGGGACGTTTGATCAGCCTGTGACGTCGCTGCAGCCAGTCGACGGCCGGGTCGAGCACCACCGCCAGAAAGAGGGCGATGACGAACCAACCGACAAAAGTCCGCAGCTGCCAGACCAGGAAGAACGCGCCGAGCACCACCGCCGCGGTCAGGAGTGCCACGGCCACCGCGCGAATCACCTGGGAGGGTGAGACTCGCACCCAGACAACGTCCGCCTCTGATGCCGAGACGTCGGCCTCCGTACGGGCACTCTGAGGTTCCGCCTGGTTCTCTGCCCGGGGCTTTCCTGGCGTGTCCTTCTGCGGGCTCATACCCGGCTCCTGCTGTTCTCTCGGTCGCATCTCGTCGTCCTGTCAGCTACCAAGGATCCTACGTCCCTCCCCGCGATCTAGACCGCGGGGCAAATCCATCGCGGGTGCCCTCCTGGCAGGCACGGCCCTATTCGGCCTCTTTGTATCTGGTAATGTCGTTGGAGATGGCGAAGTATTGATCCGGCCCGCCTGCTTCGTCCAGGAACGGCACGATGGTGATGTCGACCCAGTAGGGGCTTGCGTCTCTCGCCTGGTTCTTGATCTCACCCCGCCAGATCTCGCCACGGGCGATAGTACTCCACATTTCCTCGAAGAGCTCTTTGCCGTGGTAGCCGGAGTTGAGGATACGATGATCCTGGCCCAACAACTCCTCCATGTAGTATCCCGAGATCTCGCAGAACCTGTCGTTTACGTAGGTGATCTTGCCGTCCTGATCGGTGATAGCGACTATCGCCGACTCGTCCAATGCGGCCTTCAGGTCTGCCAGTCATCTGAGCGAGCCGCGCAGCGCCTCCTCGGCCTCCTTCCTCGCGGTGATGTCGCGGGTCACCTGCGAGAAGCCGCGGAGGTTGCCCGCGTCGTCCCTCAGCGCGGTTATAACGACGTCGGCCTGGAAGCTTGTGCCGTCCTTGCGAACGCGCAATCCCTCTTGCTCGAAGCGTCCCTCGTTGGCCGCGACGCGAACTTCCTCCTCGGGGAGGCCGCGCTCGACGTCATCCTCGGCGTAGAAGAGAGAACAGTGCTCGCCGATGACCTCAGACACCTCGTAGCCCTGTATACGCTCGGCCCCTTCGTTCCAGCTAATGATCCGTCCGTCGGGACCGAGCATAAAGATCGCATAGTCCCTGACTCCCTCGACAAGCAGCCGGAAGCGCTCTTCGCTGTGACGTAACTCCGCGACGGTGGCTTCGAGCTGCGAGGTACGCTCCTCGACCCGCTTTTCGAGATCCTTGTTGAGGTGCAGAACCGCTTGTTCGGCCGCCTTGCGCCCGGTAACGTCGCGGACAATGGCGAGCACGAACCGGGTTTCACCGTCGTCCACTTCATGCACCGGGCGTATGGGGCTCAAGGACAGCTCGACGCTTATCTCCTCGCCGCTCTTCTTCAACGCGGGGAGATCCAGCAGCGCGTCGGAGTCGATGTAGCGGCCGTGGCCCGTCCTGGCGTAGCGGGTCATCCCTGTCCGGTGGGAGGCTTTGAGAGGTTCGGGAACCAGGTCTTCGACGCGCAGTTTCAGGGCCTCGGAGGCCGAGTAGCCGAACATTCTCGCCGCCGCCCGGTTCCAGAGGACGACGCGCTGGGTTCCCGCATCGGCGACGATCACCGCGTCCTGGATCCTCTCGAAGAGCCTGCCGAAGCCTACATCTTCCGGACGCAACCTTTCACCCACCATTACGCAGGATCCCCCGCTCTGAATACATACGGCCTTCTCACAGTAGACCAACCATACATACGGACCCGAGTCGCTGCACCATTAGCCCCCATTCCCCTCGAGCGCTCACTCTTCGGGACAGGGCTTTTGCCCTCTCCCCGCGGACATGCCGTCCCTGGTGGGGCAGAATAGCAGCCCATGCATTTCAGCGCATCCTCATACCAGGTTTGGGTAGATGCCAGTGGCACGACAGAAGATTCCCGCTTGCGGGGGGATGATGGAGGGACGGACCTCACGGTTCCTCGCCGCCCGGTTCGGTCTCCAGCGCGTACGCGATAGCCTCCTCGAAACCCAGCCGCCTCCCTCCTTCCCACGCCGCATCCCACGCCGACTCTGCCAGGCGTGGCCGGGCGACCGCCAGGTATGGCTCCCGCAGTGCATGCTCTCTGGGCTCCTGCCGGTAGCCCACCGATTCGCGCAAGACCTCGGCCGCTCCGAACAGCCTCGCCACCCGTTCCGGCTGTCCTCCGGCGCTGGCAGAACACGCCAGTCCATCCAGGGCTTCCGCGGCGACCAGCTTGTCACCGAGCTGCCGGCTCAGCGCGAGACTCTCCCGGTGCAAGGCTTCCGCCTGCTGCAGATCCCCACGCATCAGTGCCGCCCACCCCAGGTTGTCGAGGGCGTATTGGAGACCACCCGTGTTACCGCTGGCCCGATACAGTTCTGCAGCCTCCTCGTTTAGCATGGCCCCTCGTTCGTGATCTCCCTGGAGCAAGAACTCTGCGCCCACGCTGATCAAAGCGGAGGCGAGCAACCCCTTGTCGTCTAACTTTCGGGATAGGGCCAACCCTTCTTCATAGAACTCTTTTGCCTTCTCGTGGCCACCCTGGTCGCTCGACACGTTTCCCAGCCGGAGCAGAGACGATGCCACGCTCCGCTCGTCGCTCGCTTCCCGGCTTAGCGCTAGACTTTCCTCGTAGCGTCGTGTGGCCTGCTCGTGATCTCCGCGCACATAGGCCGCCGATCCCAACATACGCAGGAAGGAAGCGGTAACACGGCTCGGGACCTGTGTCCGCGCGCCTACGCGTAGACCTTCCTCGGCCGCCGCCACAGCCCGATCGATGTCGCCCTGATCATCCGCCAGCCAGCCAACAGCCTCCAAGGCCTTGGCCCGTGCCGCGGAGGCACCTCCGTCCCTGGCAAGGGTTTCCTCGAGCCATCTCCTACCCTCGTTGAAATGGCCCCTGGCGTACCAGAACCGCCACAACCCTCCCGCAAGCCGCAGTCCCAGCTCGATCTCCCCGGACTCTAGCGTCCAGGAGAGAGCCGCCCTCATGTTGTCGTGCTCTACGTCGAGGCGCTCCAGCCACGCAGTTTCTTCTGGTTCTCGGAGTTTCGCTTCGCCCCGCTGTGCCAGGGCGAGGAAATACGCGGCGTGCAGCTTCCTCGTCTCTTCGGCGTTGCCACTGATCTCGAGCCGCTCTCGGGCGAACTCTCGGATGGTCTCGAGCATCACGAAGCGTGGCTCGTCCCCCCCACCTTCTTGCTGGCGCAGGAGGCTCTTGTCCAGGAGCGAGGAGAGGCCATCGAGAACGTCTACTGACCAGTCGCCATCCGCGTCGCAGATGTCCTCGACGGCCTCCAGGGCACACCCACCAGAGAAGACCGCAAGCCTCGCGAAGAGGGATTGCTCGTCTTCGTCGAGCAGGGTGTGACTCCAGGCGATCGCGCCCCTCAAGGTCCTTTGCCTCTCGGGAAGATCGCGCGCCCCGCCCTTGAGGAACTCCAGCGGGTTGCCGAGCCTGGAACATATCGCCTGGGGCGAGAGCAGCTTCGTCCTCGCCGCGGCGAGCTCTATGGCCAGGGGCAGCCCGTCGAGGCGGGCGCAGATCTCGGCGACCGCGGGAGCATTCTCGCTCGTCAGGGAGAAAGCAGCGTTGGCGGCCGTGGCGCGCTCGGTGAAGAGTCTGATCGCCTCGTTGTGCCTGAGGGTCTCGATCGGCGGCAGGTGGTCGGGGTCAGGCAGCTCGAGCGGTCTTACGGGGTACTCGTGTTCGCCGTAGATCCGGAGCGGGGTACGGCTGGTCACGAGCACCTCGAGGCCGGGGCAAGCGGAGAGCAACCCTCCCACCAGCGGGGCGGCATCGACCACCTGCTCGAAGTTATCCAAGACGAGGAGCAACTCCTTGTCGCCAAGGAAATCCCCGAGGTCCTGCTCGAGCGTCCGTCCCGCGCTCTCGCCCACCCCAAGGGCCCCGGCCACCGCTGAAGCTACCAGTTCGGGGTCGCTTATCGGGGAGAGCGCCACGAAAAACACTCCATCTTCGAACTCGTCTATCAGCTCGGCGGCCACCTGCAGCGCGAGGCGTGTCTTCCCCGTCCCCCCGGTTCCTGTGAGGGTGAGCAAGCGCAGATCGTTGCGCCTCAGCAGATCCGCGATCTCGGCCACATCGCGTTCGCGCCCGAGGAGCGGAGTGGGCTGGATGGGAAGGTTGTTCTGGCGCACGTCCAGCGTCCCCAGCGGCGGGAAGGAGGTGGGTAGCCCGGGAGCGGTGAGCTGGAAGATGTGCTCGGACCCGAAGAGATCCCTCAGGCGCCTCTCCCCGAGGTCCCTCATTTCGGCCCCTGGTGGCAGATGATCTCGCACCATCTCCTGGGTAGAGAGCGAGACGAGCACCTGCCCGCCGTGCCCGGCCGAGAGGAGCCTGGCCGTCCGGTTCATGGTAGGGCCGAAGTAATCTCCGTCCCGCTCCTCCGCCGTTCCGGTGCGCAGGGCCATCCTTACCTTCAGAGGGCCGGCCTCCTGCCACTGCGCAGAGAGCAGGGCCTTCTGGGCATCGAGGGCTGCCTCGACGGCTTTCGGGGCGGTCGGGAAGGCGGCGTGAAAGGCATCGCCCACGGTCTTGAAGACGACCCCGCCATGGGCTTCGACAGCGTTTCGTAGCAGCTCGTCGTGGCGGGAGAGAGCCCTGGACATGGCTTCAGTGTCGCGTTCCCATAGTCTGGTGGAGCCCTCTACGTCGGTGAACAGGAACGTTACCGTGCCCGTGGGAAGCTGTGTCATGGTCTGGTCTACCTCGCGCTCCTTCCGATGTGGAGAATTATGGGCTATCCGGCGGCTCGTGGCGAGATCCGGTGCAACTTTTCTCGGGCTTCAGCGATGAACGGCTCGTCCTGCCAGCGTGAGGGCGAGGGCGGCGACTGCGGCGACCGTGGCAGGCAGGGCGTAGAGCCCTGCCGCCAGGGCAGACAGGTCGTAGATCGCCGAGGTGAGAACGCTCTCGGATCCTATTCTGAGGAGACCGACCAGGAGAATCCCACCCCCGAAGAGCACCAGCAGCACCGGTAGGCTCGCCAGGTCTTCCCGGCTGGGTACGCTTCCGAGCGCGAAGCTCAGGGACAGGTACGCCCAGATGGCGGCCAGCAGGGGAGTATCGGCTAGAAATCCACCCGCAAAGATCCCGTTTAGCCACACCCCCACAGATGGGTTGGCGACCTCCTGAAATGTGAGGGGAGTGAGCAATGCGGTGACGAGTAGGAGACCGAGAGGATTCAAGAGTATCGGCGCGAGACCGATGATCGCACCCAGGGGGAAGGGGCGACGTTCGTGACGGACGTAGCCTAGCACGAGGCGACCGTCGCTCGTTCGGCCTGGCGAGAATGGCGCGAAGCGGGCGACCCTGGTACGCATCAGGATACACGCCAGATAGTGGGCGCCCTCGTGAAGGACCACACCAGGAAACACCAGGAGGTAGAAGGCCATACGTCCAAAGGCGTTCCCGCTTCCGGCGAACCCCGCAATACCGATCAGGCGGCCCATCGCGTAGGAACCGGCGGCGTAAAGGACGGTCAGCTCCAGGGCGAAGAGGAGTGTTGCCAGCGCGTCCGGCCTCACACCGGTATGAGGAACTTTCCCGTGGCGAACCACCACAGGGCATCGACCAGCAGGAACATCCCCGCAAGCAGGACGAAGATCGTGATCAGACGTACCATCAGCGGGCTTATTCGTCCCCACACAGTTCGGACCCAGGTTACTACCCGCTCGTTCTGGCCGACGAGCGCGAAGGAGAGCACCAGGACCAGCGGGATGTGGCTTACCAACGTCCACGTCGAATGGGCCGCGACTATAGACCCGTAGTGCTCCGCCCGTCCGGCGATCACCACGAGCGAGACGAAGGTAGGGTCGGCGATCGCCGCGAGGGCGAAGACTATGCCCGTACCGGCGAGGGAGATCAGCCCGAGGCCCCGCGGGGTGCCCGGTTTCGGTGGACGCGCGGTCGGCCTCAGAATCCGCACGACGCCCCAGATCAGCAGCCCCACCCCCAACACGATATCTATGCAGGCCGCCACCAGATCCTCCGTGGGGTCGTGGGGGAGCAGTCTTCCCCAGTCGATGCCCTCAATTCGCGGACCGACTACGAGCGAGAGACCCGTGCCGAAAGCGATGGTGCCGAGGATGCAGAAAAAACCGAAAGCTAGCAGAGCGCGAACACGCGCACCCGCAGCCAATGCCCCGGCGGCGAGTAGTGTCCCCGTGAAGTCGAGGCTGGCCAACCCGAGGGCGAACGCGGTGAGAAGGAGTTTGACCACCCACCAATGGTACCCTCTCTGCGGTTACAGCCTCCGCGAACGGCGTCTTGCCCGCTCGTGAGCCCAGGCAGGGGCGTCGTCCTCGATACAGCTCACACCGAGTCCGGGTGAATGGCACCTCCACCGTGCTCGGGCCTACGTCTTACAGCAGCATGCAAAGAGGTTGAGCCTCTTTGCATGCTCTCAGCAATTCAGCACTTCAGCACTTCAGCACTTCAGCAAGAACTAGTAGCTGAGATGCTGACTTGCTGAAGTGCTGACCTGCGCAGTTTGCAAAAGGGTTAACCCCTTTGCAAACTGCTCTAGGCTGCTCGTGGATTCCCGCTTTCGCGGGAATGACGGGTGTGGGGATGCGGGAATGACGGAAGAGAAAGGCTCGGTGTCCCGAAGCCGGAAGGCGCGACCTTCCAGGCGGACTTGGTATCAGACCTGGATGGACGGCGTCTTGCTTCCGCTCGCTAGTGATGGTCCATTACGAAACCGTGGGGCAGCTCCAGATCGTGCGCCGCCAGGAGTTCGGCGTCGCCGAGGATCTCGCCGGTCGGACGGTCGGCCACGATGCGGCCGCCATCGAGGATTACGGCCCGCCCGCATATCTCGTGGGCGTAGGGCAGATCGTGGGTGGTCATGACGATGGTCTGGCCGAGCCCCGCCAGCAGCTCGCCGAACTCCCTCCTGCCGCGCGGGTCGAGGCTGCTCGAGGGCTCGTCCAGCACGAGCAACTCGGGGTCCATGCTCAGGACTGCGGCGGTTGCGGCCCGCTTTTTCTGCCCAAAGGAGAGGTGGTGCGGGGAGCGGCCCCCCATCCCCTCCATCCCGACCGCCCCGAGCGCGCGCTCGACCCTGGCGCGTACCTCATCCTCCGGAAGCCCAAGGTTCGACGGCCCGAAGGCGACGTCGGCCTCGACGGTCGGCATGAAGAGCATGTCGTCGGGGTCCTGGAAGACGACACCGACCCTCCGGCGAATCTCCTTTACGTCATCGGCCCTGGAGATGGGCAAACCGCACACCGAGACCGTACCCTCGGTGGCTTCGAGTATGCCGTTCAGGTGAAGACAGAGGGTGGATTTGCCGGCGCCGTTCGGCCCCAGGATGGCGACCCTCTCCCCGGCTTCGACTCTGAGCGTTATCCCCTCCAGCGCCCGGTGGCCGTCAGGGTAGGAGAAGCCCAGGTCCGCGAGCTCTATGGCGGCAGGGGTTCGAGGACGCTCCCGGTGACCCTGCTTCGTGCCGACTCTACCGTCCGACGAAATTTCGCTCACGCCAGCACCACGACGATGAGGACCAGGACGACGGCGAGCGAGGTCAGGAAGAGCACGTCGGTCGTTCGCGCCTCGATGGCTCCAGTGGCCGTCCGGGGCATGCTGCCATCGTAGAGGCGGCTCCGCATGGCCAGGTGCACCCGCTCCCCACGCTCCAGCGAGCGCACGAAGAGGGTGGCGATCAAGGGCCCCGTGGAGGCAGCCTGCCACAACCAACCGGCCGAGTACCCGCGCGCCGTACGGGCCGTCTGCATGCGCGAGACCTCCGCGGCGAGCACGTGCAAATAGCGCCACATGAAAGCGACGATGGTAAGGATAAGGCGCGGTGCCCCCAGCATCTCGAAGCCCCGCAACAGGCTCGGGAAGGGCGTCGTGGAGCTCAAAATCACCATAGCGAGCACCGAGATGCTCACCTTTAGGGCGAGCGTAACCCCGAGCACGAGCCCATCCTCCGCCGTAAAAGGCAGTATGGCCGCTGCCAGGAGGAACGGCAGCTCTATGGTCATACGCCTGAGCACGTACAGAGGCTGCAGCCGCGCTGCAGCCGCCAGCCCCACGAGGATCACCGCCAGGGCGCCGAACGCGGCCCAGGAGCCGGCCGGCAGCGTCACAGCGACGAGGACGAGCCCGATCAGGCCGAGGATCTTGACCCTGGGATCGAGACGGTGGACCGGCGAGTCCCCAGCCGCGACTGCCTCGACCGCGCCGAGGCCCCCACCGTGGTGTCCGCCGCCCACCCCCTCAATCCGCCCGGTGTCCTGACGGTCCGGAGGAAGGGCCACCCGTCGAACCTCCTCGGACGCGCAGAAGCATGACGAGGCCGGCTCCCACCGCGAAGGTCGCAAGCACCCCGACCAGACCGGAGAGCCAGGTCACCTGGTAGCCTAGCAGGGCTTCTGGCGCCACCGCGAGGACGGGCTTCCCCTCCTGTTCGATCAGGCAGGCTTCTTTATCCGGCGCGTCTCGGCAGGCGCTGTTGATGATCGAACGCTGCAGGGCATCAGGGGTGCTCGCGACGAAGTTCGAGGCGACCATCCCGATCAAGAGGGCGATAGCCAACCCGACGAGCACGAAAGGGACGATCGATCGACGCCCCGAAGAGGCCGTCATGCCGCCTCCCCTCGTGCGGAAGCGGATACCTTCTCGGGCAGGCGATCCTGGTTGGCCAGCAGGTCGGGCCTGGTGCGCAGAACGGCCGCGACGACGCTCGTGGAGATTACTGCTTCGAGCACGCCGACCAGTGCATGGATCCCGATCATGATCGGGAAAGCGGCCAGCGGCAAGGGGCCGCCGACGGCGATAAACACGGATGCCAGCGCGCTCGCCGCCACGATCGAAAGCCACGACGTGATGGCCACGGAGCCGAGGTACGACGCGCGCGTTCGCGACAATACCCCCGTCAGGGCCCTGAAGAAGTAGTAGCCCCCGACCGCCGGCAGCACTCCCATGCATAGGATGTTGGCCCCCAGGGCCGTTATGCCCCCGTCGGCGAAGCCTACGGCCTGCACCAGATAGACCACGCTAACCACCAGCGTGCCGACCCACGGACCGAACATGATCCCCGCCATCGCCCCCCCGAGCAAGTGCGCGCTCGTGCCGCCAGCGACGGGAACGGTGACCATCTGCGCGGCGAAGATAAAAGCGGCCGTCAGGCCGACCACGGGAACGCGCTTCTCGTCGAGCTCATCACGGGACTTCTTCAGGGCGTAGGCGACCGCACCGGCGCCGACGACGCCCGTCGCCGCCGCCGTCGCCGGGTACATCAAACCATCGGGAATGTGCATCCTCTTATCTCCGCCGCCGATCGCCCAACGTCAGTCCCGCCCTGCTCCCTCGCGCCCGGAGCACTCCGCGCACGTGCCCCTGGCGACCACGTGTACCTCGCGCACCTCGAAACCCTCCGAACCGGCGGCGAGCGCCGCGAGCAGCCCGCTGGTGAGCTCCGGCGAGGCCTCAGGGTGGGAGACCTTTCCGCAGCCTTCGCAGACCAGGTGCGGGTGGGAGCTCGCCCGCGCCTCGAAAAGGGCGGGGCCCTCCGGAAGGCGACTCTCCACGACCAGGTCCGCTTCGCGCAATGCTTCCAGAGACCTGTAGACCGTCGAGAGCTCCATGCCAGGGAGCACGTCCCTGGCCTTCTCCCAGATCTCTTCAGCGCTCAGGTGGGCCCCCGACTCGGCCAACAGGCGCCACACGTGCGCCCGCTGCGGGGTTACCCGCATCCCCCTGTCCTTGAGCGGTTTAGTAGAGATATCCATGCAGCTGCCAATTATTAGCAGAAACCAATAATTGGCGCAAGGTAATATCGCGTGCTGACCTCGAAAGGTTCAAGGACGACCTCGGCTACGGCTTGATCCCCTGAGTACCACAGCTTACCTGCAACCTCCGACCATGTACTTCTCACGCTCCGTGCACCCCGGCATCGGCCAGGTACTGGTGGACCAACTTCACCGCCATAGCGCCCTCGCCCACCGCGGAGGCGCACCGCTTGATCGAGCCGCTGCGGACATCGCCCGCAGCGAACACGCCAGGCATACTCGTCTCCAGGAGGAACGGCTCCCGGGAACGTTCTTGCCAGTCGTCCTCACGTTCGAGCACAGGACCGTCCAACTCCCTGCCCGTCAAGACGAAGCCCCGCTCGTCGAGCTCGACGGCCCCCTGGAGCCAGCCGGTATTGGCCCGCGCACCGATGAAAACGAAGAGCGCCCGCGCCCCGAGGGTCCGGCGCGCGCCCGATCGGTTGTCCTCTACCGTGATCCCCTCCAGACGGTCCTCTCCCGAGAGCTCCCGGATCTCGGTGCCCGTGAGCAACTCAATATTCTCGGCACCCGAGATCCGGTCGACGAGGTATCTCGACATGCTCTTGCCCAGGTCGTCTCCCCTTATGAGCAGGTATACCCTCCTCGTGCGCCCCGCCAAAAACAGCGCCGCCTGGCCCGCCGAGTTGCCCCCGCCCACCACCGCGACTTCTTCGCCCTCGCACCGCTGAGCCTCAGCCTCCGTGGCGGCGTAGTGGACGCTCACGCCCTCGAAACGCCCGAGTCCGGCAACCTCCAGCCTGCGGTAGCGGGCCCCGCTCGCGGCTATCACGCTGCGCGATGCGACTTCGACGCCGTCCGGGAGCAGGACGCGGAAGTGGCCGTTCTCCCTCCTCAAGCCGATCGCCTCCCGGGGCACGGCGGTGCGGGCGCCGAACTTGTCGGCCTGGACCAGGACGCGACTGGCGAGCTCGAAGCCGGATAGTCCCGCCGGGAAGCCTGGGTAATTCTCTATGCGCGAAGAGGTGCCCGCCTGCCCTCCCAGGGCCACCGACTCGAGGACGAGGGTGGAGAGACCCTCCGAAGCCCCGTAGACCGACGCACCGAGACCTGCTGGTCCTGCGCCCACCACCACGAGGTCGTAGGTCCGCTCCAGGGGGGCGTCCACCTCGAGGCCTGTGGTCCTGGCAAACTCGGCCCTGGTCGGGTTCTTGAGCACGTCTTTGCCCTGCCAGACGGTCACAGGCGTCTCCGACGGCTTCGCGCCGAACTTCTCGAGCAACGCTTCGGCCGTGGGGTCGTCCTCGAGCTCGACCCAGACGTGGGGTACTCTGTTGCGGGCCGCGACCTCTCTGAGGCGCGCCGCCTCAGCAGAGTGACGCGAGCCTATTATCCTGAGGCCAAGGCCGGTCCTCATCATATAAGAGCGTCTGGCCAGGAAGGCCTTGAGGATGACGTCGGAGAGGTTGGGCTCTTCGGTGACGACCTCCTTCAGTTTCTCACGGGGTATGGCCAGCACCTCCCCGGCTTCGCGCACCACGGCGGTGAGGTACATCGCCTGCCCGGTGAGCATGTTCAGCTCGCCCAAGAAACGGCCCGCGGGGAAGACCCCTATCGTGCGCGCCTCGCCGGCGAAGTCGTCGACGACCTCCACCTCGCCCTCCAGGATGACTATGAAGTCGTTGTTGGTGTCGCCCGCCCTGAACAGGACGTCGCCGACCTCCGTCTTTTTGGACAGCCCGTAGCGCTTGAGGATCTTGATCTGGTCTTCTCTCAGCGTCGGGGCCCTCGTGCTGCGGATCTCTCCGGTTCTATCTATCATGGCACGACCTCACAGGTAGCTTTTCTATCGAAGGCATAGTGCCTCTTACGGCAGCCCGGCGCACCCCCACGATCGAACATGCTGCCTTTGCTTGGGCATCGCTTTCAGCATACAAGCACAAGCGAACCTCCGAGAGCCCTACCGGTGAGGTTCGGAGAAGGTATAGAACGAGAAGCTACCTCCCGGCCTCGTGGCAAGGGGAGAACTAGGTCAATTCAGTCAGAAGGTGAAGGGGAAGCGAGGCTTTGTGGCCTTAGCCCTCCGTATCGACCCAGTCGGGGTTGCCCTTGTAGTAGGGCGTGTCGAGGACCACCGTGAACCCCTTGCCATCCTCATCGATCACGCACAGCTTGTTCGGCTGAAGTCCGGGTGTATGCAGCGCCGATTTCTGGATCAACGCGAACATGATCTTGTGCCCATCAGGCGACCAGGTCGGAGCGGTTGCGGTTCCCCCCTTCGGGTCCTCGAAGATCTTCCGAAGGCCCGTCCCATCCGGCTGCACGACCCTGATCGAGCCCTGCGGCTCGGTAGGCGGACCTGAGAAGACGATCTCTTTGCCGTTGGGCGACCACCGGGCCGCGCCGACGTCGATTGCGGGAGGGGTGATTCGATGCAGGCCCGTACCGTCCACGTTCATCACGTAGAGCGAGCCGGTGATCGGATCAGTATCGGGCTCAGCCCTGAGAAAGACGACTTGCGAGCCATCTGGGGAGAAGTCCATCGGTATGTCATGATCGGGATTTCTCGTCAGGCGGACGAGCCCCCTTCCATCGGGCACTCCGACGAGGTAGACACCATTGCGATCGGGATCGGAGTCGTCCCAGACTTCCATCGCTCCCTGCTTCCCGCTTGGAGCCCAGGCGCCCACACCGAGGTTCAGGGATGGATCGCGAAGCGGGATCGTCTGAAGATGAGACCCGTCCGAGTGAATGATCCCTGCCGTGATCCTCTGGCCGTCCGGGGCGGGCCCCGCCATCATGACTTTAGCGCCGTCGGGCGAGAAGCGTGGGCCTTCCCCGAAATCGCTTAGTTGCCGTACGTGGGCGCCGTTAGCGGCAGCCGTCAAGACGGTCAGCTTACCGTTATACTCCCCTTCGCGAATGAACACGATCTTGCCGTGAAGGTTCGGCGCCCGGGACGCGGAGGCCTCAGGGCTCCCCGAACTGCAGCCCACCACCAGGACGATGAGGGCCATCGAAACCATCATAGCCACCATCATGGCAAGCCGTTTGTGCACGACT
>JBKPNW010000231.1:0-20787 GCA_046732815.1 Actinomycetota bacterium | reverse complement strand
GGATGGAGATGATCGACGACCCCGAGCTCAAGATCGCCCGCCCGCGCCAGATCTACACAGGCCCCCGCGACGTAGACTACGTACCCATAGACGAGCGCTAAAGCGCGCGTCAGCAAGTCAGCACGCTCAGGCTGACGCCTTCGCTTGTCAGCATTTCAGCGGTCAGCTTTTCATCAGCTGGCCGCTCATTCTGTCCGCTGTCCGAACCGTTACCGCTGGCACCTGGCCCGGCAATCGCGCACGAGCGACTCCTCCGACGACTAGCTGAAATGCTGAAGTGCTGACAAGCTGCCGAAGGCAGCGTGCTGAAATGCTGGCTGCGCTACGCGCCGCCAAGCACAGAGTCATACAGCCCCCGCTGGCGTTCGAGGGCTTTACGATAGATCTCGTGCCTGTCCGGGTCGGGCTCGAAGGTCTCGCCGAGGGGCGCTTCTGAGTCTTCGATCTCCGGTCCCCCGAGGGCTTCCAGGGCGATCAGGGCCGCGCCCCTGCTGGAGGCCTCCTTGACGCCAGTCAGCGTGACGGGTCTACCCAGCGTGTCGGCCATGATCCTGGTCCACGTCGGCGAGTTGAGGAGGCCTCCGCCGCTGGCGACGACCTCTTTCTCTCCGGGGGAAGCGGTCTCGATAATCTCCGCGATAATGGCGAACCTGAATGCCACGGCCTCCATGGCGGCGCGCACGATCTGGACGGGCTGGCTGCTCATCGCGAGCCCCGACACGGTTCCGTTGGCCCGGTCGGCCCATCCCGGTCCCCGCTCCCCTGCGAGCAGCGGCAAGAACGTGAGGCCGTGCGAATCCGGCTCCATCGCGGACAGCAGACTCTCCGTCTCCTCCGGGTCGGGCAGACGCAGCGTGTTACGAAGCCATTCGATCAGGTTTCCCCCGTCGGAGACCGCGCCGCCCATGACATAACGCTCGGCATCGGACCTGTAGCACCAGGGACCCTCGGGTATCTCCACGGACTCAGCCTTCCATAGCACCCGCATCGCGCCGCTCGTGCCGACCATGAGCGCAAGCCGGTCGCTCCCCGTGCACCCGCTCCCGACGTTGGAGCAGGCGCCGTCGCCCGCTGCGGGGACCCACGGTACATCCCGCAGGGCAGGCCACCGGTCCGCCCACTCCCCGGCCAACCCCCTTCGGGGCTCATCCGAGATGGCGGAGAGCTGCTTCTCTTCGACGGGCAAGTGTTCGAGCGTCTCGCTGTCCCACCGCCTCCGGTTCTGGTTGAGGAGGCCCGTCCCCGAGGCCATCGACGTACCCACCCGGTAGGGCTCCCCGAAGAAACGGGCGTGGAAGTAGTCGGCGGGGGAGACCCAGCGCTCCGACTTCTCGAACGCTTCGGGCATCGCGTTGCTCGACCAGAGAAGCTTGGCTGGCCAGTAGCTCGAGTGGGGCACGCAACCGGTGCGCCGGTGGTAGGCTTTCTCGTCCATCCGTTCGAGAAGTATGGGAACAGATTCTGCCGCGCGGCGGTCGGCCCAGGTCAGGATAGGGGTCGTGGGACGACCGGTTCCATCCAGGCCGAGGACCGAGTGCCAGAACGTGCTCATGGCGACGCCTGAGATCTCCGCGTCTCCGGCTTCGGAGAGCGCGCCGTCCACGGCCTGGACCACGAGGTCGAGCAGCTCGTCGGCGTCCTGGGTCGAGCCGCCGTCAGCGGTGTAATCGAAGTCGTAGTCGAGCTTGACCTCGGTGCCTTCCACGTCGTCGCCCAGCTCATCGTAGACCTCGGCCCTCACCGACGAGGACCCCACGTCTATAGAGAGGACCTTCGCGCCCTGAGATTCCCCGGATGCCACGCTCCCACCTCCCCGGCAGATGATCGCCTTCGCCGTAGTTTAGCAAGTCAGGTTCCCGGACCGTTCGCCGGGAGCGGCGCATGTTTACCGGCGACCCTGACGCGGGTACCGAGATCTCTGAGATCCGCCGGCCTATCTAGGAGGAGAACGTGGCGAGCGAAGATAGATTGAGGGAACTCGAGGAAAAATACGAAGACTACAAAGTCTACGACAACCAGGGAGAGAGGATTGGTAAGGTCGACGACCTCTTCGTCGACGAGACAGACCACGAAGAATACATCGGCGTCAAGATGGGCTTCCTCGGCCTCAAATCCACCCTGATCCCCATGGACATCGTCCGCGTAAACGAGGGCGAAAAGAGCATAGAGGTCTCCGAGTCCAAGGACCACGTAAAGGACGCCCCGAGCTTCGACGACGACGAGGACATCACCCCCGCCTACGAGGACCGCATCCGCAGCCACTTCGGTCTCGAATCTCTAGCGGCGACTTCGAGCGGCTACGGCGCATACTCAGAGACGAGCGCCGGCGGCGAGTACCCTGAAGGTGAACGCGAGGAGTCGCAAGCGTACGAATCGGACGACGCTTCCACAGGTTACGAAGACCACTCTTCCGCAGGATCCGCGAAGTACGACGAACGCACGGAGGCGGCCCCGGAAAGCGAAGACCGGACGGACGTACCGGAGTATAGGGGCACAGGCGAGTCCTCCGAGGGCGGCGGATCGTTCATCCTTGGCACGGGGTCATCCGCTGACGAGGCTGCCAGGGAGGCGCCGAGTCCGCGCCAGACCGAGGAGACCGAGACCTTCCAGGAAGGCGGCCGCACCAAGATCCGGCGCCGTGTCATCCGCGAGGAGATAATCGAAGAAGACGACGCTCCAAACGACCGCGCCTAGAACGGATCCCCCGTGAGGACGGGTCGCAATCCCGCTGGGATACGAAACCGGGCCCTTTAGGTTTCAGACCTGCCCCGATAGAAACGCGGCTAGGGTGGCCATCTCCCTCCTGGCAAATGGACGCCGGGAGATTTTTCGACCGCATAGGCCCAAGCCAATACACTCGAACCCGCGTCCGTCTCGACGGGAAGCAATACGCGCCGGTATTGGCTCGACGCATCGGTGGGAACGAAGCCCTCCAGACGGTCTAGGGCCGGTAGGCGCGACTCGGGATCTTCGAAAGCGAAGATCTCACCGTAGACACGCGGACCCCCCGGCGAGGGTGCCACCCCACGACCGAGCCGCCATTGCTCTTCCACATCCCTTGTAGGATCGCCCGTTCCATAACCAAAGATGGACTCTTCGGGGACGACCAGCGCGGGATAGTCCATCAGGGGGATATCGTAGAGATCTCCGCGCACCGTCGCCTCTTCGACGCGCAGGGCGCCACTACAATAACGCTCGTAGTTACGCTCACCACGCTTGAGCGTCCCGTAGAAGAACATGATCAGCATCTCAGCACGCTTCGGCTAGCGGCCTTCGCTTCTCAGCAAGGGCGCGCACGCATAAGCTAAAGTGCTGAGTAGCTGACTTGCTGACTAGCTGACACCTACCAGCGACGCGTAATCCACCTTTATACAGCGGTCCATGACGACCGTGAGGCCGTGCTCATGGGCGTAGGACGCCGCGTGCTCGTTGATCACGCCAGATTGCATCCACAGTACCTTCGCGCCGGCGGCCACCGCGTCCTCGGCCACGGGCATGACCATCTCGCTGCGCCGGAAGACATCGACTATGTCCACCGTCGCAGGTATGTCCTGTACCGACTCGTACGGCTCTTCGCCGAGGACCGGACCGTCGAGGTTGGGGTTGACGGGGAAGATCTCGAACCCGAATCGTTGAAGCGAATCCGCGATCGCGTGGCTGGTACGGTAAGGCCTGTCGGACAGACCCACGACCGCCACGGTCCGCGCCCGGCGCAGCAGATCTCTTATCTCTCGGATATCAGGATTTGCGTGCATGTCGCTCTCTCCTCGGGTACATCAGATTCTGATACTAACCGATCTCGACTCCCATCGGCGCGAGGGCGTGCTCTTTGCCCTTTGCCTCCACCATCACGTCGGCCTCCCTGCCAGCGAGGGCGGCGAGCAACGCTTTCCAGTCCCTGCTGTTCACGGAATAGGCGTGCGCGCCGGCCTGCTTGGTGGGATCCTGGCTGGAGAGGTGCAACTTGGGTCGTACGCCCCGAGGTTCCCACGTAGGCAGCGAGAGGTCCAGCGCTTCCTCGAGCGTGAGGCCACCGGGATTGAGATCGTGGTGGAAGGCGTCCGTGATCGCCGGGATGCCAAGGACATCGGCCGTCCGGACAACCTCGGCCACGGTCCAGATACGCTCGTCGTTCTCCAGGGCGAGGTAGCGAAGGATCTCTGCCTCCAAGCGCATCACCTCGATAAAGCGCCCGGCGCTCGTCGGCTTGTCCTCGTAGGCCCCACCCATGTGCAACACGGCCACCCCGTCGGAACTGCCCAGCAGGTCGAACACCCTGGCGACGTAGCGCAGCTCGGTCAGGCTACGCTCGACCACCTCCCGCTTCGGGCTTCCAGGGTTGATGTACTGGCCGGGATGCATGGAGAGCCTGACACCAAGGTCCCGTGCCAGCTCTCCGGCCGCGCGCAGATCCTCTGCGTGCTCGGCTTCCCAGTCATAGGGGAAAGCCGGGTGGGAGGCGAAGGGGATCAGGTTCTGCCCCATTCTGAAAAGCCCGACCCCGTGCTCCGCATTCCACCGCAAGATAGTCTTGAGATCGGCGACATTATCCCTGACTAATCGCCTGACTTTCTCCACATCCGTCAGGCTCGCGAGACGCAGCGTACGGTTCGTGCTGGCCGAGATCGTTAGGTTCTGTGTTGGATAGCCGAGACGTATCACACCCCCGGTATACAATGCCGGACGAGAGCCCACAGTGTTCCGCATCCCACCTACGCCACGAGCTCCCGGCCCACGCCCTATCAGCATCGACCCCCGTAGGGCGGGTTTGAAACCCGCCCAGAGTCGAAAGCCGCCCCCTTCAGGATCGCAAACCGTGTTGCAACGAACAAAGCCCCGGCCCGAAAGCCGGGGCAATAAACCATGTCCGGTTTGGGATTCTACGAGTCTTCCAGGACGAAGGTGACCTCCATATTCACCTTGTAGCCCTTAACGGTGCCGTCCTCGATCAGGACGTTCATGTCCTTGATCCAGGCCCCTTCGACACCGCGCAGCGTGGAAGTTGCGCGGGACACGCCTTGCTGGATGGCGTCTTCGAACCCCGTCTCGGATGTGGCACTTAGTTCGGTTACTCTGGCTACAGGCATAGGCCCTCCTCGTCCTGGCTTGCTTCCTTGAACACTTACTACCCGCGAACGCAGATAATAAACGCGCGGCAACGCACGAAATCTAGTGGACAAAGTAGGAAAGCTGAGATCGAGTCCGTACAAGCATGTCCGCGTCTCGGATGCGGGCAGCAGAGTCTATCCCCTACCCGTCATTCCCGCGCAAGCGGGAATCCACTTCTACGAGCAGGAGGTTCGTGAGCGATGGCCGGCACCTTCGTGCCGTTGGACCGAGCAGTGTGGCTGGTGACAGGCCGGCTTTTCCTTGATCCGCTTTCAGAGTTCCGCTTGAAGAACGGGATCGCTCGTCGGCTTCTCCGAGCCCCCGGCCGGCTCGACGGTCACCGCTATCACGTCGCCCTGCGATAGGGAGTTCGTGATCGGCGTCGCCGTCATGTTCCCGTCGGGTTGGAAGAGACCGCTGGGTTCTGGCACATCGCCCTTTATCACCCAGATCTGGCACGTCCTGTCCTCGGGGACGGAAGGCATGTTCTTGGCCACGAGGATGATCTGGTTCTTGTGGATGGAGGCCACTTCGGCGTTGGCGCCCTGATCCGCCCACGTTCCTTCGAGCTTGATCGTCTGGGTTTGCTGGAGCGGTTGCTGATCCTGTGCGTCCGCGAGCTGCCTCTGTAACTTCTGTACCTGACCCTGTTCGTCTGTTACCTGCCCTTGCAGGTCCTGTATCTGGCCCTGCAACAGCACGTTCCACGATAGCAGGCCGACGACGAGCAGGGCTGCAGCGCCGAGCGCGAGGTTCCTGACACTTAGAGAGTCTCCGACCCTCTCAAACGCGGACCGACGCCTGACGCGGCGGGGCTCCGCCTCGGCTTCGACCACCTCCATGACCCTGCTGCGGAGCTCCGGCGATGGTTCCTGTTCCTGGGGGGAGAACGCAAGCAGGCCGGCGACGGCGTCAAGCTCGTCTATCTCGGCCTGCCGCTCCGGATGGGCGGCGAGGTAAAGCTCGAAGCTCCGCCGCTCGTCCTCGGGTAGGGCGCCGAGGACGTAGGCGTCTCTCAGGTCTTCGAAGCGTTCGTGGTTCATCTCGCTCATCTCGGCACCGCCGCGTCTCTCGACTCGAAATGGTCCCTGATCTTTTTCAATCCCAAGCGCATCCGGCCCTTGACCGTCCCGAGGGGCAGACTAAGAAGCTCGGAGATCTCCACGTGCGTATACCCCGAAAAGTACGCCAGCTCCAGAATCTTGAGCTGCTCGGAAGGCAGGGTGTCCAACGCCTCCCTGACCTGGTCACGTTGCGAGTTTCTCCACGTCTCCGCGAACGCCTCGCTCGGTTGGGAGCGCGGGGCGGAGGCTTCGACCCTCTCCTGCGTCCTGCGCCGGCTCGCATGGGAGCGGAGCTGGTCTATGCCACGATTGTGGACTATGGAGAGGATCCAGGTCCGCACGCTGCCCCTCTCCGCACGATAGCTTCCCGCGTTTCGCCAGACCTTCAGAAACGCGTCCTGCGCCAGGTCCTCGGAGGCCTGCCATTCCCCCATCATCCTGTAGGCCAGCGAGAAGGCGGCGCGGCTGTGGCGGTCGTAGAGCGTCGCGAAAGCATCGGCATCGTCCGCCTCTACCAGGGAGATCAAATCCTCGTCCGCGAGAACAAGATACTGTCGTCCCCCATCAGCCATACCCCAATTCTACGGTAATAGGACCGCTCCGGATCAACACCCCCTGTACCAACGGACGGAAAACAACCCACCGCAATAATCTAGCAGTAACATCACCCTCCACCCTGAACCTGACAACTGAACCCTGTCACCTGAATCGGGCGTGCTAAGATTTAGGCGGGGTTCGTTCCCGTGGATCAAACACCCAACCTGATAGAGGTCAGACCTTGCGGCTGAGTGTTCTTTCGAGCGGAAGCTCGGGCAATGCAACCTACATGGAGACGAACTCAGGCGGCCTACTCGTCGATGCCGGCCTCCCGCCACGGCGCATCGGCGCCCTCCTCGCTCGCATCGGCAGGAGCCTGGCCGACGTAAACGCCGTCCTCCTGACCCATGGACACACCGACCACACCTGCGGTGTCCGCGCTCTGGTGCGCGAACGCGACATCGAGGTATTCGCTGCGCCAGGCGTAGGTGAGTCGCTCGGCGCGAACACCGTGCCCCCCGGAGAGTACTGCACCATCGGAGACCTTACGGCGACCTTCTTCGGAGTCCCGCACGACTCCCTGACCTACGGTATTAGGGTGACCGACGGTAGTAGCTCGGTCGCGATGGCGACGGACCTCGGTGAGGCCAGTATCGAGGTACTGCGGAGCATGCGCGGGGCCGAGGCGGTGGTCCTCGAAGCGAACCACGATCCAGACTGGCTCAGTCGGGGCCCATACTCGGCGAGCCTCAAGCGCCGGATCCGCTCCCGACATGGCCACCTCTCGAACCGGCAGACGGCCGATGCGGCCGTGGCGCTGGCCCCGCACGGGCTCAATGATCTCGTCCTCGCCCACCTCTCTAAGACCAACAACTCACCGACCAGGGCCTGTGGCACCGTGAGCGGGGCGCTAAGGGAAGCGGGCCATGGCGGCGTCAGAGTCAGGGCGGCGATCGCCGGCCATCCTACACCCTGGATCGAGGTAGGCACCCCGCTGCGAGTCCCCGACAACGTCTACCGCTACGGCGAGAGGGGCGCGGCAGGACAGCTCTTCGGCATCGAGTGATTAGGCGCTGCACCCTCATCTGCGTCGGTAAACCGAAAGGCTGGGCCGCGGAAGGCTCGGAAGATTACGCCAGACGACTGCGCCGCTACTTCTCCGTAAACATCAGCGAGGTCGCCGAGCAGGACATGAACCGCCGCTCCAGCGAAGAAGTCCTCTCCGTAGAAGGACAACGTATCCTCGATCGCCTGCCCAAAGAGGCGTACGTGATCTCCCTCGACAGAGAAAGGGGAAAACAACATCCATCGGAAAGACTCGCCGAGAGACTCGAAGACCTCGGCACCTCGGGCCGCAGCCACGTCGCCTTCGTAATCGGAGGACCCCTGGGCCTTTCGCCCGAGGTACTGCAGAGAACCCACGAGATCTGGTCCTTCGGCAGCATCACGCTCCCGCACGCCCTGGCCAGAATCGTCCTCCTCGAACAACTCTACCGCGCAGCCAAGATAAACCGCAACGAGAAATATCACTGGTAGCTACGCTCCGCAGCTAGTCAGCACTTCAGCATGTCAGCTTCTCCTCGGATTGCCGCGTCCACCCTTATGAATCGAAACGCCACAGGGGAGTTCCTTCTTGTAGGGTAGTGGCTACATCCATGTCCCTGCTGAAATGCTGACTAGCTGAATTGCTGAAGTGCTAACATACATTTATGCGCGTGCAAGTAGACAGGTTCGAAGACAACGGTTGGGCGGTGCTCTTGCCTTATCCGGAGGGGCGCAAGAGCTTCGACGTGCCGCGCGAGTTGCTGCCAGAAGAGGTCTCGGCAGGGGACATCTTCGAGGTACGCTTCGAGTACGACAGGGACGAAACTCTGCGCATCGCCGAAGTGAATCGTCGACTCCTGGACGAGCTTCTCGGGGGTGAGGAATGAGTTTCGAGGAGCGTCTGGCTGGCGCGGTGCGGGAGGCCGTCCACAAGACCTATGGGATCGAGCTCGACGGCGTTCATGTCGAGCGGCCTAACGATCCCTCCCACGGCGACTTCGCGACCAACGTAGCCCTCGCCAACGCGAAGGTGCTGCGGCGGAACCCGCGGGAGGTCGCGGAGAACCTGGTGGCGGCGCTGGACGTTCCGTTCGTGCGCGAGGCCGAGGTCGCGGGACCAGGCTTCGTCAACTTCAGGCTGTCGCCGGAGGCGTTGTGGAATGAAGTCGACGCCTTGCTCCGCGCGGGTGATCGGTACGGGCGGCGAGAGCCCCACGGCGACCCCGTGCTGCTGGAGTTCGTGAGCCCCAATCCGACGGGACCGTTGCTCGTGTCGCATGGTCGGCATGCTGCCTACGGGGACTCGCTGGGCCGCCTAATGGAGGCCGCGGGCGCAAACGTTTCTCGAGAGTGTTACCTCAATGACGGAGGCAACCAGATTCGGCTCCTTGGTGAATCCGTCGCCACGAGCTACGCTGAATTCTACGATCGGGAATGGCCCGTCTCCGACCCCGAGATGCTCTACCGGGGCGAGTACGTGCGTGAGATCGCGCAAGAGCTTATGGACGAACGCGGGGATGTCTACGTGGAGATGCCGCAAAAAGAGGCCCTGCCGGAGATCGGCGCGTTCGCCATCCGCTGGTGCATAGAGGACATAGAGCGAACCCTGCAGCGCGCTCGTGTCCGCTTTGACGAGTTTTTCAAAGAAACGAGGCTCTACGAGTCTGGTGCGGTGGAGGAAGTCGTAGCTGACCTGAAGGAGAGTGGCAACGCCTACGAGGGCGATGGCGCCCTCTGGCTTGCGACATCGAAGTTCGGCGACGACAAAGATCGAGTGCTCGTCAAGAGCGATGGATCGTACACGTATATGGTGCCCGACCTCGCCTACCACCGCGACAAGTGGGATCGAGGTTTCGCGCAGGCCGTAAACGTGCTTGGCGCTGATCACACCGGCTATCCGCCACGCCTAAAGGCGGGCCTCATCGCGCTCGGCGTGCCTAGGAACTTCCTGGACGTGGAGATAATGCGGCTCGTCAAACTGATCCGTGGAGGGGAGCAGGTCAAGTTCAGCAAGCGGGCCGGCAATATCGTGACGTTCGACGAGTTGCTCGACGAGGTGGGGGAGGACGTGGCGCGCTACTTCTACGTGCGCTCCTCCCACAAGACGGAGATGAACTTCGACCTCGACCTCGCGATCCGCCAATCCGAAGAGAACCCGGTGTTCTACGTGCAGTACGCCCACGCCCGTATCTCGAGCATCTTCGAGCGGGCCGGGACCAGCTCCGAAGAGTTGGGCGAGATTCCACCTGGGGATCTCGCGCCCGAAGAACGCCTCCTCGTTCTCGAGCTGCTCGATTTCCCCCGCGTCATACAGAACGCGGCCTTCCGGCGTGAGGTACATCCGATCCCGACCTACCTCGAAACCCTCGCCACGCGCTTCCACCAGTTCTACACCGTCCACCGCGTCCTGGTCGAAGACGCGGACGTTCGAGCCCACCGGCTCGCCCTCTGCGCCGCGACCAAGACGGTGCTCCGCTCCGGCCTGGACCTCCTTGGGGTCAACGCGCCAGAGAAGATGTAGGTTGACAGAGTGAGATAGACCCATGACGCCCGTCGGCGAAGAGATCAGCCTGGTTACCTACCTGCCCCCGAGCATCCCGCGCTCTCTCTTCGAGGCGTTGGCGGATCACCTCCGGCGGACCCTCGGGCGCGAACGGGTCTCACTTCGAGTAGAGACGCGGGTCTCGGGACCACAGAAGGGTGAGGAGTGCTCCTCCTTCGGGGATGAAGCCGACGTGGCGTTCATGTGCGCGCCCTCGTTCTTCTGGTTGCGCGAGCTGAGACCACCGCCAGCGGAACTACTCGGCGTGCTACCCGTCTTCGACGACGAGAGAAACCAGGGTATGCCCGTCTACTTCTGCGACGTCGTGGTACTCCATGATTCTCCTATCCAAACCTTCTCCGACCTCCAGGGAGGCTCGTGGTCCTACAACGACGCGTGCTCGCTCAGCGGCTATTACAGCGTGCTGGACAAGCTGGCACAGGCGGGTACGGACGAGGGCTTCTTCGACACAGTGTTCTGCTCCGGCTCCCACCTGAACTCCATTGAAGCCATCCTCCGTGGCGAGGCTGATGCAGCAGCGATCGATTCCAACGTCCTGAGGATACGATCTCGAGAGACGCCGGCCCTCCGCGAAGAGCTGCGCGTGATCGAATCCTGGGGTCCTTACCCGATTCAGCCCGTTGTCGTCAGATCGGCCCTCGACCAACGGTTGAAAAAACGACTCCGCGCCGCCTTCCTCGCCACAGCAGACGACCAGCGCACGCAGCAGATCCTCCAACGGTTCGGCCTCAGCCAATTCGTCGTCGTGGCCCAGGAAGACTACACACTCGCCGCCCACAAAGACCTCGCCACACTACTCGCCGCCCAGTAGTAACTCTTTCCACCGCGAACCGGCCCCACCGCCCCTATCCACCCAGGAAAGAGCTGAAATACTGACAAGCTGAGGCGGAGCCGAAGCGTGCTGAAGTGCTGAGAAGCGGAAGCCGAAGGCTGAAGCGTGCTGTTATACTTCCGGCGGCGTCAACAGAATCGGGGAGTGCATGAGCACGCAGGGCAGGATGGTTATCTGTCAGATCAGCGACATCCACTGCGGCAGTCCTTACTTCATACCCGACTTGCTGGAACGTTCGATCCTCGAGATAAACGACCTTGACCCCAATGTCGTGGTGATCTCTGGCGACCTCACGAACGCCGGTTACCGCCAGGAGTTCGAGGAGGCGGCCGAGTACGTCCAGCGCATTCAGTGCGAGCGGGTCATGGTGATACCGGGCAACCACGATTCGCGCAACGTAGGCTACATACACTTCGAGCGGCTCTTCGGGGACCGGTTCTCGACGTTGGATTTCGACGAAGCGGTCATGGTCGCTGTGGACTCCTCAGAGCCCGACCTCGACGACGGAAGGGTCGGGCGCGAGCACTACGAGTTCATCTACGAGACCTTCGCCATGGCGGAAGACAAGCTCAAAATCTTCGTCATACACCACCACCTTATCCCCATCCCGGGAACCGGGAGAGAGCGCAACATCATCTATGACGCCGGGGACGTGCTCGAGCTACTCGCCGATACGGAGGTCGACCTGGTCCTCTCCGGGCACAAGCACGTGCCTTACTCCTGGAAGCTCGAGGACATGTTCATCGTCAACGCGGGCACAGCCTCGACCACCCGCCTCAGGGGTAACACGCGTCCCTGCTACAACGTCATAGAGATCGAGGACGGACGGGTGAAGGTGTTCCGCAAGTATCCGTTCAAGGACCGCGCCCTGATCGTGGATTTTGACGCCGCAACCCACCAGTACCTGCACTACGAGGAGGTCCAGGGCGATGGCAGACCGGGGGACCGTCGTCAGCGGCGAACGACGAGCTAGTACCCCGTGCGGGCGCTGTTTCTGATCGACGGCGAGCACTATCCTCCCGTCGTCATCGACGCGATGCAGAGCGTGCGACAGTCCATGGGGGCCGAAGGCGTGGCGGCGGCCTTTCTCGGGGGCACCGAGAAGATCAGGGAGGGTGGCGACTACGGCGTTCCACTCGTCGAGGATGCTGACCCCGTCTCCGCAGTACAGAAGGCCCTCACCGAATACGTCGTCGACGTTGTCGTCGACCTCTCCGACGAGCCCGTAATCGGTTACAAAGAGCGGATGAGGATAGCCTCTCTCGCCCTCTACGCAGGGGCACGCTACCTCGGCAGCGACTTCGAGCTTACGCCGCCGGATCTTCGCCCCGTCTCGACCAAACCTTCGCTGGCCGTGATCGGGACGGGCAAGAGGGTGGGGAAGACGGCGATCTCGGGCTACCTGGCGCGGCTTCTGGCCAAGGAGGGCTTCCACCCCGGCGTGGTCTCGATGGGCCGCGGAGGTCCACCGCGCCCCGAGGTCATCGAGGGCCACAAGATGGAGGTAGGGAGCGAGTACCTGCTCGAGGCGCTCGGGCGCGGGGCGCACGCGGCGAGCGACTACTACGAGACGGCCGCCCTGAGCAGGGTCATCACCGTTGGGTGTCGCAGGTGCGGGGGCGGCCTCGCGGGCGAACCCTTCGTCTCCAACGTCCTCGAAGGGGCCGAGATCGCCAACGGCCTGGAGACCCGCGTTACGGTTTTCGACGGCTCGGGCGCGGCGATGCCCCCTGTCAGGGTGGAGAGGCGCGTGCTCGTCGCCGGGGCCAACCAGGACCCCGAGTACATAGTGGGATTCCTGGGAACCTACCGCTTGCTCCTCTCGGATCTGCTCCTCCTTACCATGAGCGAGGAGCCGCTGGCGAGCGAGGAGAAGGTCGACGATCTCGTACGGGCAGTCCACAAAGTGCGTCCCGCTCTGGAGGTGATCCCGACGGTCTTCAGGCCCCGCCCTGTCGGGAGGGTCGAGGGGATGCGGGTCGGCTACGTCTCAACGGCGCCCCCCACGATACTCGACACGCTCGCCCGCCACCTCGAGGAATGCTACGGTTGCGAGGTGGTCGCCGCCTCAGGCAACCTCTCCGACAGAAAACGCCTCGGAACTGACCTCGAGAGAATGTCCGGCGTCGAAGCGTACCTCACCGAGATAAAAGCGGCGGCGGTAGACGTGGTTACGCGCCGGGGTTCTGAGGAAGGGAAGCCCGTCTTCTACTGTGACAACGACCCCGTCGGCGAAGGCCTCGACCTGGCGCTCCTGCGGCTGGCCAGGGAGGCGGTGGCGAACGAGGAGTCGTGAGCGGGTGGTCGACGCCCTGACGCTGGTGTATAATTAGAGCGTCAGATACGATGGTTCCCAGGAACCACTCCGTACCGTTTCGACGCAGGCCCAGCCCCGAGAGCGCTCGGTGGCGTGCGGTCTATCTATGGTGGGTTATGGGAGGTTCGGTGAGAGCCCATTAACGTTACCGATTCCCACTCGGGATCCATAGCTTCGGCTGCCGTGGAGTATGCGGCCGTGACCGAACAGGTCGCGCTGAAAGTGGCGCACTTCGAAGGTTCTGGAGACTCTGAGCGGGCCTACACGCTCGCCACGGAGGCTTTCCGCGAGGAGCTGGAGCGGGTACCTGTCTCCGGCAGGGTAAGGGTGTTGCGTGAGCAGCGCCTGGACGAGAAGGGACGCCTCAGGGCGCCGAAGAGCCATCCGGGTATAGTCAGCGTGGACGACTCGGTCGGCAACAGAGGACCGGAGGCCGACCTGGCCGTCGAGCCCATCGAGGGTTTGCAGTTGCTCGTAAAGGGGCAGGAGGGTTCGATCTCGGCCGTAGCGGCGGCCCCGAGGGGGAGCATGCTAAGGACCCCGGATATGTACATGAGCAAGTTGATCGTCGGCCCCGGAGCGAGGGAGTCTATCGACATAGACGCCCCCGTTGCTGAGAACATCACGTCCATTGCAGAAGCGCTGGGCCGCAAGGCGTCGGAGATCACCGTCGCCGTCCTGGATCGTGACAGGCACGAGAGCCTCATCGACGAGATCCGCAGGACCGGCGCGCGCATCCAGATAAGGCCGGAAGGCGACCTTACCCCGGCCATCGCCGTCGGGATGCGTGGGGCCGACCTGCACGCTATCATCGGTATCGGAGGAGCCCCTGAAGGTATCCTCGCTGCGGCGGTCACGAAGTGCCTCGGAGGGGAGATGCAGGCCAGGATGTGGCCGACGCAACGCTCCCAGGTCGAGAAGCTCGAAGAGTACGGTATGGCAGACCCCGAGCGGAAGCTAACGCTCGACGACCTGATCCGGGGCCCCGACGTGCTCTTCGCGGCGACCGGAATCACCCCTGGCGAGACCCTCGAAGGGGTCAGGTATTTCCGGGGCGGGGCCAGGACGCACACGGTCGTCATGTCGACCGAGCCTCGTGTGGTAAGATTCATGGACACCATCCATGCCCTAGAGCCCGAAGCAGGGCGGCGGGGCTTCCAGCTTTGACAGCCTCGCGAAAAGACCCGTTGAGAGACATTTTCCGCATCGTAAACAGGAGAGGTGGAGTAAAAACATGACCGAACGAGCTACCCTGGAGCGCAAGCGCCTGAGCGATCTGCACCAGATCGCCTCGCAGCTGGGCATAAAGCAGTACCGCAAGTACCGCAAGCCTGAGCTGGCGGAGATGATCTACAAGGTCGCGACCGAACAGGCGGCGAACCAGCAGACCGACAATACGACCAACGGGGGCACCACGGCTACGGCGACCCAGGAAGCCCCCGCGACGACAGATACGACCAACGGCGCGGCGACTGAGACGCCCGTCGCTCCCGTAGACGGCTTCGGCGAGGCCGACACGAACCTCGCCACCACGGAACAGGTGGAGCGCCAGCGCCAGGAGCGCAGCCGTGACCGTAAGGACCGCCGTCAGGACCGCCGCCAGGAGCAGCGGGGCGACAGGGACGGCAAGGGCGGCGAGGAGAACGTACAGAGCGGCATACTCGACGTTTTGCCCGACGGCTTCGGCTTCCTGAGGACGGGAGGCTACAGCCAGAGCAAAGGCGACGTCTACGTCTCGACCAGCCAGATCAAACGCTTCAACCTGAGGCGTGGCGACCAGATAGTCGGCCAGATCCGTCCCGCCCGCGAGGGTGAGAAGTACCCGGCCATGGTACGCATCGAGACGGTGAACGGCCAGGAGCCCCAGAAGGGCCGCTGGCGCCCGAACTTCGACGATCTGACGCCGCTGTATCCGATGGAGCGGCTGCGCCTGGAGTGGAAGCCGAACGACATCGCACCGCGCGTCATAGACCTGGTCGCGCCCATCGGCAAGGGCCAGCGCGGCATGGTCGTCTCACCGCCCAAGGCCGGCAAGACCACGATCCTCAAGCAGATAGCCCAATCCATCGCGGCCAACTACCCGGAGACGAAACTGTTCGTGGTGCTCGCCGACGAGCGCCCCGAGGAGGTCACCGACTGGGAGCGTAGCGTGGAGGAGGCCGAGGTCGTCGCCTCGACCTTCGACCAGCCCGCCGACAACCACATCGCCGTCGCAGAACTCGTCCTCGAGCGTGTCAAGCGCCTGGTCGAGGAGGGAGAGGACGTCGTCGTCTTGCTCGATGGCATAACCAGGCTCTCCAGGGCCTACAACCTCGCCGCCCCCGCCTCCGGCCGTATCCTCTCCGGTGGCGTCGACTCGGCGGCGCTCTACCCGCCCAAGAAGTTCTTCGGCGCGGCTCGCAACATCGAGAACGGCGGCTCCCTGACCATCCTGGCGACCGCGCTCGTTGAGACGGGGAGCAGGATGGACGAGGTTATCTTCGAAGAGTTCAAGGGCACCGGCAACATGGAGCTCAGGCTCGACAGGAAGATGGCGAACCGCAGGATCTACCCAGCCATCAACATCGAGGACTCCTCCACGCGCAAGGAGGAGCTGCTCATGGAGCCGGCCGAGGCCCAGCGGGTCTGGCAGGTCCGTAGCATCCTCAACGCCCTGGACACGAGCCAGAAGATAGAGCTCCTGATCCAGAAGCTCAAGGAGACCCGCACGAACCCCGAGTTCCTGCGCGAGCTCCAGCGCGTCCGCGGTTAGCGCACACCTTGGGACGGGTGCAAGCACAAATCGCCGCACCCGTCCTCCGTTTCCTTTACAGAGGTACTACACTATAA
Source organism: Actinomycetota bacterium (assembly GCA_046732815.1). Classification (GTDB taxonomy): domain Bacteria; phylum Actinomycetota; class Rubrobacteria; order Rubrobacterales; family Rubrobacteraceae; genus Rubrobacter_D. The sequence goes on along the minus strand of JBKPNW010000231.1, from coordinate 4,492 downwards.
GAAGACGGTATTCGAGAGACGGAGGTTAAGGATGAAGACTAGTATACATCCGGAGTATACGAAGACACTGGTGCGCTGCATGTGCGGCAACGAGTTCGAGACGCGCTCGACGGCGGGGGACACGATCACGGTCGACCTCTGCTCCGAGTGCCACCCGTTCTACACCGGCAAGCAGCGCATAGTGGACACCGGCGGTAGGGTGCAGCGCTTCCAGAACCGCCGCCAGTCCCGCCAGAACAGGTAGTAAGGCCAGACCAAGTGAGGGTCGGCGGACAGGCCATCATGGAGGGCGTTATGATGCGCTCCCCCAACTTCTGGGGGATGGCCATCCGCACCCCGTCGGGCGATATGGATCTGCGGGCCGAGCGGTTCCGCTCCGTAACCCGCCGCAGCAAGCTCTTTCGTCTCCCGATCATCAGGGGAGCCCTCTCGCTGGGTGAGACCCTCTGGCTCGGCATGAAGGCGCTGACCCTCTCAACCAACGTGGCGCTCGGAGAAGAGGAGGAGCTCTCCAAAAAGGAGATCGCGGGCACGCTCATCTTCGCACTGGTGCTCGGTTTCATGCTCTTCCTCGTGGCCCCCGTGCTCGGGACCAAGGGGTTGGGCTCTCTGCTCGGTAGCAGCATTCAGAACCCGATCCTCTTCAACCTCGTCGAAGGCTTCATAAGGATCGCGATCTTCATCGTCTACCTGCTGGGGATTACGCTCATCAGCAAGGACATCAAGCGCTTTTTCGCCTACCACGGCGCGGAGCACAAGGCGATAAAGGTCTACGAGCGGGGTGAGGACCTGGTCCCCGAGAACGCGCGCAAGTTCGACACGAGCCACGTCCGCTGCGGGACGAGCTTCGTGCTCTACGTGCTGGTGCTCTCCATCCTAATCTTCTCCTTGCTCGGGGTCGAGGGATGGCTCTACATGCTACTGAGCCGCGTGATCGTCATCCCGCTTGTTGCGGGCATAGCGTTCGAGTTCATCATGTGGAGCGCGCGCCACCAGGACAGCGCTCTGGTACGGGCCCTCGTCTGGCCCGGGCTGCAGATGCAGAAGCTGACCACGCGGGAGCCCACAGACGACATGGTCGAGGTCGCGATGGCCTCTTTGAAGAAAGTCCTCTCCATGGAGAAGGAAGCAGAGATCGAGCCCAACGAGGCCACGAACAAACTGGTGATATAGGTTGGATAGTCAGGTAGTAAAGCTGGCCGAGGAGACGCTCGGCCGCTACGACGCGTTAAGCCAGGAACTCTCCGACCCTGATATCTTCAGCGACCAGCGGCGCTACGCCGGGGTCGCCAAAGAGCACGCCCGAATGCGGCGCGGGGCCGAGTTGTCTAGAGAATTGCTGGAAGCGATAGAGGCCGAGCGCGACGCCAGGGAACTCATCCCCCAGGCCGAGAACGCGGAGGAGCGCGAGTTCTTCGCGGCCGAAGCGAGGGAAGCCGAAGAGCGGATCGAAGACCTCTCCGAGCGCATCAGGACCGAGCTCATCGACCGCGACCCCAACGACGACAAGGACGTCATCATCGAGATCCGGGCCGGCGCCGGAGGCGACGAGGCAGCCCTCTTCGCGGGCGAGCTCCACGACATGTACACCCGCTACGCCGACCGTCTTGGCTTCAAACACCGCACCCTCTCCTCGAGCCCGGCCGAGGTCGGCGGCTACAAGGAGGTCGCCGTGGAGATCAGCGGCGACAGGGCCTACTCGGTCTTCAAGCACGAGGGCGGGACGCACAGGGTCCAGCGGGTGCCCAAGACCGAGAGCCAGGGCCGCATACACACCTCGACGGCGACCGTGGCCGTGTTGCCCGAGGCCGAGGACGTGGAGGTCCAGATCAACCCAGGAGATCTCGAGGTAGACGTGTACCGCTCCAGCGGTCCCGGAGGCCAGAGCGTGAACACCACGGACTCTGCGGTCAGGATCACGCACAAGCCGACGGGCCTGGTCGTGACCTGCCAGAACGAGAAGAGCCAGCTCCAGAACAAGGAGCAGGCCATGCGGATCCTCAAGTCCCGCCTCCTGGAACGCGAGATGCGCGAGCGGGCCGAGCAGGAGGGCGCCCTCCGCCAGGCGCAGGTCGGCACCGGCGACCGCTCCGCCAAGGTCCGCACCTACAACTTTCCGCAGGGACGCATTACCGACCATCGCGTCGGCGTCACCTCCCACAACCTCGAGGTCACGCTCGGCGGCGACCTCGAAGAGTTCACCCAGGCCCTCGCCGCCAAAGAAAGGGCCGACAAGCTCGCCGCCGAAGCGGCCGGAACCCCGGGCTAAATCGGTGCGTTCCGGCGCGGGCCAGGCCAGCGCCAGAGAAGCCGCTCGTCGCGCAGCAGCGAGGCTGGAGCGCGCCGGCATCCCCGAACCCGTCGCATCGGCCGAAGTCCTGCTCTCCGAGCTACTCGGCATAGGACGCGCCGAGCTGGTCGCCTCGGGGAGAACATTGAGCGCCGAGCAGGCGTCGCTCTACGATACTTGGATCTCCCGCCGCGAACAGCGCGAGCCCGTGCAGCGTATCCTCGGCTACGCCTACTTCCGAAACGTGGTCCTCGACCTCAACGAGGAGACCCTCATCCCACGCCCCGACACCGAGAGCGTCGTCGACGCGGCCCTCGAACGTATAGACTCCCGCGGTTACCCTTGCGTCGTGCTCGACGTCGGAACGGGCTCGGGGGCCATCGCGATCTCCATCGCCAAGGAACGCCCCCGCTGCGAGGTCCACGCCACCGAGGTCTCCGGGACCGCCCTCCAAGCTGCCCGTGCCAACGCCGACCGTAACGACACAGTCGTGCGTTTTCACCACGCGGACGTCGTCTCCGGCCTCGAATTCCTGGAAGGGCGGATCGACGTGCTCGTCTCGAACCCGCCCTACGTGGACGAGACGAGTGCTTCCCACCGGCTCGCCCCGGAGGTAAGGAAATGGGACCCGCCGGTGGCCCTCTACAGCGGTACGGACGAGCTCGCGTTCTTCAGACGCATCTTCGCCGAGACGTCCCCGCTCCTGCAACGCGGGGCTGACGTGGTGCTCGAGATCGGTGACGGGCAGGCCGAAAAGGTGCCGGTCCTGGGCAAGAGTTTTGGCTTCGAACCGCTCGACGTACGCAACGACCTGGCGGGTACGCCGCGGGCCGTGCTGCTGAGGTGGGAATGAAAGCCGTCTCTCCCCACGAGGCCGTCGCCGCCTTGAGAGATGGGAAAGTGGCACTCGTCCCTACGGAGACGGTAGTCGGCCTCGTCGCCGCAGAGTCGGGCTTACCGAGGATTCGTGAGATCAAGGGCAGAGACGCCAACAAGCCCATTGCCCTGCTCTGTGCCTCTGCGGAGGAGGCGTTCAAACTAACGGCGAACGTGTCCCCGCTCGCAGAGCACCTTGCGGAGGCCTACTGGCCTGGCCCGCTCACGCTCGTCCTGGATCTCCCCTCCGGCGGGACCATCGGAGTAAGGGTACCTGCCGGCAAGGCCGTACGGGAGCTGCTCGACGCCTACGGTGGTCCACTCTACGCCACCAGCGCGAACCTCTCCGGCGAGCCCGCCAGGGCAGCGCCCGAAGAGGTGGACCCTCACGTGCTCGAGGCCGTTGACATCGTCGTCGGCGGAGAAAAGGGGAGCGGCGAAGCCTCGGCCGTAGTCGACCTTTCAAGAGGCAAAGTGCAGCTCCTGCGTCCTGACAGCAATCTGTCTACCAAGAAGCTCGCCCGACTCGCGCCCGATTGAGGGTCACTACACCTTCAGACCTCGGTGATGGCCGGACTTGCGCGGCCCTTCGGATAAAATGCGTGGGACTCGGACGACTGCCATCATAGGAGTTGCGAGTGTAGCGTCGAACGAGGAGGAAGAGATGAGCATCTTTCCGACCAGGATCCTGTTGGCCTCAGACGGTTCTAGTGAGGCCGAGCTTGCCACCCGGACCGCCGTGGACCTGGCACGTATGTCCGACTCGGAGTTGCACGTGATCTACGTCCTGGACGTCGTCCCCGCCGCTCTGCTCTACCCGGAAGCCACCGACCCGGAGGGTGTAGAGATGCCGGATCCTGTCCTCGAAGAGGACCTTGAACGGAGTTCGGAGCAGCGGGGCAGGGAGTTGCTCGACGCTGAAGTAGACCGGGTGCGCTCGGCCGGTGGTACGGTCGCGCGGTCGCATCTGACGATGGGAGATGCGGCACGGGAGATCGTGCACCTGGCCGAGGATCTGGAGGCCGGCCTCGTGGTGATGGGTAGTAGGGGGCATGGGGGTCTAAGGAGGGCGTTGATGGGCAGCGTCTCCGATTCGGTGGTTCGCCACGCCCACTGCCCCGTGCTGGTAGTTCGCGAATAACATACGATGCCGGTAGCGTCAATGCCCCGCTCCATCGCGCCTACATGACCACTTGAGCGGGTAAGTGCCGCCGCTCATCCGTTCGTGTCCCTTGAGACCAGCACACAGCGCGCCAGGCGCTACATTGAGGGCTCCGCGAAGAAGGTCTATACTCCGTTTGGTTGCAAGGCTGGTAGGGAGGTTGC
>JBKPNW010000230.1:0-5029 GCA_046732815.1 Actinomycetota bacterium | reverse complement strand
GGGTCACACGATACTGGAACTGTCCTTCTCGTGGCTGCTCACACCACCGGTTGTTGCGTCGGTGATAGCCGGAGCTACGTCGTCTGAGCAGGCGAGGAGCAACGCTGCTGCTGCCAGCTGGGAACTGACCGAGACGGAGATGGCCGAGGTCGGCTCTATCTTGACACATCAAGACTGAACGGCTGCGGCTTGACGATCGAATGGAGTCCGTTCGGCTCTTGTAAGATACTAGACAACAGTTCAGTAACCTGGTCTGTGCTAGCGATCTAGACCAAAACGAAGGAGGTGAGCTTGATGTTCTCCGGTTTGATGCCGGCGATGGTCACGCCCTTCGACGAGCGGGGGGAGATAGATTTCTTTGCCACCGAAGCGGTGGTGGAGCGCTTCATAGAGTCCGGGGTGAGCGGCATCTCGCCATTGGGAAGCACGGGTGAGTTCTCGCACCTACTCGGCGACGAGCGCAAACGGTTCCTCGAGGAGTTAGTCAGGATCGTTTCTGGGCGTGTACCGCTCGTGGTCGGGGTCGGCGCCGCTGGCACCAAGGAGATGGTAGAGCTCGCCCGCCACGCCGAGAGCGTAGGAGCGGACGCCGTGCTCGTCGTCTCGCCATTCTACTGGAAGGTGGGAGAGGAGGCGCTGTTCAAACACTTCGCAACGGTGGCGGAGTCGGTCGAAATACCCATCCTGGTCTACAACCTCCCCATGCTGACCGGCATAGACCTCTCACCCTCCCTCATCGGGAGAATAGCGGCAGAGTGCCCTAACGTGAGCGGTCTGAAAGATACCGTCACCGAGTACGTCCACACCGTGGGCGTGCTGCGGGAGTTGAAGCGCGTGAGGCCCGACTTCTCGATCCTTTCAGGCTGGGAGGACCTGATCCTGCCCTCCCTGCTCGCTGGGGCTGACGGTTCCATCTGCGCCTTCGCGAACGTCGCCCCCGAGCTCTTTGTCGAGTTGGTGCGTTCCGCGCGGGATGGCAATCTCGAAACGGCGGCGGAGCTTCATCGGCGGGTACTCTCCTTGGTTGCACTCGGCGCCTACAGCGACCCTCCCATTAGCGCCATAAAGCTGGCGATGGCTAAGCTGGGGGTTCCCATCTCCTCAGCGGTGCGCGGACCTGCGTTACCCGTCCCAGAGGAGGCAAATGAGAAGGTCGAGGGCGTGCTCCGTGAAGCAGGTTTGCTGACGGCGCAGGAAGTCGGCTAGCAGGAGTTCGTCGCCGCCCAGCAGTAATCCGCTTGTATGTAGTCCGGTAGCATCGTCAAATCTTCGTAACGCTTTTCGCGACGCCTTCAAGATGGTGGTGCTATGCAGTGCAGTTGTGAAAGCCGGAGCAAGAGAACAGGGGCGTGGTGAAGCCGGTAGGACTCGCGGTGCTACGTGGGCCGCCTGGATAATGTGTGCTCTCTCCTTGGGAGTGGCGACTATAGATTTGGTTCTCGTATCCCTGAACTACACCCACCCCGCCGTTCGCATTCCGGAACCATGGCTTGCGCACACGGTAAGTGCCGTAGCCTTCTCTACTGTCGGAGCCGTGGTGGGCTCTCGACGGCCTGACAACCCCATAGGCTGGTTGTTCTGTGCCATAGGCATGTTCGCTGCGATCGTCCTGCTCAGCAGTGAGTATGCGGCATACTCGCTGTTGACGCAGCCTGACTCATTGCCTGGCGGGTTGGCGATGGTCTGGATCCGCTCTTGGGCGTGGGTGCCTTACCTGGGGCTCTTTGTGCTACTTTTCTTGGTCTTTCCCGACGGCTGGCCACCGACTCCTGTTCTGCGGTGGTTCGCTAGCCTCGTCTTGCTCGTGATCGCTCTTGGAACACTCTTGGCGGCATTCTCCCCTGGCCCTATCGACGCGATCGGAGGTGCCGTCGATAACCCTCTCGGGATGGAGCCGCTTCGGGGCGTAGGAACTAACAGCGCCGTCGGCCCGGTCGAGTCGGTGCTGTACTTACTCGGGATTCTGGCGGCGGCGTCACTGTTTGTCCGGATGCGCCGTGTTAGGGGGGTGGAACGCCAGCAGCTCAAGTGGTTCGCCTACGCCACCGCAGTACTGGTCGTCGGCACGATACTCGCTTTCACGGTTTCGGAGGCGACTGGCCTACGGTGGCTGGGGGAGCTCGGATTCGTACTCACCATGCTAGGTCTTGCGGGCTTGCCGATGGCCATAGGCATCGCCGTCTTGAGGTACCACCTCTACAACATAGACCGCATCATAAACCGCACCCTCGTCTACGGGGCCCTGACGGCCATGCTGATCGCCCTCTACTTCGGCGGCATCGTCGTGTTGCAGAGACTCTTCGTCTTGCTCACTGGCGAGAGATCCACCCTCGCGGTCGTGGCGTCGACGTTGTTTATTGCGGCACTGTTTACTCCCTTGAGGCGTCGCGTTCAGTCGCTCATAGATAGAAGCTTCTACCGCGGGAAGTACGACACGAGGAAGACCCTGGAAGCATTCTCGGGCCAGTTGCGCGACGAAACGGACCTGGATGCACTAAGTGGGGACCTGGTAGGTGTGGTGAGGGAGACGATGCAGCCCACCCACGTCTCATTGTGGCTACGCCCAGAAACGGCCTCAAAAGGCAAGGAGTCAGAATAGCATTAGTTACGAGTAGAAGGTGCTCCTCGAAGCGTCTGCATGAGACAATAAACTCCATGTTCATCCCGCGTAGAGAGGAGTGAGGGATGTTACGCTCTGTGGTCGCCGCTCTCGGCTTCGTCACCGTCCTGGCGACTTTGATCATCGTCGGCGTGCTCATGGTGAACTCGTTGGGTGCAAGCTTCGGGGGCGGCTTGGGGGGCGATACTCCCTCTGGAGGGGCCACTAGCTCGGTCGTGCTTCGCATCTCTGGGACGCCGGGGGCGCAGTTCAGCGGTAACTACACTACGCCAGAGGGCTCGCAGGACATCAGCGGCACCCTCGGGGCGACCCCAACGGACTATAAGGTTGGAGGCGCGGGTGTCGCTGGCGTGAGCGCGATCACGGCCAACGTCCAGAGACAAGGGACCTACGGTACTTTGAAGGTCGAGATCTTGAAGGACGGCCAGGTCGTTCAATCAGGGGAGACTACCACTACGAACAACACCGTAAGCGTGACCTACACGTCGTAGAAAGGTGCCGATCTGATTCCTCCTTCGAGATTGTTCTAGACCTCGCGTCTCGCGACAGCAACCGCGCGTCACTCGACGAGGCCCGGGAGGCGGCGATCACGAGCACTTCGGCCCTCTTGGGCCCGGAAAGCGATCCTCGTAACGGTCGTCGTAACGCTCTGGAGACGGTAGTGCTGTAGAGTGGTATTGTGACAGAAGCGTCAAGAGAACGGGGACGAGGAGTCGGCTGGATGAGCCACCGCACCGCTGCCTGGTTAGCCTGGTCTGTATGCGCGGTGTGCGTAGCGCTCATCGGGCTCGCCCTCTTGCTCGACTTCCTTACGGGCGAGGTGATGCCCCAGGGCACGCCTGGAGAAAGACCTGGACCTGCCCTCGCCGTACTCACGGGGGTGCTCTCGCTGGCGTTCCCCACGGTCGGGGCGCTTATCGCCTCGCGCCTCCCTACCAACCCCATCGGTTGGATCTTCTGCGGCATGGGACTACTCTATACGGCAGGCCGTCGGGCGGGTCGATCGGCAACTGCTGCAGGATGATCACCGTGGCGCTTATGGGCGACGTGATGCTCGGGCGCGGGGTCGCCGAGGCCCTTGACAATCACCTGCGCCCCGAGGAGCCGTGGGGCGACGTGAGGCCCCTTCTGGACGCTGCGGACCTGCGCATCATCAACCTGGAATGCGCCATCACGGATAACGAACAGCCGTGGACCCGTACGCCGAAAGTCTTCCATTTCAGAACCCCACCTACTGCCATCGAGACCCTGCTGACGGTCCGGATCGACGCCTGTTCGCTGGCCAACAACCACACTCTGGACTTCGAGGAACAGGGGTTGCTCGATACCCTGGAACATCTGGACGCGGCCGGCATTCGGCACGCCGGGGCGGGCCACAACCGGGAAGAAGCCGCGGATCCGGCCGTCCTGACCGTGCCTGCGGACGAAACGCTCCGGGTGGCACTGCTGGCGTTCACGGACAACGAACCGCCGTTCGCGGCCGGCACCGACCGGCCTGGTACGAACTACCTGCCGGTCTCTTTGCAACCGGACGTTCTCCTGCGGGTTGAGAGGGCGGTGGCGGCCGTGCGCGAAATGGGCATAGACACGGTCGTGTTCTCCAACCACTGGGGACCGAACATGGTGCAGCGGCCCCGAGGGATCTTCCGCCGGTTTGCCCGTGCCGTCGTAGACAGGGGCGTAGATGTCTATTACGGGCACAGTGCCCATGTCTTCCAGGGGGTAGAGATCTATCGCGGCAAACCCATCCTCTACGATACGGGCGATTTCATCGACGATTACGCGGTGGACCCCAGGATGCGTAACGACTGGTCCTTCCTCTTTCGGGTTTCCGTAGAAGGTGGCACCTTCGAGCGGCTGGATCTTACCCCGGTCAAACTCTCTTACGCGCGGGTCGACCTTTCTACGGGCGGCGAGCGAGAGAAGATCCTGGACCGGATGGAACGCCTGTCCGCCGAGATGGGCACCGTCTTCGCCCGTCGTGAAGGCGCCCTGGTCCTCGAACGCAGCTAGGGCCCGTTCCTCCTGCTTGTCCCAGGCCTCAAATACGCACCCGGTTATCGCGGGCGTAGGAGTAAGCGGTGTAGGCCGAGACGACGTGTGCAGTCCAGCCGAGCAAGCCCCCGGTGCCGATCCAGAGCCCCGGCGTGATAATCAGCCACAAGATGCCGGCCAGGATGCGCCCGTTGTAGAACTGACCGATGCCGGGGATGATCGCACTCAGGACGGCTGCCAATCCAGGATCACGCATAGTCAATCTTCACCTCCATGCAACTCTTATACGTATAGCGACGAGCGAAGTTTCTCAGCGTTCTCGACCAGGCGACGAGCTGCTACCTGTAAGGCGGTACGCGCAGGGACGGCTTTCGAGCAATTCATTGGCGGATGCTCCGATCTTGTAGGAAAATG
>JBKPNW010000229.1:0-41365 GCA_046732815.1 Actinomycetota bacterium | reverse complement strand
CACGGCGAGCGTCGCGGCGTTCTCTCCTTCCGCGACGAAGTGACGCGACTCTATCCCCGTACGCGTCGAGATCCACTCGTCCGTGGTGTCGAGCACGCCCTCCAGGTCGCTGTTGGTGACGACCCTGCCACCGAGGGCCCTGCCGACACCAATGATCCTGCCGGCAGCGCCGCCGTTCAAATTGACCTACCCTCTGTAACCTGCGAGACGTGCGTGGAGAGAGTCCGCTGCAGTTTCCCTGTCAGGTCCGCGCCCGTTTGGGAGATACCGAGGATCGCATTCTCGATCCCCCTGGCCCGCGAGTTCCCGTGGCCGATCACGACCGAGCCCTTAACACCGAGCAGGAAGGACCCCCCGTAGTTCTCGGGGTCGACCGTGTCTCGTACCCCGAGCAACCGCGGACGAAGGATGCCAGCGGCGAGTTTGCCCAGGGCGTCGCCCGTCATCGCAGAGCGGACCATGCCGAGGATCTCACGCGCCACACCCTCGGCCGTCTTGAGGACGATGTTGCCCGTGAAGCCGTCGGTGACGAGCACGTCGGCCGTCCCGCTGGCGATGTCCCTACCTTCCACGTTCCCGACGAAACGGATGCCCGACTCGTCCATGAGACGGTGGGCCTCCTTGGCGAGGTCATTTCCCTTCGCCGGCTCCTCGCCGACGTTGACGAGCCCGACCCGTGCTTCCTCGTCCAGTCCGAAGTAACGTTTCGCGAACACGCCGCCAAGAATAGCGAAATTCAAGAGGTCCTGCGGCCTGCAGGACACGGTGGCCCCGGCATCGAGTAGCAACACGGGCGAAGGGAAGGGCAGCACCGTGGCGATCGCGGGCCTGCGGCATCCCTCCAGACGCCCCATCCCCAGCAGCGCCGCCGCCACCGTAGCGCCCGTGTTCCCCGCCGAGAAGAACGCGTCAGCGTCGCCCTCACGAACCATCCTGGCGGCGACGGCGACGCTGGCGTCGGGATGGGCCCTCAGCGTGGCGGAGGGCTCTTCATCCATCCCGACGGCCCCCCCGGAGGAACGCAACGAGACGTTGGCCGGGGGATCGGGGGCCACCTCGGGTTCGACGTCAGCGGCCCTCACGACGAGCAACAACTCGTCGTGCGGCAGCTTTCTTGCGACGGCGAGAGCACCCGCGAGGACCTCCCGAGGAGCGTTGTCTCCGCCGAGGGCGTCTACCGCAATGCGCACGGGAGGGCCTCGCCCGGAACCCGGTTAGATGTCCTCCACGGCGACCACCGTGCGGCCCTTGTAGTAACCGCACTCGGGGCAAACCCTGTGCGGTACGTGGGGCTGACCGCAGTTCGGACAGGCGACGAGGCCTGGGCCCGAGATCGCCTGGTGGGCCCGGCGCTGATTCCTGCGCGCGCGTGACGTCTTTTTCTTCGGTACGGCCATGGGAATACCTCCTGGTCTCTACTGACTAAAATCTCGAGGCGAAGAGGCCGTCGAGTCCCCGCCAGCGCGGGTCTATCGCGTCGTCATCGCCCTCGGGCTGGACGGGCTGTGTGCCCGGTGAGAATACCTGCATCGGGACCTCGTTCGGCAGCGCGCGCCCCGCGTAACGCCCGAGGTCGAGCGTCCAGTCCTGGACCGAGACCTCGGGGTCGTACGGCCCTGAGAGGAGCTCCGAGTCGCCGAACTTCAGTTCGAGCTCCGTAGGCTCGAGCGTTCTGTCGCAGGTGGTAAGCACCGTCGCCCTGACCGACAAGTCGAGGTGAAGGCCCTCAGCGAGCTTGTTGACGCCCACGTCTGCTTCGGCCTTCGTGACCTCGTGGTGGCGCCCATAGAGGTCGAAAGGAGCCACGGAGAACTCCGCATGCACCTCGTGGGTGTCTCCGACCTCCGCGCCGGGTCGTCTGAGGGGGATCAAATGGTTCATGCGGTTAGTCTACTACTTGTTATTGTTCCTGGACGCCCTGCAGCTTGGTACGGCCGCGCTGCACGGCCTCGAGGAGCTTGCCGAGGTTGTCCTCGAGGTTGGCGAGGACCTCATCAGCGTAGTCTTCGGCGCCGAGCCGTATCTCACGCTCGCGCCGGCGGGCGTCCTCCATGATCTCCGCGCTCCGCTTCTCCGCCCTCTTGAGGACTTCCTCTTCCGAGGTGATCTTCTCGGCCTCGTCCTGGGCGCTGCGGAGGATGCGGTCGCTCTCGCTGCGGGCTTCGTCGAGCATCGCCTGGCGCTCCTTGACGATCCAGCGTGCCTGCTTGAGCTCCTCGGGTATGGTCTGGCGCATCTGGTCTATGATGTCGAAGGCGGCGTCCCGGTCGACCATCGCCGTGTTGCCGAAACCGGGGAAGCTGCGCGCGTCCTCGACCAGTTCTTCCAGCCTGTCTATAAGTACCAGTACGTCCATCTTCTACTACCTATCCTTCGCCTACGATCCCTGTATCTTACCGTCCCGACCGGAATATATCTGCCTTACGGTCTCGAGCACGCCTTCGGGGACGAGCCCGCGTACCTCTCCGCCGAGCGACGCTATCTCCCTTACCGCGCTCGAGGAGAGGAAGCTATGCTCGGCCGAGGCCATTATGAAGACTGTTTCGAGCTCGGGGAACATCGTCCTGTTTAGCTGCGCCTGCTCGAACTCCGACTCGAAGTCCGAGACGGCCCTGAGGCCCTTGACGATCGCCTTCGCCCCCCGCTCCCTCGCGAAATTCACGAGGAGACCCTCCATCACCTCGACAGAGACGGTGTCCATGTCGGCGGTCACCTTCTCCAGGAGGCGCGCCCGTTCAACCGCGGGGAGTCGGGCCTGCTTGCGGCGGTTGCTGCCGACGGCGACGATCACGTGGTCGAAGATCTTGGAAGCGCGCCTTATGACATCGAGGTGCCCCGTCGTCACCGGGTCGAAGCTACCTGGACACACAGCAACGATCATTGTCAGCTCGGACCGCCCAAGTATGGATACGAACGTGCCACCGTAGCGGCGCGTTACCCCTTTCTTGCCGCCTGGGCCCTCCATCGGGGCCTCGCCGCTCTCGATCACGACCCTGCCTCCCGGCGCGAGCAGAGAGCGTAGCCGGTGCAAGATTCCCCCGACCTCCGCCGCGATTCTATATGGTGGGTCGGCGAAGATCAAATCGAATCGTTCGCGGCGCCCGAGGAGCCGCTCCAACACGGCCTCGACCTCACCACCTATTACCTCCGCCCGCTGAGCAAAGCCGGTCCGCCGCAGGTTCTCGAGGATCACGGAGCGCGCTCGCCTGTCCCGCTCGACGAAGACGGCCCGCTCGCTCCCGCGGCTCAGGGCCTCTATCCCCAGGGCGCCCGTGCCCGCGTAGAGGTCGAGTACGCTTCCGCCCTCGAAGAACTGCCCGAGCGAGTTGAACAAACTCTCGCGCACGCGTTCCGCCGTGGGCCGCACGCCCTCTGGGACCGGCGCCAGCCTGGTGCCCCCGGCCGACCCTGCGATGACCCTCAGGGTCGCTCCATCCCAGGGAGTAGGAAGTAGGGCCGTATGGAGCGGGTTTCAAACCCACCCGTACCAGAGAGTGGGGAACGGTACGCCTTACTACTCACCATCCACTACTCCCGGAACAGCCAGTCGACGTTGGCTCCCAGGAGTTCGCGGATCTCGCGCCGCAGGGGCCTGTGGTCCGGCCGCTTCAGCGTGGGATCGGCGGCGACGAGCGCGAACGCTTCGCGCCTGGCCTCGACGAGGACGTCGACGTCGCGCAACAGCTTGGCGACCTTGAGGTCGGGCATGCCGCTCTGGCGGCTCCCGAAGAGCGTGCCCTCACCCCTTATGGCGAGGTCCACCTCGGAGAGCTTGAAACCGTCCTGGTACTTCTCGAGCGCTTCTAGCCGACGCCGGGAATCGTCTGTCTTCGGGGCGCCGATCAGGAAGCACTTGGGGGGATGGTGGCCCCTGCATACGCGGCCCCTCAGCTGGTGGAGTTGGGAGAGCCCGAACCGCTCGGCGCCTTCGATCACGATCGCGCTCGCGTTGGGTACGTCGACGCCCACTTCGACGACGACGGTGGCGACGAGGGTGTCTATCTCCCCGGCCCGGAATCGGGCCATGACCTCGCGTTTGTCCTGGGTCCTCATCCTGCCGTGCAACAGCCCCACGCTGAGTTCGGGGAAGACCTCGTTCGCGAGCTCCTCCCTAAGCTCCTCGGCGGCGCGAACATCTTCCAGGGCCTCCGATTCCTCCACGAGCGGGCAGATCACGTACGCCTGCCGTCCGTCCTCGATCTCGGTCCTTACCTCCTCGTAGGCCCCCAGCCGCTCCGCAGGTTCGACGATCCTGGTCTCGACCGGCTTTCTTCCTGGTGGCAGTTCGTCGATCAGGGAGACCTCGAGGTCACCGTAGAGCGTGAGAGAGAGCGTCCTCGGAATCGGGGTGGCCGTCATGACGAGCGTGTCAGGGGTAGCGCCTTTCTCGCGGAACACCGTCCGCTGGCCCACCCCGAAACGGTGCTGCTCGTCGACGACCACGAGCGAGAGATCATCGAAATCCACGCCTTTCTGTATGAGGGCGTGCGTCCCGATCACGATGTGGGCCCCGCCTTGTGCTATCTTCGCCAGGGTCTCCTGCCTCTCGGCCGCGCCCTGTGAGCCGGTGAGGACGACCACATTGACGGGCAACTCTGCCAGGGCAGCAGAGATCGAGATGTAGTGCTGCCAGGCCAGGACCTCGGTCGGTGCCATTATGGCTCCCTGTCCCCCCGCCTCGACCGCGGTGAGCAGCGCGGCGATGGCGACCACAGTCTTGCCGCTGCCGACGTCACCCTGCAGGAGGCGGCGCATCGGTTTCTCCAGGCGCATGTCACCCAATACTTCCTCTATTACCCTCTCTTGCGCCCCCGTCAGGCCGAAGGGGAGGCTCTCCAGGAAGGGGTTGAGGAGGCTCCCGTCGCCACGATGCTTGCCGCCGACCTCGGTACGGTCGAGGCGAGCCTTACGGGCCGCGAGTCCGGCTTGAATCAGGAAGAGCTCGTGGAAGACTAGACGCCGCATCGCCGCCACGAGACGCGACCGCTGCGTCGGAAAATGGACCTCGTAGATGGCGTCGTGCAAATTGGGCAGGCTGTGGCGGACGAGCACGTCTGCTGGCAGCGGGTCGAGGATGCACCCGGAGGCATCGAGGGCGCGGTGGATGAGCGTGCGCATCCTCCTTGCCTGTATGCCCTTATTGACGGGATAGACGGGCACGAAACGGCCGGCATGGGGTCCTTCGTCGCCCCCGGGGTCGTCGACGACCTCGATGCTCTTGGCGACTATCTGGATGCCGTATCGGCTCTGGACCTCGCCTGAGGCGACCACCCGCGCCTCGGGAAGCAACTGTCCCTGGAGCCAGCTCCGGCCCCAGACCATCACGGGGATGTAGCCCGTACCGTCGTAGAGCTGGACCGAGAAGCCAGGGGCGCGCCCCCTGACGGGTTTGCCCACCGGACGCGTGGAGACCACCGTACCGAAGACCGTGGCCCTCTCCCCGACGCGCAGCTCGGAGATCTTCTTCACGTTGGAGAGATCCTCGTGGCGCGACGGATAGTGGGAGATCATATCCGCCAGCGAGGCTATGCCGAGGTCGCCCAGGGCGGCTTCGATCCGCGGCCCCACGCCGGGTAGCTCTATGACGGGCCTCGACCGCAGGTCCGTCAGGGTCGTGCGCGCGGGGAGAACGACCCCCTGCGCCCCGCCGGACTTAGAGGTGGGCAATGCCATAGGCCCCCAGGCCGACGTGAGAACCTACGACACCGCCGATCTCCGCGACGAGCTTCTCCTCGACCCCGAGCCGTTCGGCCAGTTCGGAGAGGAGCTCGGGGGCGGCGATGTGCCCGAAGTAGAGGGGCCGTCCGGCCTCCGCGGCCGGCATCACCTCATCGACGATCGCGGCCATCTGCCGTTTGCGGCCGCGGGTGCGTTTGAAAGGCACGATCTCTCCGTCGGCAACCTGCAGCACGGGCCTGACATCGAGGGCGGTACCGAGGAGGCGCTGCGCCCTCCCGATGCGCCCGCTCTTGGCAAGATACTCGAGGGTACCGACGGCGAACATGACTCTCGTTCCCCCGATTGCCCTCTCCGCAGCGTGTCTGACCTCGTCGAATTCCCCACCCTCGTCGATGCAGCGCAGGGCCTCCAGCAAGATCAGACCAGACCCCATCTCGGCACTCCTGGTGTCGAGCACGTGGATGGGACGGTCGACCATCCCCGCAGCCTGCACTGCGGATTCATGGGTGCCGCTGAACTTGCTCGAGAGGGTTAAGACGAGGATGTCGTCGTAGTCGGAGAGCGCCTGGTAGGCCTCGACGAAGGCCCCAGGGGTGGGTTGCGCCGTCGTCGGGAAGACGTCCGAATCGCGCAGCCGCTCGTAGAATTCCTCGTTGGACATGTCTACCTTGTCCGTGTACGTCTCTTCGGGCCCGAAATGGAAAGTGAGGGGAACCACCCTGACGTCGGGCCGCTCCAGGACACCGGGGGCCAGGCTCGTGGTCGAGTCGGTCGCTATCGCCGTGGTCACTCGGCCACCAGCTGCAAAGGATAGAGCGGTTGTCCCCCATCTCTTACCTCGACCTCGCCGCCGAGGTCCCTGATCCCCTCGAGTATGGCGTCGAGCTCGGCCTCGGCCAGATCTTCGCCCTTCAGTAGCGTCAGAAAGTCGGCGCCGTCGCCCAGGATCTTCCTCGCGAGCACGAGCGCGGCCTCACCGGCGCCATCCTCCACGGCCACGAGCTCTCCGCCAAGGAACCCGATATAGGCCCCCTCCGGGATCTCCCGGTCGCCGACGCGGGCGTGCCGCACCGAGCGCGTAACCTCGGCGACGCGCAGGGACTCGGAGATCTCGCGCATCTCCTCGACGACCTCGTCGGGCTCGCCCTCGGCGTCGTACCCGACCATCACGGCGAGCCCGGCGGCTATGTTCGTCGTGGGCACGACGTGCGTTTCGGCCGCCACCAGCTCACCGACCTGCTCCGCCGTGGGGACGATGTTCTTGTTGTTGGGCAGAAGAACGACCACCGGAGAACCTGTCTTTTCCACCGCCCTGGACAGGTCGGCCGCGCTCGGGTTCTCGCCCTGCCCGCCCTCGATCACGACCGCCCCCATCTGCTCGAAGAGGGCGCGGTTGCCCTCCCCGCGGCTCGCCACCACACAACCGATTCTGGCCACGGGCCGCTGTTGGGACTCGCGGGAGCGCACTTGTGCTTCCATGTCGTCGACCTTCACCCCGGCCAGACGTCCGAAACGCCCGGCGTAGGAGAGGGCCTCGCCGGGGTCCTGGGTGTGCACGTGGACCTTGACCACGTCGTCGTCGGCCACCACGAAGACGCTCCGGCCCGAGGCGTAGACGTGCTCCGTGAACTCTTCCACGTCGCCGTCGAAACCATCGACGAGGAACTCCGTGCAGTACCCCCAGGCCTCTTCCTGGGCGTGGATCGCTTCCAGGTCCGGCGTGTCTTCCCCGTCCTCGGCGGGAACCTCGATCTTCTGCCCGCTGACGCAGGCGTAGAGACCGTCGAGCACCACAGCGACGCCCAGTCCGCCCGCATCGACGACGCCGGCTTCGCGCAACACGGCGAGCAACTCCGGCGTGCGGCGAACCGAATGGTGGGCAGCCTCCCGCGCAACCCCCACAACGGAAGCCAGGTCGACATCCCCTGCTTCCGCGGCCTCTCGGGCCGCCAGGGCAGCGTCCTTGATCACGGTCAGCATCGTGCCTTCTACCGGTTCGCGAACCGACGAGTAGGCCCGTTCCCTGGCACCGTCGAGCCCGGCGGCGAAGGCTTCGGCATCTAGCGAGTCTCGGTCGGCGAGAACCTCGCAGGCGCCCCGGATCATCTGCGAGAGTATGACCCCGGAGTTTCCCCTCGCCCCCATAAGCGCGGCCCTGGCGCAGGCCCTGCTCGCCTCCTCCGGGCTAGCGTAGGATTTGTCCGAGGTCTCGTCGAGTGCGGCCTGCAGGGTGAGCAGCATGTTCGTGCCCGTGTCCCCATCCGGTACGGGATAGACGTTTAGATCGTTGATCCTGGCGACCTGGGCATTGACGGCCGCGTGGGCCGCAGAGACCATGTAGGCCACCTTTATCGCCATCGCAAGAGATCCTTCATTGCTCCTCTCCTAGGGATTCCGGCAGACCACCATCCACCGTAGGAGATCGTCGACAATCTGGTACAATCACCGCCCGACGTCCGGATACGGCTTGCGAGTCGCGTGTCCCGGGGTCCCCAAATTCGACCGGTATCCTAGCACAGGAGAAGTTTCGTGGCGAAAGTTTGTTATTCGTGCGGGAAGAAGCCAGATTTCGGCAACGCGCGCAGCCACTCGCTGAGGGCGACGCGCCGTCGCAGAGATCCTAATTTGCAGAAGGTCCGCATCCAGGAAGGCTCGACCATGCGGCGGGAGTGGGTCTGCACCTCATGCCTCAAGGGATTCAAGGTCACCAAGGCCTCTATAGGAGCACGCTCCGGCTGAAGCCTCCGCTTGTCAGCATCTCAGCACGCTCAGCCCTTCGGGCTTCGCTCGTCAGCCAGGGCGCGTTGACACGAAAGCTGAAGTGCTGAAAGGCGCGAAGCGCCGTGCTGAGATGCTGAAGTGCTTGCAAAAGGGTCAATGACCCTTTTGCAATTTCGACATCAGATCTGCCATCTCCATTGCGGAGACGGCGGCCTCGAAACCCTTGTTGCCCATCTTCGTGCCCGCGCGTTCTAAGGCCTGCTCGATCGTCTCCGTGGTGATGACCCCGAAGATCACGGGCACCCCGGTCTCGAGGGCGACCTGCGAGATGCCGCTCGCTGCCCCGCTGGCGACGTAATCGAAATGCGCCGTCGCGCCCCGGATCACAGCCCCCAGGCAGATGATGGCGTCGTAGCGGCCTGAATGGGCCAGCTCCCTGGCGACGACCGGTATCTCGTAGGAACCGGGCACCCATACCACGTCGACGGCTCCGGCGGCGCCACCGTGGCGCCGGATCGCCTCGATAGCCCCGTCGAGCAACGCCTTTACGACGAAGTCGTTGAAACGTGAGGCGACTATGCCGAAGGACTTCCCTTCCGCAGAGAGGTTCCCCTCGATGTAATTGACTCCCTCCACACGTGCCTCCTGCAGCCGCGGATCATGGGCGGTTCACGAACCGCCCATACAGGCTAACCCTAGAACTTCTCGAAGACGTGGTTGAGCTTCTCTCGTTTAGTCTTGAGGTAGCGTTCGTTGTGGCCGTTCGGCTCCATCTCGATGGGGACGCGCTCGGTGATCTCCAACCCGAAGCCCCTGAGACCAACGACCTTGGTCAGGTTGTTGGTGAGCAGACGGATGCGCTTGAGGTCGAGGTCCTTGAGGATCTGGGCCCCCACCCCGTAGTCCCTCAGGTCGGGCGCGAGGCCGAGCTTCTGGTTGGCCTCGACGGTGTCCATCCCCTCGTCCTGGAGGTGGTAGGCCTTCATCTTGTTCAAGAGCCCGATCCCCCGGCCTTCCTGCTGCATGTAGGCGATGACGCCTTCGCCCTCCGCTGCGATACGCTCCATTGCGGCCTCCAGCTGCTCGCCGCAGTCGCAGCGCATAGAGTGCAGAGCGTCGCCGGTCAGGCACGCCGAATGGACCCTGACGAGTACGTCGTCTTTGCCCTCGGGGTCGCCCATCACGAGCGCGACGTGGGTAAGGTCGTCGATCTCGTTCTCGTAGGCCCGCAGCCTGAACTCCCCGAACGGCGTCGGTAGCCGCGTCTCCACGGCGCATCTGACCTGTGTCTCGAAGGCGTGACGGTACTCGATGATCTGGGCCACCGTCACCAGCTTGACGCCGTACTCCTTGGAGAACCTCTCCAGGTCAGGAACACGAGCCATCGTGCCGTCCTCTTTCATGATCTCGCAGATCACACCCGCCGGTTTGAGTCCGGCCAGCCTGGCGAGGTCGACGGCCGCCTCGGTCTGGCCCGCGCGCTGCAGCACGCCACCCGGCTTCGCCCGCAAGGGGAACACGTGCCCCGGCATAACGAGGTCTTCGGGGCCCGTCGCCTCATCGACCGCGACCCTGCAGGTGTGTGCCCTGTCGGCGGCGGAGATGCCCGTCGTGATACCCTCCTTCGCTTCGATCGAGGCCGTGAATGCCGTGCCCATCCTGGAGGCGTTGTGGGTTACCATCTGCGGGATGTCGAGGCGGTCGATGATCTCTCCCGCCATCGGCAGGCAGATGAGACCGCGACCGTTGGCGGCCATGAAGTTGATGTCGTCTGCGGTCACGAGCTCGGCGGCCATGGTCAGGTCGCCCTCGTTCTCCCGGTCCTCATCGTCGCAAACGATGACCATCTTGCCCTGCTTGATGTCCTCGACGATCTCCTCTATGGGACTAAAAGGCATCTCCGACACTCCTCTCGAAGGTTGAATCATCTGACATGCGCGGCCCGAGCAGCCGCTCTACATACTTACCGATAACGTCGGCCTCGAGGTTTACCCTGCTCCCGACCCCGCTTTCCCCGAGGTTCGTGTTAGCGCGGGTCTGGGGCAGTATCGAGACCGTAAAGGAGCCCTCTCCGACCGAGACGATCGTCAGGCTTATGCCGTCGACGCAGATGCTGCCCTTCTCCACGCAGTATCGGAGCACGGCCTCGGGCGCTGCGAACTCCCAGATCTCCGCGTCCCCCTCTGGCGTTACCCCGAGCGCCTCGCCGACGCCGTCGACGTGCCCCTGCACGATGTGGCCTCCGAACCTGCTCCCCGCTGACATCGCACGCTCCAGGTTGACGGGACCGCCGGCGGCGAGATCGCCGAGCGCCGTGCGCCTCATCGTCTCGGGCATGGCGAAGAAGGTCAGCGTCTGCCCATCGACCTCACCGACCGTCAAGCAAGCCCCGTTCACGGAGACGCTGTCGCCCGCGTGCGTGCCCTCGGAAACCCTGCCGGCGGTGATACTCAAGCGCAGCATCTCCCCTTCCTCGAGCGAAGAGACGCGCCCCACTTCCTCAACTAGCCCGGTGAACACGTTCCTCCTCTCCGCCGGGGTAGAGCGTCACGGCGACGTCATCCCCTACCTTTTCGACCTCGGCGACCGAGAATTGCAGCGCCTCTGCCACCTTGGTAGCCCGGAGCGCGCCGATCATGGGCACGCCCTCAGAGCCGAGGAGCTTCGGCGCGTAGAACAGGGTCAGCTTGTCAGCGAGCCCGCCGCGGACAAAGCGCGTCGCCGTCTTCCCGCCGCCCTCGACGAGCAGGCCCTTGATCCCCCGCCCGCCCAACTCATCCAGTACATAGAGAAGTTCGAGCCCGTCCTCAGAGAGCGGCGTTGCAACTACCTCGACGCCGAGCCTCTCCAGTTCCCCCTCGCGTCCGTCGCGCGCGGCGGCGAAGACGACTACGGGTGCCTCCCCGGCGCTCCTCGCGAGCTTGCTCCGAGGGCTGATCTTCAGGGCGGGATCGAGGACCACGCGGGTGATAGGGGGCGGGCGCCCGGGAAGACCCCTGGCCGTAAGCATGGGGTCGTCGGTGCGCACCGTGTTCGCCCCGACGAGAACGGCCCCGGCCTCGGCCCTCAGCTCGTGGGCCCGGCTTCTGGCGTCCTCGCCCGTCACCCACCTGCTATCACCCCCGGGCGCGGCGATCCTGCCGTCGAGGGTTGTGGCGAGCTTGAGGTGGACGAACGGCCTTCCGGTGCGCATGTGGTGGAGGTACTGCTCGTTCTGCCGCTCTAAGACGGTGTCCCCCGACACGTCGACCTCCACGCCGGCTTCCCGCAGGATCTCCACGCTGCGGCCCTGCATTTTCGGGTTGGGATCCAGCTGCCCCACGACCACACGCGAGATTCCGGAACGTAAGATAGCCTCGACGCACGGCGGCGTCCTGCCGAAGTGGTTGCAGGGCTCGAGCGTCACATAGAGCGTCGCCCCGCGCGCCGCCCTTCCGGCACCATCGAGGGCCACTATCTCGGCGTGGTCCCCGCCGGCCATCGCATGCCAGCCCTCGCTTAAAACGTTGCCGTCGCGCGCGATGACGGCCCCCACGAGGGGGTTAGGCGCGACGGTGTTACGCCCGCGCTCGGCGAGGCGGCGGGCAAGATCCATCATCGAATCCTGCAGCACTTCTTCCTTTCTCCCATCCGGACTCTTACCGTCGGCGCCGGACTACGGCTCGTCGAGAAAGCGAACCTTCACCGGCTCAACCCCCACAGGAGGCTCGCGGGCTCCCCGTGTGGGGACGATTCGCGAACCGCCCTCACCCAGGCTCACCGCCGGTGCGGGAATTTCACCCGCCCCCGAAAGTTACGCAGCAAGCTATATCACAGAAGGATCACGGCAACAAGGAAACGCTTCGCGTTGGGGCCAGCTGAAATGCCGACTAGCCGAAATGCTGAGCGGCTGCCTCGCCGGCCTCGATGATCTTTCGCATCTCCGTGGCGGGATCGCCCTTGAAGACGGCCGAGCCGGCGATGAGGACCTGGGCGCCTGCTTCGACCATGAGCGGAGCGGTCTCGACCGTGATACCGCCGTCGACCTCGACGGGGACGCCTGTCATCAGCTTGAGACGCCTGACCTTCTCGACCATCTCGGGGATGAAGTCCTGGCCTCCGAAACCAGGGTTGACGCTCATAACGTTTACGTAATCCACGTAAGGCAGCGACCACTCGATAGATTCTGGAGAGGTCGTCGGGTTGAGGGCCACGCCGGCCTCGCAGCCTCCGGCCCGGATCAACTCCAGGGTGCGGTGCAGATGGGTGACTACCTCAGGCTGGACGGAGATGCCTTCGACACCGGCTTCGACGAATGATGGGATCAGGTTGTCAGGGTTCGTTACCTGCAGGTGGGCGTCGATCGGGAGATCGACCGCGGCGGCGAGCGAGGCGGCGACGGCGGGGCCGAAGGTCAGATTGGGGACGAAATGGTTGTCCATAACGTCGAAATGTACGAGCGCCGCACCGCCCCTCTCGGCCCTCCTCACCTCCTCGGCCAGTTCCGCGAAATCGGCCGCGAGTATGGAAGGGGCGCCGATCACCCTGGCACCGAGTGTTCCGAAAAATGTCAAGTGAGTGCCTCCCAGCTCGTATACGTGGAGAAGGGCCATTCTACAGAAAGGCCCAAGGACGAACGAATCGACCGTCAATACGTCGGGCACTCGGCCGACGGCGAGAGGCAGCAGGCAAAGGCCAAGAGCCGAATTGCTGGCCGGCTGAAATGCTCTCTACGGCAGCCTCTCGAGGTCCACGCTGTAGAGGTCATACCTCTCGCTCGGTGTCTCCACAGGGGTGAAGCCGGAGAGGCGTTCGAGTGATCCGGTCAGCTTTGAGTCCTTGGCGACCATCACGTAGTCCACATCGTTGCGGCGCAGGATCTCGACACTATGCTGCATCGTAGTCCCGCCGAAGAACTCGCGTACGTCCAGGGAGCCCTGGGGCACCTCGATCTGCCCCGGCGACCGCTTCTGTAGCTCAGGGAGGACTCTGAGCACCAATCCGCCCCTGCGGCTGACGACGTTGGCTTCGTAGGAGTAGGCGGGGATACGGGCGCTCTGGATATCGGGCGCGAGCACCACGACGGGAGATTTTATCTCGTCCCGAAACCAGGGAAAGAGAGGATCCGAAGGATAGAATCCGGACGCGCGGCTCGTCTCCCTGTGCGCCTGTATCGACTCCATACCGGACTGCGCCTGGGGCACGGACGCAACCGTTAGGGCGACGACGACTATGGTCGGCAAGGCCCCTGCCAGATAACGAGCGGGCCCGAGGCGCCGCAACCACGCAGCCGCGTAGCTGATCGCGGTCCAGACCAGCCAGCCAAGAGTCAGCACGGCGGCGAGCTGTATGGGCCACGCCAGGCGCCAGATCTGGCCTGGGAGTACGACGTTATCACCCAGGAACGTGGCTATGGGCGGTACGTATACGACAACGACCGTCACGTACATGACACCGAGGAGCAGTTGGGCCGCCAGGTCTCGCCTCAGACGCCAGAGCAAGAAAGGAAGCCCGACCAGGAACGCCGTGGCGATCACAGGATCCAGTAGCAAAGAAGGGTGCATCATGTAGGAGCCGTCGGCCAGCTCGAGGATGCGATTCCTCTCCGGGCTTACGAAGATCATGTTCCGTAGCACGTCGGGGTCGCCAGAGTTTATGTCCGAATCGGCGAGCGCGTTCGAGAGCGGCTCATCGGTGAACGCCGAGATGAGGGCCGCCGGAACGGCGACGATCGCGACACCGGCGAAACCCATGGCCGAGATCCTGGCCCACGCCGCGCGGCTTCGCGGGCTGGCGGCGAGGTGCATAGCGGCGAACCCCGCCATTGAGATGCCGATGATCGCCAACCCTATGGGATGCACGGCCATCACCGCGCAGCACAGGAACGCGAAACCCAAGAAGTACCGCTTTGCGCCACATTCGAGAAAGGCGAAAGCGCAAGCGAGCGCCAGGGGCAAGAAGAGGAACTTGGCGACCAGCTTGTCCTCGGGCAAGCGCTGGACGAACTCGCCACCCCACGCTATGCGCGATTGGCTCAGGTGGATCAGGAAGAACAACGAATACAGGCACCCCGACAGCAGCGCCGCCCTCTCGCTCCGAAAAAGTATGCGCGCCAGCGCGTAGAAGATTAGGAAAGCCACGACCACCAGTGCGGGGTTCAGGTACGAGAAGACCAGGTCAACGGGGTCGATTCCCGAGACCCTGGAGACGGCGGCCTGCTCCAGCAGCCAGCCGTTGATCCTGGCGCGCGAGAGCCCGACCTCCCCACCGAAAAACGGCTCGACCGAGGCGAGCCTGTCCCCGCCGAGATACTCCCTGACCCACGAGAGGTAGATCCAGATGTCACCGTAGTAGCTCGGGGATGTGATCCTTGCGATGTATGCCAGGGCCGCTACAAGGCCGGCGAAAGGCACCCAGAGCAGCCCCCCGCGGTCCGAGGGCCCGACCCCGTCCCGCCCACCCGTCTCCTGCTCGGAGCGGAACGCCATGACCAAAGCCGTAAGCCAAGAGATGGCAACCGTCAGGCCACAGCTCCACAGGTAGGCGGCCAGGCTGACCTGCAGGATGAGCATGGGCACCGCAAGCAGGGCGAAGAGCCCGACGCTCGTCACGAAGGCCGCCGGCGCGAGCGCGGCATCCGAGAAGTATTCCCTGCAGAACCAGCGCACGATCAATACTCCCGGTGTCAAGAACAAGACCGCGGTAGCCACCAGAAGGAGCGCAGGCACGGTTGCGAATACGCTCCTCAACGGTCCCAGAACGGCGCATGCCACGACCACCGCGAGCACGACGCCGGCCTCGAACCATCGGAGGTGGATGCGGCCCTTGTTCACTCTCTCGTCCATCCCGGTTACTTACGAGTGCGCCTGGCCCGTCGAAGCCGCAGGTTTTACCGGCTCCACCGCCTCCGAGGTGCCGAGCACCCTGCCCGTGCTGTCTTTGGCCCCGACGGCGAGGTAGGGCTCATCGGTGCGCACCGTTACGGCGGTCTCGAACCCCTTGCGGCGAGCGGAGACCGCGGGCTCGAGCTCGTCGGGATCGGCGCCGGCGAGCACCTGCCAGGTGTCTACCTCCGTCGCGCCGTTCCAACTGACGTAGACCGTCACCTCGTCCTTAAGGCCGGATTCGGCCACGACCGAAGGCCCCTTCTGCGGCTGACCCTTCCAGGGGAAGCGGAAGGCCCTGTAAGACTCGACGTCACTAGGGAAGGAGGCGTCGAAGAGCAGCTCGCCGTCCCGGCCGAACTCGGAGAAGTGGGGCTCGCTCCCCCACCCGACGAACACGTTCCCGTTGGGCAACATCTGCACGTTGCCCTGCGTGGCCGCGAGAATCTGGTCCGGATGCGTGTACTCCCCGACCAAGGTGGCACTCATGTCATCTTCATCGATCTCGATCACCACGGCGCGGGACTGCACGTCCTTTTGCATACCGCCGTTGTCGAAGACAGTTATGATCCCGTCGGGGTGGTGGCGGGCATCATGCTGCCAGTCCGTCCTGGTCCCAAACCCCATGGCGAAGTGGCTCTTCTCCCCGCCCAGTCGCCAGATGATCTCACCCGTCTGGCGCGAGACCTTGTACAGGGCTGAAGTCCTGCGCGCCGAGATGGTCAGGTATCCGTCGGGATGCGGATCTATGGAGTTGAGGTGGAAATAATCGAAAGCCGTTTCGAGGTCGGGTGGTGGAGCGTAGAGAGACTCCTCCAGCCCGACGTGGTCGAGGCTGTGCCACTCGAAGAGCACCTCTTTACTCTCGATGTCGATCTCCTGGACGATTCCATCCAGCACCGCGCCGTCGACGGGACCGCCCACACCGGAGAGGTCCCTTCGCACCTTATTGTAGATCGTGATCAGCGCCGTATCCTCGGGCGTGATCACAAACTCGTGGTGATCGCCCTGGTAGCCGTTGCCGGCTCTGACTCTCTCTATCTCCCGGTAGGAATGGTCGCAGATCACATACTCGCCCTGTCCGTAGCCCGTGTGATGTCCCTCCCACCACGTGAGCACCGTCTGCCCCCTGTACGTCTGGACTTTGAAGTTGAAGGCGTCTGCATCGGCATCCTGCAAGGGATGGAACCAGACGGGCTCACCGCCGGCATCGACGATCAGCGGCGCATCCTGGGTCGGAGCTTGCTCCCCTGGTCCCTTTTTCGGAGAGACGAAGATGTAGCCGGGCGCCGTACCGGACAGGTTCGTGCTCACCTCGATGTCGGGAGGGCGAAGGTCCGGGCGCGAACGAAAGGTCCTCGCCTGGCCCTGCGACGCGGCGGCCACCCGCGTGGGCGCGGTAGGCCCGCACCCAAGCGGGCCGGAGAGCGCGACCATGGCGGTTCCGACAGTGATGGTTCCGAGAAACCTTCGGCGGGTGATCCTCGCCCCGAGTCTCGCGTCTCTCGACCGTTCTTCCAATTCCGCCCTCCCGCTTCTTCTAGCGTCCGGCCTTCGCCTTGGCCCGGAGAAACTCGCCGTAGTCGTTGGTGAAGAAGTGCTTGCGGCCATCGGCCTCGAGGACGTAGTACAGGTAATTGGTATCAGCGGGGTTCAACGCGGCCCGGATCGATTCGCGGCTGGGGCTGCAGATGGGCCCCGGGGGCAGTCCTTTTCTCCTGTAGGTGTTGTACGGCGAATCGATCTTCAGGTCGGCGAGCGAGAGGTTCGTCTTGGGCTTCTGGAGTGCGTACTGGACCGTCGCGTCGATCTGGAGCGGCATGTCCTTGTGCATGCGATTGTAGATAACCGATGCTATAAGCGGCTTCTCCTTGGGGGTGGCTGCTTCCTTCTCGATAAGGGAGGCGACGGTCACGACCTGGTATTCCTCGAGGCCGACACCTTCTTTGGCGTCGGCGATCTCGAGCCCCTGGGTCTCCAGTAGATACTGACCGAGGAGCCTGTCGACTATCTGCCCGGCGGTAGCGCCCTTCTCGAAATCGTACCTGGCCGGAAAGAGGTACCCTTCCGTGGTCTTGACGTGAGGGTTTTCGAGGAACGCGTATCCGTAGTCGGTTCTCCGCGCCGCCTTCTCGAACGCGGAGGCGGAGACGGTGGTGTCCTCGGCGACGGCACTGGCCGTCTGCTCGATGGTCAGTCCTTCGGGTATTGTGACCATGATCGTGGGGACGGCCTCGCCGGCGGTCAGTTTCTCCAGGATCTTCACACTGTCCTGGCCGGGTTCGAAGGTGTAGTGTCCCGGCTTTATCTCCGTTCCGTACCCTTCATACCTGGCCTGCAACTCGAAGGCGAAGGCGCTCTTTATGACCCCGGCCTCCTCCAGCTTGGCGGCAACGTCCGAGAGTGTATCCCCCTTGACCACCTCGATCCTGGCTGATCTGTGGGGCTCGCTACCCGTGGCCGCAGAGTAGATCACGAAGATGGCCACGAGGACGGCGAGCACGAGAAATACGCCAATCACGGCAGGACCGGCGTTCGACCGGTGCTTGCGCCGCATCCTCCTGGGACGGGAGGGCTCGAGGGCGTCGAGCCTGGCATCAAGCTCCTCACGGTCTGGTCGTTCGTCGTAGCGCCTCAAAGGTTCTTCCTCGCCCCGAGGTACTCCTGCAACATCCTTGCGGCCGCGAGGTGATCCACCCTCGCGGTCTTCCTGCCGCGTCTATTGGCGAGACGGGACGTGAACCGCTCGTCCCACTCTACGAAGCGCACGCCGGGGAACTCTGTTTTCAAGGCGTCTAGTCTAGCCAAAACTTTGCGGGCCTGGAAGCCGAGCTCCCCGCCCAGCGTCTTCGGCACCCCGACTACTACCTCGCAGATGCCATGGTCGTCAACGAGCCGGCGCAAATAACCGGAGAGATCCCCACTCGGTATCACGTCGAGAGGGCTGGCTATCACGCCGTCAGGGTCCGAGACTGCGACGCCGGTGCGTACTTCCCCCACGTCGAGGGCGGCGACGCGACTGGATTCATCTTGCGTCGGGAGCTTACTCAGTGTCCGCGAGTCGTCGGTCGAGGATCTCTCCTACCCTCACGAGCGCGTCGGGGATGGCGCCGACGTTGCCGCCACCGGCTTGCGCCATAGTGGCGCCGCCCCCGCCCCCTCCTCCGAGCACGCCAGAGACCTCGCGTACGAGCTCCCCGGCCTCGACCTTCTGGGAAACCTCGGGGTGGAGGTTCGCAACGAGGACCGCCTTGCCGTCGAGCGCGGCAGCGAGCACGACGGCGGAGGGACCCCCGAGACGATTCTTGACGTCGTCGGAGATCTGGCGCAGCCCCCTAACGTCGGCGGCGACGACCTGGCCCGTCACCACCCTGGTCCCGTTGACCTGCCTGGCTCCTTCCAAAAGTTCGCCGACCTCTTCGAGACCCTGCCTCAAGGTCTGCTCCCTGGCCTGCTCGCGAGACACCCTTACCTCCTCGCGCAGCCTTCCCACGGCACCGGGGAGGTCGTCGATCTCGACCTTCAGGGCCTCGGAGACCTCTTCCGCCCTCTCGGTCGCGCCCGTAAGGTAATACAACGCCTCCCTGCCGGTTATGACCTCGATGCGGTACAGGTCGGCGCCGTGCTTCCTGTTGGAGAGTATCTTGAAGGCCCCGATCTCCGCCGTGCCACGCACGTGAGTCCCGCCACACAGCTCGCGCGAGAAGCCGTCGACCTCGACTACGCGCACGAGGTCGCCGTACTTCTCACCGAAGAGCATCATCGCGCCGAGGTTGCGGGCCTCCCCGAGCGTGGTCGTAAAATACCTCACGGGCTGATTCTCGGTTATCTTCTGCAGCGAGAGCTCCTGGACGCGGCCCAGCTCGTCGTCCGTAACCCTCCCCGCGTAACGGTAATCGAAGCGCAACCTGTCGGGTCCGACGTAGCTACCCGCCTGCACCACGTTCTGGCCGAGCACCGCCCTCAAGGCCCAGTGCAGGATATGCGTCGCCGTGTGGTTCGCCTCTATCTGCTGGCGGCGCACTCTGTTGATGGACGCCGTCACCGCAGCCCCCTCCTCGAGGACGGTGC
Source organism: Actinomycetota bacterium (assembly GCA_046732815.1). Taxonomy (GTDB): domain Bacteria; phylum Actinomycetota; class Rubrobacteria; order Rubrobacterales; family Rubrobacteraceae; genus Rubrobacter_D. Next base: position 22,031 of record JBKPNW010000229.1, on the reverse strand, counting down.
CGCTCTCGATCCTGGCCCTCAACACCTGATAATCCCCAGCAGGGATGGCGTCGATGACCTCGAGCTGGCCATCCTCCGAGGTGATCCAACCCCCATCGGCGACCTGCCCGCCACCCGTGGCATAAAACGGGTTCTCGGCCACTACGACGAACAATTCTCCCGGGGCATCGGGCACGGGTTCGATGGCGACGATCCTGGTCTCCACCTGCTCGCGCTCGTAGCCCACAAAGCGGCTCCGGATCTCCCGGTCCCTGAACGCGGCGACCACGCGCTCATAGCCTTGCATGGCCTCCCTGGCACGCTCCCTTTGGGCCTCCATCGCGGCCTCGAATCCGGCCTCATCGAGCGACAGACCCCTCTCGGCGAGTACCTCCCGCGTCACCTCGACGGGGAACCCATAGGTGTCGTGCAACATGAAGGCCACGTCACCCGGGAAATGTCCGCCCCGCATCCGCTCCATCTCGGAAGCCAGAAGCGACATCCCCGACTCGTAGATCTCGACGAACCTGGTGGCCTCGCCACCGACGACGCGCCGGATGTCCTCCCGCGCGACATCCAGCTCCCCGTAGAAGTCGCCCATGTAGTCGACCACCGTCTCGGCGAGACCGGCCAGCTGGGCGGGGCTCATGCCCAGCCGTGAATGCGCCTGCAACATGGCGCGGCGTATTATGCGGCGGAGTACGTACTCGCGGCGCTGGTTCCCAGGCCTCACGCCGTCGGCGATGAGGAACGCCATCCCGCGCGCGTGGTCGGCGACGATGCGGAGCGCGCGATCCGTCATCTCGGAGTCGCCCACGGAGACGCCCGTGTACTCTTTGGCCTTCTGGAAGAGGGGCGCGTAGACGTCGGTGTCGTAGACGTAGAGGACATTTTGTACGGCGGCCGTGGTCCGCTCCAGGCCGAGGCCGGTGTCGATGCCGGTCTTGCCCAGGGGAACGAAGGATTTGTCTCTCAACTGCTCGTACTGGTTGAAGACCAGGTTCCAGATCTCCAGAAAGCGCGGATCGCCTAGCTCCCCGCCGGGGCCGTACTTCGGGTCCTCGGCCGGGTCGCCGTGGGCGAACGCTTCACCGTGATCGTAGTAGATCTCCGAGCACGGACCACACGGGCCCGTCTCCCCAGGAGGTCCCCACCAGTTTTCGCTCTTGGGAAGCCCGAAGATCTTGTGCTCGGGCACGCCGACACCCATCCACAACTCTTTGGCCTCCAGGTCTTCGGGGGCGTCCTCGTCACCCTCGAAGATCGTGATCCACAGGCGCTCCGGCGGGAGGCCAAGCTCCTGCGTCAGAAACTCCCAGGCCCACTCTATGGCCTCCTTCTTGAAGTAGTCCCCGAACGAGAAGTTGCCCAGCATCTCGAAGAAGGTGAGGTGGTGCCAGTCGCCGACGTCCTCGATATCGGGGGTGCGGAAGCATTTCTGCGCGCTCATGGCCCGCGGGGAGGCCGGCCTCTCCTGCCCGAGGAAGTAAGGGATGAATTGCTGGACCCCGCCCGTTGTGAGAAGTACCGTAGGGTCGTTGTGGGGGACCAGAGACGCGCTCGGGTAGAGCCTGTGGGCCCTCTCCCCGAAAAAGTCCAGAAACCGCCATCGTATCTCGCTACTCTGCATGCGCCCCATTCGGGGATACCTCACCTCTCTCACGTTCCATCTGCTCCAGCTCGACCCGCAGGTCTTCGAGGGCGCGCCTCAGGAGCCGGGAGATGTGCATCTGGCTCACGCCTATGTGGTCCGCGATCTCGGTCTGCGTCTTGCCCTCGTTGAAGCGCAACTTCAGTATCTGCTGCTGCTGGCCCTTGAGACCCTCGATGGCCTCCTGCAGAAGGATCTTATCCTCGAGTCCTTCGATGGCGGATCTGTCGTCGGCCTGGAAATCCATGATCGTGTCCCCGTCGGGCTCGTCCTGGCTCACGGGCGCATCCAGGCTCGCCGTGTTGTAGGCCCGCCCCAACGTCAACGCCTCCGCGACACCCTCTACGTCGGCGTCGAGCGTCTCCGCGAGTTCCTGCAGGCTGGGCGACTTTCCCGTCCTGGCGGTCTCGTTGCGGATCACCTCCTTGGCCGACTGGCGCAGCTCCTGCAACCCCCGCGGGACGCGCATCGCCCAGCCCTTGTCACGGAAGTAGCGTTTGATCTCGCCGAGGATATTCGGGGTCGCGTAGGTAGAGAACTCGATCTTCCTGTCCACATCGAAACGGTCGACGGCCTTTATCAGGCCGACGGAGGCGACCTGGATCAGGTCGTCCAGGGGCTCCCCGCGTCCCGCGAACTTGCGTGCCAAAAACTCTGCCAGGGGGAGCTGTTCCTGGATAACGCGCTCGCGGGCGTTCTCGTCGCCGTGCTTGTGGTAGCGCACGAGCAGGCGCCTGGTGCGCGCCTTGTCGGGCCTCCGGTAGCGCCGGCTCACGACACCAACTCTACTACCGTACGCCAGGTCGTCTCTCCGCTCTCCCCCTGCTCCTCGACCTCGGCCAGTACCCCATCATCGGCCAGGGAGAAGCGGAAGCGGGTCGGGGCGTCACCGGCGTGGAAGCCCTCCAGAACCTCCGCGGCCTCCTCCAACCCCCCCACTCCTACCCTGGCCCGCGCGGCCATACCTGCAAGCACGAGGCCGACGCAAGGTCGCAGCCCTTCGTGGGGCGGAAGCCTCAGATAAGCGTACTCCTGGGGATGATCTTCGGTCAAGCCGATTCCTTCCTAGGCATTACTCTGACTCTTCTGTCGATTCTTCGGCCGAGGGCCTCGCCGCACTCCCTGTCGGGTAGGCCTGGACCCCGCGCGCAGCGTGGTTCCCGCCGCCGTGTTCCTCCAGGTCGTGCAGGATCTCCTCCCTTCGGCGGGCCGAGGCCTCGCGCGCCGCGGACACCGCGCTCTTGTAGCGGCGCCTGACGTTGTCGGGGAGGTCTCGGGCAGCCTTCGGCAAGTTCTTGCGCACGTCCTCGTTCGTCGCGTAGATCGTGCCTGCCACCCCGATAACCATGCCGGCCACGAGCCTGCCCCAACTCGCCACCGCTACCCCTCCTTCTCGGGACGCTTTTCGCCGCCCAGGAAGGTGCTGACCCCGCGCGAGAGTCCGGCCGTGGCCGAGGAGACCTTGATCACCCCGCCCCTGACGCCGCGGGTGATCACCGCCGTCGTCTGGTCGAGCTCACCGGTCATGCCGGCGACGTCCCCGACGGCCTCGTCGAGCTGCGTGAGCTGGCTGTTAATGTTGTCCACCGTGACGTGCGTCTTCCCGAGCAGCGGAACGACCTCTCCTGAGACGTCCTTGATGGTTTGCTCGGTGGTCGAGAAGATACTCGCCAGCCGCAAGAACACCCAGGCGAGGACGAAGAACGCGACGGCGATACCGGCGAAGAGCAACCCCTTCATCAGCTCTACGAATAAATCCAAACCTTACCGCACCTCCGTCCGGGAACCCTGGAAACCCGGATTATAACCGTCAAGGCTCGCAAAATGTACCGTCCCTATGAGCCCCTCCTCGTCACGACGCCGCCCCCGACGACCCGCTCCCCGTCCTCCGTATAAAAAACAGCGGACTGGCCGGGCGCGACACCGACGACAGGCTCATCGAGATAGGCCACCCACCCGCCGTCGGCCTCCTCCTCGACGGTGCATGAGACCGGCGAGCCGTTGTACCGGACCTGTACGCTGGCGGCTTCCCCGGGGTCCAGAAACCAGTTGAGATCCCTGACCCCGACCTCGCTGACCTCGAGATCCTGCTTTCGTCCCACCACGACCTGCCCGGAACGCGGACGCACCTCCGTAACGTAGAGCGGCGTCGGCGCCGAGACCCCTATTCCACGCCGCTGCCCGACGGTAAAGTCGACGACGCCAGCGTGGCGGCCGAGTGTGCGCCCTTCCCCATCGACGACCTCCCCCGGCTCCGCCGCAACCTTCTTGCGGACGAAGGTGCGGTAGTCCCCATCGGGAATAAAACAGATGTCCTGGCTCTCCGGGGTGTAAGCGACGGCCAGACCCCGCTCCTCGGCGATGGCGCGGACCTGCGTCTTACGGTACTCACCGAGGGGGAAGAGCGTTCGCGACAGGAGATCCCGCGGTACGGGCCACAACACGTAGGTCTGGTCTTTGCTTTCGTCGACGGGGCGTGCGAGGGTAGGGCCTTCATCTACTCTGGCGTAGTGTCCCGTCGCGACGTGGTGGAATCCGAGTTCATCCGCGAGGAACGAGGAGGCGTGGAACTTGACGTGGGCGTTGCAAGCGACGCAGGGGTTGGGCGTCCTTCCCTCGCTGTAGGAGCCGACGAAATCCTGCATGACACGCCTGTCGAAGAGCTCCTTGAGGTTGAGTGTAAAGTGGGGCAAACCCATCCTGTGCGCCGTGTCGCGGGCGAAGAGTACAGTGTCCGGCGAGCAACACGAGCGGCTGCCCCTCTCACCGTCGTGCAGCCGGAACGTCACCGCGGCGACGTCGTAGCCAGCCTCTTTGAGGAGCAGGGCCGTGACCGCAGAGTCGACGCCTCCGCTCATCGCGGCCACGACGCTCTTGCCGCCGGCCCCACGGCCTCCCTTTCCCGCGAAGAGCATCTCGCCCGACTTGCTATTCCAGTGATCCTCGAAGGCCTTGTGCAGCGCGTCGAGGACGAGGGTTAGCGCATGCTCCTTGCCGGCGGGGAGGGGTCCGCCCAGCGCGTCTTGCAGGTCGTCTTTCGAGACGCGGGCCGCGTCGAGGAGGTGTTTGCCATCGACGAGTTCCGCCAGGGCCGAGCCGGCGGCGATGCACGCCGCGCAGCCGTAGACCTGGTAGCGCACCCCTTCGACGACTCTGCCTGAGATTCCGACCGTAAAGCGTGCGACGTCGCCGCACGCTGCGTCGCCGGACTCGCCCCTGCCGGAGGGGTCGTCCAACTCACCAGCGTTGCGCGGCCGGACGAGATGGTCCAGAACCTGCGCTCTGTAACTATCGGACATGAATAACCCGCTTTCAGCCCGCGTAGAGCGGGGAGATCTCCCGTAGTTGCGCCACCGCGGTCGAGAACGCCTCGAGGAAGCCGTCGACCTCTTCTGCAGAGTTGCCTTTGCCGACCGTAATCCTCACGACGGAGAACGCCTCCCGCTCGGTCCGGCCCATGGCGAGCAGGACCGGTGAGGCTTTGTGCCCGCCTGAGGAACAGGCCGAGCCACTCCCTATAGCGTAGCCGAGCGAATCGAGGACCAGTACGAGGCTCTCGGCCTCGACGCCCGTAACCGTAAGATGCACGTTGTTGGGCAATCGTCGCTCGCGATGGCCGTTCACAAACACGTCAGGCAGCCCCTCCATACCGGCCATGATGCGGTCGCGGAGCGCCTTTTCGTGCGCGACGCGGCCGTCCATCTCTTCGCCGGCCAGCTTCGCGGCCGTGCCGAGACCGACGATCCCCGCGACGTTCTGGGTACCACTCCTCAGGCCCTTCTCCTGTCCACCGCCGTAAACGATGGGTTCGAGCGAGACGCCATCACGCACATACAGAGCCCCAACACCCTGCGGACCATAGAGTTTGTGTCCCGAGAGGGCCAACGTCGAGACCGGCGTCTTCGCGACGTCGATAGGGACCCTGCCGGCGGCCTGAACCGCGTCAGCGTGGAAAGGGATGTCCTCGCCGGCACAGATCTCCGCGAGCTCCTGCACTGGTTCGACGGTTCCGACCTCGTTGTTGGCCCACACGACAGCGGCGAGCGCGGTGTCGGGGCGCAGGGAGGCGGCGAACTCGTCAGGGTCGACGAAACCGTCTTCGTCGACCCCGATCCAGGAGATCTCGAGACCTTCCGCGTGCAGCCGTATTGCGGCCTCCCGCACCGCCGCGTGCTCGACGCGCGAGACGACCGCGTGCCGCTTTTCGGGGGTGGCCGATCTCGCCAGACCAAGGACGGCCAGGTCGTCGGATTCCGTCCCGCCGCTCGTAAACACTATCTCCCCTGGCGAAGCCCCGATCAGGGTGGCCACGCGCACGCGGGCCTCCTCCAGCTGCTCACGCGCCGAGCCTCCGAACGCGTGCAGCGAAGAAGGGTTGCCCCGACGTTCGCCAAGCTGCGGGAGCATCGACTCGAGCACGCGCGGATCGAGCGGCGTAGTGGCAGCATTGTCCAGATAAACCGGATCGGTCATGATCGGTCCTAGTTTATCCTAACGGGCCGAAATGTCAGCCGCGAAGCGGGATTGGGGGCCAAGGCCCCTAATCCCGCGCTCGTCAGCACTTCAGCATTTCAGTCAGTCAGCTCTTGATTTTCCTGAAGTGCTGACGAGCGAGAGCCGCAGGCTCGAAGCGTGCTGACCAGCTGAAATGCTGATCGCTTTGCACCTTGTGCACAGCGATCAAACGACGATGGTCGAGGCGACGGCGCCGCCGGGGTCGAGCAGGGCGATCTGGTCTCCTGGCGCCAGGTCGAGCGAGGTGCCACCTTCGAATGTGCCGGCCACGCGCTTGCCCTTGTCGTCCACCACGTCCGGGACCCGCCCGATGGAGACGCTTTCGTCCTTCTTTACCGTGATGTCGGTGTTGATCGTAACGCCGGGCGCGCCGGGGGTTACCTCCGCGCTTTCGGGATCGAGGACCCTCAGGGAGAAGCCCTGGAGGTTTCTGGGCTTGGGATCGTGGTTGGTTACCGTGAAGTATTCGATACCGCCGCCTTTGTCGGTGGTCTGGACCTGATCCAGTGTCACGTTGGCGTCGCTCGTGTTGTCCTCGACGTGCACGGCCTTGAGGTCGAAGAGCGCCTGGCTGAGCACGGGCTTGGGCACGTATCCCTGGAAGAGGTTGGTGATCACGTACTCGTCGCCGCTCGGCGCGAGCATGGCGATGAACGGCGTGATCCCGACCCCGAGCTGCGCCGGAAGCGTGCCGTACTCACCGGGCTTCAGGCTCTCGTCTTTGCCTATGGGCCCGGGGTCTGCGATGCCGTAGGAGAAGAACTCGATGGTCGGATACTTCGTGCTCAGGCTCTCCATGTATCTGCTGACCTTGCGGTCCACGTTGAGGCCCTGGGGGTAGCGGAGGGAATCTTCGTCGAGCTTGTAGAACTGGACCACGATCCTTGCTCTCCGTCCGTACGCTTCCTCGAAGTTGGGCGGCACGGGTTGGTCCGTGTTGAGCTTGAACGGTGTGTCCTTGGTGCTTTCGGCCTGCCCCTCCCCGACCTCGATGTTCTCCGTGGGGGTGCCGCCGGGAGGCCCCGTGGGAACGGACGTCTCCGGGCTCGGGGTGGGTGTTTCGGGGGCCTGGCTCTCGTCGCTCCCGCCGCATCCCGCGAACAAGAGCAAGCCGCCGAGGAGGAGGACCACATACACCCCTGCCCCCGCGTTCGTCCCTCCCTGGCGCTTCCCTCGGATTGCCTTCTCCCCTGCAGCTCTCCGGAGGTCCTCACAACCTCCGACCCGATCTGCGCTAAGTTAGCACGGTAGCGAAAACACCGCAATGCGTAAGCGGCACAAAGGATCGTGCTCGGCCCACAGAATTATCGGCTAACATGCTTGGAGCGGCCGGTACGCAGGCATAAACGAGGAGACAGAGAATTGCGCCTTCAGAAGCAGAGTAATCCGTACAGAACCCACAGCGCGGGCGAGTTGCGCAAGGACGACTCAGGAGAAGTGGTAAGGCTCGCGGGCTGGGTACACCGGCGCAGGGACCACGGGGGGCTGATCTTCATCGACCTGCGCGACCGCTGGGGCATTACGCAGGTCACCTTTCATCCCGAACGGGCTGACATCTTCACCGCGGCCGAGAGCTTGAGGCCCGAGTGGTCCATCTCGGTAGAGGGCGAGGTGGTGCGCCGTCCCGAGGGCAACGAGAACCCCGACCTGCCGACGGGAGCGATAGAGGTCGAGGCAACGGGGCTCGAGATCCTCAACCCCTCCGAGACGCCGCCCTTCGAGATCGAACGCGACAGGCCCGTGGATGAGACGCTGCGCCTGAAATACCGTTACCTCGACCTGCGCCGCGAGAAGATGCGAGACAAGATCCTGCTTCGCTACCGCGTGGTCAAGTACATGCGCGACTACCTCGACGAGCGAGGCTTCGTCGAGATCGAAACCCCGCTCCTCACTGCCTCGACGCCGGAAGGCGCCAGGGACTACCTGGTGCCGGCCCGCCTCTATCCCGGGCAGTTCTACGCGCTCCCCCAATCCCCCCAACAGTTCAAGCAGCTCCTGATGGTGGCCGGCTTCGAACGTTACTTCCAGATAGCCCGCGCCCTGCGCGACGAAGACCAGCGAGGCGACCGCCAACCCGAGCACACACAGCTCGACCTCGAGATGAGCTACACGACGCAGGACGAGGTCCTCGACCTCGTCGAGGGTCTCTACGCCGGTATAGTCGAGCAACTCACGCAGAAACGACTCCTCGCCAGGCCCTTCCCCCGCCTTACATACGCAGAGGCCATGGACCGCTTCGGGACGGACAAGCCCGACATCAGGTTCGGCCTGGAACTACACGACGTCTCGCCACTGGCCGCCGGGTCGGAGTTCAAGGTCTTCAAGGGGGCCGTAGATTCCGGCGGCTCGGTGCGTGGCATCGCCGTCGGGGGCTTGGGGGACCTGACCCGCAAGGAGCTCGACGAGCTTACTGCGGTTGCGACCTCGGGGGGCGCGAAGGGCCTGGCCCACTTCCGGGTACAGGCCGACGGCCTGAAGAGCCCCGTCGCGAAGTTCTTCACCCAGGAGCAGCAAGAAGCCCTGCGCGCGTCGCTCGGCGCCGAAGAGGGCGACTGGATGTTCTTCGTCGCGGACAAGAACCCCGTCGTATTCGAGAGCCTCAGCCGGCTGCGGCTCCACTTCAGGGACCGCCTCGGGCTCGCCGATCCCGACGTGCTCGGCATGAGCTGGGTGACGGACTTCCCGCTCTTCGAGTGGAACGAGGACGAGGGGCGCATCGAGCCGATGCACCACATGTTCACCCTGCCGCGCGAGGAAGACGTTCCCCTGCTCGAGTCTGACCCCCTCGGGGTCATCGGCCAGCTCTACGACCTGGTCGCCAACGGCACCGAGCTCGCTTCGGGGAGCATGAGGATACACAGTCCCGACCTGCAGCAGGAAGTCTTCGACGTTATCGGAATAGGACCCGAGGAGGCCAGGAGGAGGTTTGGAACTATCCTCACCGCTTTCCGCTACGGCGCGCCCCCGCACGGTGGGATCGCACCAGGCGTCGACCGCCTGGTCATGCTACTGACGGACGAGCCGAACATCCGCGAGGTGATGGCCTTCCCCAAGACCCAGGCCGCCCGTGACGAGATGATGGACGCCCCCGGTCCCGTCTCGGAAGAGCAACTCAAGGAGCTGAACATCTCGCTGCGCCGGCGGCCGGAAGGCGAACGCGGCTCCGACCCGGCTTCCCGACCTGCTGAGGGCAACAACTAGCGTAGTGTCTACGGGCCACCGATCCCCGGCGCGCGTCGCCCTCACCTTCGACGATGGGCCCGACCCCGTCTGGACGCCGCTCGTGCTGGAGGCCCTCGCCGGCGCCGGCGCCTGCGCCACGTTCTTCGTGATAGCCCCACGGGCAGCACGCTACCCCTCTCTCGTAACCCGTATGAGGGAGGGCGGACACGACGTCGCGTTCCACTGCGACGAACACGCCAGGCACGACACGATGACTTCCGAGGAGATAGAAGCAGACGTCGAGTCGGGGCTGCCGGCGCTCCGCAAGCCAGCACGATACTGGCGAACCCCCTGGGGCCTCGTCACACCGGCTACCGAGGAAGTCGCAAGGAGACACCACCTCGGGCTCGTCGGCTGGACCGCGGACACGCAGGACTGGCGGGGAGACGGGCCGCAGGAGATGCTCGCCCGCGTAAAGAACGATCTCTCGCCGGTGGCCATCATACTGATGCACGATGGGGTCGGCCCGGGAGCGACGCGCGACGGTTGCGCAGGGACCGTGGCGCTCGTAGAGCCGCTCGTCGCGCTGGTCAGATCCCTCGGCCTCCAGCCCGCAAAGTTGGGCGAACTCGACCATCCACTGCCGCAGACCAACCCCGACTTCCGGACGACAGAACCCTCTATCCAGAGGGTCCCTGGTGTGTGAGCGTTCTCTGCGCACAGGTCGTCCCTTCGCTTAGAGTATTGTCACATGAGCATCTTCAGCCCCGGTAGAGAGGAACGAGATTCCTCCGGAGAGACCTGCGACCTCGAAGCCGCGCTCGCGAGGATCTCTGGCGGGGCCGACGAGAGGGACGCCCACCCCTCGTTTCCGGAAGATCCCTTTCTGCAACTCGCGGCCGCAGGCGCGCTCGAGATCCCCGTTCCCGAGCCCATAAGAGAGCACGGACGCCGGGCTTCCTTCGCGGAGGAGTGGCGGGTTCTGAGAGCCGTCGCCAGGGCCGACGGCTCCGTCGGCCGCATACTCGACGGCCACTACAACGGGGTGGAGCGTCTCTCTCTGCTGGCCCCGGAGCCCCTGCGCTCGGCCGAGCTCGAAGCCATCTGCGCGGGAGAACTACTCCTGGGAGTCTGGGGTGCCGACCCGATACCAGGGGAGGGAGAGCCGGCCCGACTCGTCGAAGACGGCAACGAAGCGAGGCTTGTCGGTGTCAAGACATTCTGTTCCGGTTCGACGGGCCTGGATCGCGCGCTCGTGCTCGTACGCGGCCCCGCCCAGGGACCGCCCCTCCTCGCCTACATCGATCTCTCCACAAACGTAGGTGTGGACACGGGCTGGTTTAAGAGCGCGGGCATGCGAGCATCGGAGAGCCACCGCGTCGTCTTCGCAGGGACACCGGTGCTCGCGGTGCTGGGAGAACCCGGCGAGCTCGTTCGTGAACCCTACTTCAGCAGGGACGCCATCCGCACGGCCGTCACGTGGGCAGGGATCTCCGACACCGCCGTCGACGCCGCACTCGATGTCCTGGCCGCCAAAGGGGACCCCGACGACGTAGTCTCTCTCGCCGCCGGCAGGATGCTCGCGGCCAGGGGCACCATCGATAGCTGGCTCGCGTACGCCGCAGACAGGGCCGACACGGACCCATCCTCTCTGCCGGGGATATCGACGGAGCTTCGCGAGTCCGTGGCCCTCTCGTGTCGGATGATCCTCGACGAAGCGGCCAGGGCCGTGGGCTCGCGCCCGTTCGCCGTCTCCGGCCCGCTGGACCGCGCGAGGCGGGATCTGGAACTGTTCCTGCTCCAGCACCGCTTGGAGCCTGCCCTGGTGCGGCACGGACGTCAGGCCATCTCGGACCGGCGGTCTTGAAGGGGCGCCTGGGACGCGAGTACTTCGAGGGCCTATACGCCGAGTCAGGCGACCCCTGGAACTTCGAGACGAGCGAATACGAGCGCAAAAAGTACGAACGAACGTTGGAGGTTTTGGGCGGACGCCGCTTCGGGAGGGCCCTGGAAGCGGGGGCGTCGATCGGCGTCTTTACGGAGATGCTGGCAGACCGCTGCGATGAGCTGCTCGCGGTGGACGTCTCCGAGCGGGCCGTCTCCGCGGCCCGCGAGCGCCTCTCGGGCCGCGGGCGCGTCCGTGTCGAGCGGCGCACCCTACCCGAGGAGATGCCCGACGGTCCGTTCGACCTGATCGTCGCCTCGGAGGTTATGTATTACTTCACGAGGGAAGAGATGCTCGCGGCGCTTGAGGCTTTCGAACGCGAGCTGGCCCAAGGGGGAGCCCTGCTCGCCGTTCACTGGCGCAGGGAGACCAGGACCTACCCGTTGCAAGGGGACGAAGTGCACGAGCTACTCATGGAACACACGCGACTCCAGAACAACAAGAGCATCGTCGGGCAGGATTATCGCCTGGATCTCTTCGAGGACCCCTCATGAATAGGGACGAACGACTGGTTATCGTGGGAGCCGGGCCCGCCGGCCTGGCCACGGCCCGCGCCTACAGGGGGGGCGGAGGCAGGGGCCAGGTCATGATGCTCACCCCGGAGCCATACGCCCCGTACAGACGCCCTCCGCTAACGAAAGGGTACCTCAGGGGCGAGGCCCTCCGCAAGGAACTGCCCCTCGAAAGCGACGACTGGTACGTGGAGAACGGCGTAGAGCTCAGGCTCTTCAGCACCGCGAACGCCATAGACAGGAAACGGCGCTTCGTTCTAACGGACGAGGGAGAAGAGCTGGCCTACGACGTCTGCGTGCTGGCCACGGGCTCCGAGCCCGTACGTCCGCCCGTTCCCGGGGGCGACGACCCCGAGATCCTGACGATGAGGACCATAGAGAACTCGACCCGCCTGCAGGACCGCGTCGGCGAGGACGGCCGGGCCGTCGTCGTGGGGAGCGGCTTTATTGGATGCGAAGCTGCCGCGTCCCTCTCGCTGCGCGGCGCCGAGGTGACCTTGATCAGCCGCGACGCCTCGCCACAGGGAAGCCGGCTGGGCCACGAGGTCGGGGAACGCATCGAAGGCTGGCTTCGGGAATACGATGTGGACCTTCGCCTCGGCGCGAGGATCGAGGGGATCGAACGCACGGATCGCGGCCACGCGGCGAGCCTCGGCGACGGGGAGACGGTCGAAACGGGAACCGTCCTCTTCGCGACCGGCGTCAGGCCCCGCATCCGGCTCGGCGCAGAGGCCGGTCTCGAAGTGGACCACGGGATCATCACCGACTCCTCCATGCGCACGAGCGCCCCCGGTGTCTTCGCGGTCGGAGACATCGCCCAGGCCTACAACGAGGCCGCAGGACGCCACCTCAGCGTCGAGCATTGGGGCGACGCCCTGGAGCACGGGCGCATCGCGGGGAGCGTGATCTCCGGAGGCGAAGCTGTCTGGAGCATGGCTCCGGGCTTCTGGTCCACGATCGGCGACAAGACGCTCAAGTACTGGGCATGGGGAGACGGCTGGGACGAAGAGGTCTTCGAAAGCGAAGGCGAGGCTTTCACCGTCTGGTACGGCAAAGATGGTGTGCTCGTAGGGATTCTCTCGCACGGTAAGGACGAGGACTACGAGCAAGGACGCTGCCTGATCGAAGGCGGAGAGTCCTTCACCCGATGACGCTCCCGGCACCAGCCTCGACCCTCAGGGCATGCGTTGTCGTGCCAGCCCGCAACGAGGAGGCGCTCATAGGCCCTTGCCTCGAGGCGCTCGCCGCGCAGGCCGGCGTCGAGCCCTTCGAGTACGAGGTGCTACTGATCCTCGACCGCTGCACGGACAGAACGGAAGCACGCGCCCATGACATGGCCACAGTCCATCCTCGCCTGAGATTACACCTGCTCGAGGGTCCTGGCGAGGGATCTGGTCCGGCACGCCGGGTCGGGATGGATGCCGCGTGCGCCCGCCTTTTGCGGGTGGGCCACCGCAAAGGCCTCATAGCATGCACCGATGCCGACACGGTAGTGGCGTCCGATTGGCTCGCCGCCCAACTATTCGCGCTGTCGCGGGGAGCGAGGGCCATCGGCGGGCGCATCGAACTCGCCGATGACGGCTCGCTTCCCGCGCAGGTCACGCGCAGGCATGCCGAACAGGGACGCCTGCGCCACGAGCGCCTTCTCTCCGACCCCGATACCAGGGGCGAGGCGCAGCACTGGCAGTTCTCGGGCGCATCCCTCGGCCTCGCGGCCGAACTCTACAGGCAGATAGGCGGTCTCGAACCGCTAGCCGCGCTCGAGGACGAAGGCCTCGAAAGGGTCCTGCGCGAGCATCACGTCAAGATAGAGCGCCTTCTCTCGGTCAGGGTCACCACCTCGCCCCGTCTGCAGGGACGGGCCCAACGCGGCCTCTCCTACGACCTCTCCAGGATGGCCTCCGGGCTCTGATGCCTTCAGCAGCCTACCAGCCCCTGCCTATCCGGAAGCCGGGGTCCTCGCCGCCCTCCCCGTTGGCCACCTCGATACTCGCCACCGCACTCCAGGGGTAAAAGCGAACCAGCTCGCCACCCTCGACCACGACTCCGCGATCGCCCACCCCCAGCAACACCCCATCCGTGTGGGTAGAGGCACTGTGGGCGTGGCCAACCCTGACCCGCCGCCCGACCCAGGCCTCGGGTATCTCCGGCTCCGACATGCCTGCCTCCCTCGAGAACGTCACCAGCTACGCCCACAGCATAGCTGAGCGCGCCGGTGGCCGCGCGCCCGCCAGGTCTCAGGAAGTCTGCCGCTTTTCCTGGTACTCCTGGATGCTCTCGTAGACTTCGTCCGGGAACTGCAGCTCGGCGTAGGGGTTGCACGCGTCGGGATCGTCGGGGTTGGGGCAGATCGGGAAGTCCTGCTGGTCCTGGAACTCCAGGATCTTCTCGCGCCTCGGCGGGCTGTAGCCTTTGTCCTCCACCTGCTGCACGAGCGCCCTTATCTCCTGCTCGTCGGCATCCTCGTCTTTCGTCAACAGCTCCACGAGCTCATCGTTGGAGACGAAGTGACGTCCGATCATCGCGAAGACCAGGCGTCCGTAGTGACCTATGTCTTCGCCCTTGTCGAGCGCATCGAGCATGTGGCCCATCATCGGGCTCTTGCGCAAGTCTTCTACCGGCATGAGTAGTGCTCCTCTCGCTAGTGTACGTTCGAACTCTACCGATTCCCGACGTGCCCAACGTGAAACGGACTACTAAGAGATGACCCGGATCAGGTCCTTCACTCCCTCATCCACGGGCACCACCAGCTCCTCGCCCGAAGCCATGTTCCTCACCGTGCAGACGCTACGTGCGAGCTCGTCCTCACCGAGTACGGCGGCGTATGAGGCGCCGGCACGATCGGCCTGCTTGAATTGCGCCCTCATACCGCGCCCCCCATAGTCCAAATCGGCAGAGATCCCCTCTTCCCGGAGGGCCCCGGCGAGCTCCATGGCAGCGATACGGGCTTCCGAGACCAGGGTCACGAAGAAAACGTCGAGGCTGGGGCGTGTCTCCTGCGAAGCCGCGGCCAAAAGCATCCGCTCCACGCCCGAGCCGAAGCCGATACCCCCGAGATCCGGCCCTCCCAGGTCGGAGATCAGGCCGTTGTACCGCCCGCCCGCCCCGACGGTGTCCTGCGCCCCGAGGGCGCCGCTCTTCGCCTCGAAGACGGTCATCGTGTAGTAGTCGAGCCCGCGTACGAGGCTGTCGTCGATCTCATAAGGAATGCCCAGAGCCTCGAGACCTTCCCGCACAACGGCGAGGTGCGCCGCTGCCTCCTCGCTCAGGTAGCCCGAGATCTTCGGGGCCTCGACAAGAACGGCCTGGGTCGCCTCGTGCTTGGAGTCGAAGGTGCGCAAGGGGTTGGTGTCCATGCGGGAAACGGAGTCGGGATCCAGCTCTCCACGGTGCCTCTTCAGGTAGGCGCGGAGCTCTGGTACGTAAAGTTGCCTGGTCTCCAGATCCCCCAGGTTGTTGAGGTAGACGACCTCTTCCTTGACCCCTACAGCCTGGTGGATCGCGTAGAGTAAGGAGATCACCTCTACGTCGACCAGGGGGTCGGAGGTGCCCAGGGCCTCGACCCCGATCTGGGTGTGCTGCCTGTAGCGGCCCCTCTGCTGACGCTCCTGGCGGAACATGGGACCGATGTAGAACAGCTTGATGGGTTGGGCCAGCTTGTAGAGGTTGTGCTCGATGTAGGCGCGCACGGCACCCGGGGTACCCTCCGGCCTGAGCGCTATCTCCCTTTCGCCCTTGTCCACAAAGGTGAACATCTCTTTCTGGACGACGATATCGGAGCCTTCCCCCGCCGTCCTGGCGAAGAGCCGCGCCTCCTCGAAGATCGGCGTGCGGACCTCGGAGTAGTTGTAGCGGACGAAAAGCTCGCGGGCCCTTTCCTCGACGAAGGTCCACAGCTCGGGCCGCTCGTGCGGCTCTCTGCCGCCGGGAAAGACGTCGTATGTTCCCCTCGGTCCCCGGTAATCCATCACGAGAGACCAGGAGGCAGGTATGGATTGGTCTGAAGTTCCTCCACCGCGGTGAGCACGGGACCGTGGCCCGTGTACAGGCGCGTCTCCTCTTCCCAGAGCGGCATCACCCTGCGGATGGAGTTTTCGATCTCCTCCCACGAAGCGCCCGCTATGTCGGTGCGGCCCACGCTACCCGGCAGGATGAGGTCACCGACGATCTGATCGTGCCCGATCACGAACGTCACCGACCCGGGCGAGTGCCCCGGCGTATGAAATACCCTGATGCCGAGGCCGGCAACATCGAGCGCCTGCCCGTCTTCGAGGGGCTCGTAGTCACCGACCTTCCCTTCGGCGTCCGCGGGGTGCATGTAGACCGGGGCTGCCGTCTCCCTGCGCACGAACTCCAGAGCTTCCACGTGATCGGCGTGGCCGTGCGTCACCAGGATAGCCGCCACGGGAGCGCGGGTTGCCCCGAGTATCTTCTCCGGTTCTCCACCGGCGTCGACCACGATGTCACCCTCGGGGGCGTGGACCACGTAGGAGTTGACCTCGAAGCCATCCATGGACAATGTTACCTGCTCGATCTCAGCCACATGTACCCCTAGCTCTATGATGCGGTCACACCGCCAGCGGACGAACCGCCGCGCGCCAACAACCGCTCGAGTTGCTTCTCTTTGTGCGCCCGGACTCGCGCCGCTATGGGGACGGAGAGATGACGCCGGAGCGTGCTCTCCGCTGTCTCGGCCTCGAAGAAACCCCGAAACAACTCGACAGCGAGTACCTTCTCGCCCTCGTAGGGCTTCGACTCGACGGCATCCCCGGCCCGCACCTCACCCTCGTGGACGACGCGGCAGTAGAGGCCGGGCCGCTCCGCCCGCATGAAACGCCTGACGAACATCCGATCCTCCATCCGCGCATTCAGCGTCGAGCACGGGATACGCGGCGCCGTGACCTCGAGAATCCCAGACCCGACGAAGAAACGATCACCGATGCAGCACTCCGCGCTCCTTAAGCCTGAGACGGTCAGGTTCTCACCGAAGGTGCCCGGCGACAATTCCCGACAGAGTTCCTCCGACCACCAGGCGTAATCGGGGGCGCCGTAAACGTAGACGGCCTGATCCACGCCGCCATGGTTCTCGGTGTCGCTGATCGTGTCGCCCGCGAGACCCAGGGAGGTAAGGGCAACGGATCGTTCCACCCCACGTTTGAAGATGCCGGTCTTTCCGGACTTTCCGGCGCCTTCGATGGGCGTCTCGATACCAATGTTGACGCTTAGCAGGTGCAAGTTAGCGCTCTAGCGGTGTGCCGTCGCGGGAGACCCTGTAGACGTCGTAGACGTCGGGGATGCTACGGATCTTGCGTATTACCTCCTCGACGTGCTGCACGCTCGCCGCTTTGAAGGCGAACCTGCTGAGGGCCGTCCTGCTCTCTATGGTGTCGACCCTGGCAGAGACGATGTTGACGCCGGCGTCCGAGATCGTGGCCGTTATGTCCTTGAGCAGGTGCATCCTGTCGAGGGCCTCGACGAGCAGCTCGACGGTGAAGAGCCTGTCGGACCCCGTAGCCCATTCGACCTCGACGAAGCGCTCGGGGTCCCTGGACTGGAGCGCCCTCGCGTTCGCGCAGCCGGCGGAATGAACGACGACGCCGCGTCCCAGGGAGACGTATCCGACGATCTCGTCGCCAGGCATGGGGGTGCAGCAGCGCGCCAGCCGCGTCAGGATCCCGCTCGACCCTACGACACGCACCCCGGTCTGCTCGTCGGTTCCACTTTCGGGGAGCGGGAGCGGGGCTAGCGCGGGGCTCTTCTCTACCTGCTTTTCCTCCTTGGGACGTATCTGCTCCGAAATACGGCCCGCCACGTTCTCGGCCGAGACCACTCCTGCGCCGACGGCGGCGAACATGTCGTCGGAGGATGGATGGTTGGTCGCCCTGGCCACGTCCTCGAGGATGCCCGAGGGGACCTTCCCGATCCGACGCTTCTTCAGGAGGGCCAGGATCTTCTCCCGTCCCAGGCTCAAATTGTCCTCACGGTCGGCCTTGTTGAAGAACTGCCTGATCTTGTTGCGGGCGCGTCCGCTCTGGACGACGGCCAGCCAGTCACGGCTCGGCCCCGAGTTCTTTCCCGTGATGACCTCGACCCTGTCACCCGAGACTAGCTCGGAGTCGAGGGGGACGATACGGTCGTTGACCTTGGCCCCGATGGTGCGGTGTCCGACTTCGGTGTGTACGTGATAGGCGAAGTCTATGGGCGTAGCCGCGCTCGGAAGGCTGACGACATCACCCTTGGGCGTAAAGACGAATACCTCATCGGCGACGAGCTCGCCCTTCAATGACTCCATGAAGTCGCTGGCGTCGGTCGCCTCCTGCTGCCACTCCATCATGCTCTGGAGCCACGTCAGGCGGTCCACCTGGCGATCCGTGAGACCGTGCTTGTACATCCAGTGCGCCGCGATGCCGTACTCCGCCGTCGTATCCATCTCCGCGGTCCGGATCTGGATCTCCAAGAGCTTCCCTTCGTTGGACATGACGGTCGTGTGCAGCGACTGGTACATGTTGAACTTGGGCATCGCTATGTAGTCCTTGAAGCGGCCCGGGATAGGCTTCCAGATCGAATGTATGACGCCTAGAGTGCCGTAGCAGTCGCGCACGTCGTCGACGACGACCCTTAGACCGGCGAGGTCGTAGATCTCGTTGAACTCCTTGTTGCGTCGGACCATCTTGTTGTAGATGGAGTAGAAATGCTTGACCCTCCCGTGGACCTCGGCCTCTATCCCCGACTCCCCGAGGTGCCTGAGGAGCTCTGCCGCCGTCCCGTTGATAAACGCCTCCCTATCCCCACGTCTGGCGGCGACGAGGTTCTTTATCTCTTCGTAGCGCCGGGGGTGGAGGGTGGCGAAGGAGAGGTCCTCCAGCTCCCACTTTATCGAGTAGATCCCCAGCCTGTGTGCGAGGGGGGCGTAGATCTCCAGGGTCTCCGTCGCCTTCCTCAGCTGG
Organism: Actinomycetota bacterium; assembly: GCA_046732815.1. Classification (GTDB taxonomy): domain Bacteria; phylum Actinomycetota; class Rubrobacteria; order Rubrobacterales; family Rubrobacteraceae; genus Rubrobacter_D. Next base: position 3,320 of record JBKPNW010000229.1, on the reverse strand, counting down.
GTTTCGCGCTTGAGGTAGGCTAGGGTCCTCATGTTGTGCAACCTGTCGGCGAGCTTGATGATGATCACGCGCACGTCGCGGCTCATGGCCACGATCATCTTCCTCAACGACTCGGCCTGGGCCTCCTCGAGGTTGCCGGCGGGCAGCCTCTTTAGTTTGGTGACGCCGTCGACTATCTCGGCGACCTCGTCCCCGAACCTTGCGGCCAACTCTTCTTTGGTCATGCCCGTGTCCTCGAGAACATCGTGCAAGAGCGCGGCGGCGATGGTCGTCGGGTCGAGGCGCAGCTCGGCGAGTACGTCGGCCGTGGCCAGCGGATGGTAGACGAAAGGCTCGCCGCTCTTGCGGGTCTGCCCCCTGTGCGCCGCGTGTGCCGCGTTGTAGGCGTCCGCGATCAACTCCTCCGTCCCCTCGGGCCCGTAGGAGGACACCTTCTCGATAAGGGAAGAGATGGTTACGCCCGGCGCCGCTATCGCCCTCGGACGTTCCTCTGTACGTACGGGTTCCATGCGGAAATTATATCAGTAAGGCCTCAGGCATCAGGAAGAAAAACTTGCAACCTGCTGCCTGAAACTTAAAGCCTCCCCGACCTGAAAATGGTCGTGAACAGAATGGCGGCCAGGATCAGAGAGAGCGTAAAGCCCAAAAAGCTGATGAGGGGTGCGCCGAGAAGGGGCACGTCAGGCCCTGCGACGTCGAAAGCGCCGAGCATGGCTGACCCGATGAACAGGGCGGCGGTGACGACGGCGAAAACCAGCCTGTTCGCCAGAACGTCGACGCTGCCGAATAGTTCATCGAGGCCGCCGTGCTCGAGCTGCACCTCGAGCTCACCGTCGGCAATCTCGGTCAGGAGCAGTCTGATCTGCTCGGGGTAGTCCTCGACGTAGCGGGCGTACTCCAACGCGTGCTCCTCGAGGGACTCGATCACGGCCTCCGGCCTATAGCGCTCGGAGAGGAGCCTCTGCGCGTATGGTCTGGCGACCTCGTAGACGTTTATGGTCGGGTCTATGGCGCGGGCGAGCCCTTCCGCTGTGACGAGCGCCTTGGTTAGGAGCGGGAAGACGGGAGGCATCCTGAGCCTGTAGCGCCGCGCGAGCGCGACGAGCTCCGAGAGCGCCTGCCCCAGGGTGACCTCCCCGACGGAGAGCCCCGAATACTTGTTGAGGAACTCCCGCAGGTCCCGAACCAGGTCGCCGCGTACCTCGGTCGCGTAGCGCACACCGAGCCGTTCGAGGGCCCGCAGGGCGGCGGGAGCGTCACGCTGCACCACGGCGATAAAGAGCCTCGAGAGCGCCTCGATGTCGCCCTGGCTCATGTAGCCGACCATGCCGAAATCGAGCAGGGCGAGGTCTCCTCCTGGTGTGAGAAGCAGATTGCTCGGGTGGGGGTCTCCGTGGAAGAACCCATCCTCGAAGGCCATCTTGAAGATCGCCTCCGCCCCCATGGTGGCGACGCGCCGCCGCTCGGGGGGAGAGAGCATGAGCGGCCGGATCTCCCTGAACCTGGTCCCCTCGATGTATTCCTCGGTCAATACCCGCGGGGTCGAGAGCCCGAGATAGACCCCGGGGATTATGACCTGCGTACCCGCGAAGTTGGCGGCGAAGCGCCTCGCGTTCTCCGCCTCGGCGGTGTAGTCGAGCTCGCGCCTGATGACGACCTCGAATTCGGCCACGAGACCCCGCACGTCAACGAATAGACTGCGCCCGAAGCGCCGGTCGAGCAGGGCGGCGAAGTCGCGCATGAGCTCGAGGTCTCCCGCTACCCTACCGGGGGCCTCGGGCCGCTGCACCTTGACCGCCACGATCTCCCCGCCACGCAGCACCGCCCTGTGGACCTGCCCGATGCTGGCCGACCCGAGCGGCACGGGGTCGAAAGCGGCGAAGACCTCGTCGACAGGAGCCCCCAGTTCTCCCTCGATGATCTCCTGGGCGACCCCCGCCGGCATGGGTTTGGCCGTGTCCTGGAGCTTCTGAAGCTCGGAGAGGACGCCCTCAGGCAGTATGTCCGAGCGCGTGGAGAGGACCTGCCCGAACTTCACGAAGGTAGGCCCGAGGTCGTCGAGGGTGCGGCGCAACCTCACACCGAAGTTCGGCGCGAGGAACTCCTGCAGTCCTTTCTTCTCCCGCCGGTCCCGCCTCACGTCGAAGACGAAGCCGAAGCCGTGCCGGACGAGGACGCGGCTTATCTGGGAGAAGCGCCTGAGGTTCCCCGACCGGGCGGCCCGGGATATACCTCCGTTCTCCACTCGCGCAGAAAGGCCCGTCTGCTACAGACCCGGCGGTGTCTCGGGCTCGTCGCGCTCCGGCGGAACCTCCGGCTCACCGGCGGGCGGAGGGGGTGCTGCGGGACGGTCCTCGAGCATCCTTACCCTGTGCTCCAGCTGCTCGATGCGGAACAAGAGGTCCTCATAGTCCTCCCTCGTCGGAAGCCCACCCCTCCTCAGCCCCTGCTGCACAGAGGCATCGACCAGCGACCGCGCCCCCGTCGATCGCTCTCGGGCGCGGCTCATCACATCGTTGACCACCGTGCGGCCCTCCTCGCGCTCGACGCGGCCCTGCTCGACGAGGGAGTCCACGATCTCCTGCACCTTATCCCGCGTCGCCGCAGCGGCCCCGATCTGCAACAGGATCAATCGCTCCAGCGTCTCGCCAACCGTTCCGCGCATAACTACCTCCGGATCGTCGGGTGCACCACCTACATGATAACGCCAGGAGTAGGAAAACGGGGGCAGTCCCTACGCGGAGCGCGCGGCCTGGCGTTTCCCGGCCCGCCAGGCCTTGTAAAGCGAGAGGACCGGCGAGGCGATAAAGATGGAGCTGTAGGTTCCGGCGGCGATGCCGACGAGCAGGGCGAAGGCGAAGTCGCTCAGGGTCGCTTCCCCGAAGATAAGGAGCGCCACTATCGGGATGAGACTGAAAACCGAGGTGTAGATGGAACGCCTCACGACCTGGCGGATCGAGCGGTTGATCATCTCGTCGAACCGGCGTCTGTTGTAGCCCACGGTGGGCGCGTTCTCCCTGATCCTATCGAAGATGATTATGGTGTCGTAGATCGAGTACCCAAGCACGGTAAGGACGGCGACGACGGTAACGAGGCTGACCTCCCTGCCGACGATGGCGTAGAAACCGACGGTCATCAGTATGTCGTGCACGAGCGCGGCCATCGCGGCGAGGGCGAAGGCGAACTCGAAACGGAAGCTGATAAACGCCACGACGATGAGCAGCGCTGCCACCACGGCCTGTAGCGCCTGGTTTCTGAGCTGCTCGCCGAAGGCGGGGCTTACGGTCGTGACGCTGACCTCTCCCTCGAACGCCCGGCCC
>JBKPNW010000228.1:0-3823 GCA_046732815.1 Actinomycetota bacterium | reverse complement strand
CACCGAGAAGGTCTTCGCGACCTGCTGCCTGGGCGTACCCGAGTCGACGGCCGAGAGCACCCTCAATCTCAGATCCTTCGAATACGGTTTCATGCCCAGAGGCTAGCACATGGATCAATACTTACGCGAATCGCTGTTACTAGCCTGTGCCCGAAGTTCGTCTTTACAAAGTTCTGAGAAGTTGCTCAACTAAGATTGAGCTCTGAGGCATCTGATGAGAGCATCTCGTAGAGCCTTCTCGCGGGGATCATCCCAGTTGTGGAAGCCCATCCTGTTGGGCGCATATGCGAAGCCCACCTGCGCGTCAGGGTCAGCGAAGCCGAACGAGATGCCGAAGCCGGGGGTGCCGTAAGCCTTCTCACTCGTGCCAAAGCTAAATTCCGGGAATGGCTTGATGAACCCCAGCGAGAAACAGGTGTCCACGTGCAATACCATGTCGCGGATCCCCTGGGAAGGCGGTGCGGCGGGCCTAATCAAGGCGTCCAGCGTTTCTTCGGTGAGGCCCAGTTCGCGTCCTCCGGTCGCGAACTCCCCGTAGGCCTTGGCGATGCTCCTCACCTGCCCAACACCACCGAGCGCGGGCATCTCGAGCGCCCAAATCTCAGGCCTGTTGAGGTCAGCGGGGCCTCTTATTCCCTTTTCCTTGATCTGGTTGAGCGAGCGACTGGTGAGCGAGCGTGGGTTCATAAGCGCCAGGACCATCCCTGCCGGCATCGTGTTCATGTGCAGCAGCATCCGCGCCGGCCTATAGGCCTTGATCTCCGCTATCCGCGAAGCGGGCACCGTCGAGGGAAGGCCTATGTAGAACTCCAATCCTAGCGGCCGCGCTATCTCTTCGTGGAAGAACCGGCCCAGGCTCCTATGCCGAGCGTCGACGCGGCGTATGAGCTCGCCTTCATACCAGCCGAGGCTGATACCGTGGTAGCCGTGCCTGGTTCCCGGCTCCCAGGCGGGCTTCTGCCTGGCGATCGTCGTGGCGAGAGAGTCGAGGTCGGCGATTGTCTTTAGGTTCAGCGGCTTGTCCAGCCCCGAGAGACCAGCCTGGTGGGAGAGCAGCTGCCTCACCGTTATGCTCTCCTTGCCTCCTTGGGCGAACTCGGGCCAATAGGTGCTGACTCGCTCGTCGTAGTCGATGAGCCCGCGCGAGTGGGCCACCGCTACCGTCATCCCGGCGAGCCCCTTGGTGGTGGAGTAGACGAGTACTAGGGTATTTTCCTGCCAAGGTTCACTACACTCGAGGTCGCGGTAGCCACCCCAAAGGTCCACCACCTTCTCCCCTCCGTGGTAGACAGCGCAAGCAGCACCGAGTTCGTCTTGCTCTTGGAAGTTCCTCCTGAACTCGGCCTCGACCTCTTCGAAGCCTGGGGCAACCGAGCCATGAATCGGTGCTTCAGCAACCCTATTGAGCATTAGTTGCTCCCTCTCTGGCCCGCAATATCCACAATACAGCTTCTCACGAGGCTTGAGCAGATAACAAGGTTCCAACCCTACCTCTTGCCCTTATTCACCTACAGCAGCTTGCAAAGAGGTTGAGCCTCTTTGCAAGCTCTCAGCATTTCAGCAAGAACTAGTAGCTGACTTGCTGACTTGCTGTCCTGCGCGGTTTGCAAAAGGGTCAACCCTTTTGCAAACCGCTCTAAGTGCGTGGAAGGGTTATTCTCCGAAGCTGAACTTCCGCTTTACGGCGCGGCGTTCCGAGAAGTTCGCTCTAAGGGTAGCCCTACTCCTGTATGACGATCCCTACCACCTCGCCCCCTCAGACGCGAGTCGGTCAGCTCCAGGGCCTCACTGACCCGCTCCCACCCGCGCACGGGGGCCTTAGGGGTTGGCGAGCGGGACGTCTTCTCGATGTGAGATGACCTCCTTGTAGGGCTCGGGGTCGCGGTACTCCGTGGTGCACTCGACGCGGCCGTCCTCGTCGAACTCGAAGAGGCCGACCAGATGGTTCTCGTAGGTGCCCCCGGCAAAGAGCTCGGCCTGAAGCGCGGGGCTAGCCGGGTCGCCATCGCTCGTTCTCCCTGATGTCCCTGGCGACTTCGGACAGATCGTCGCCGAACTGGTGCCCGCGGCCATCGAACTCGCGGAAGGTCGCCCGCGGGAGGTTCGCTTCGTACAGAGCGAGGTGCTCGAACGGCACCACCTCGTCGTCGCGGCTGTGATAGAAGAACATGGGTAATCCTTCGGGGAGCTTCGACGCGAAGTCCTCTCGTATAGCATCTTCTTCGATCTCCCAGCCCCCGGTCCCCACGTGGGGCGCCGCGATGAGGAATAGCCCGGCAAAGGGTCCCTCCACCGCTTCTTCGGAGAGGTACTCGAGCAGAACGAAAGCGCCCACGGAATGCCCGACCAGGACTACCTCGCCGTCCATCGCGGCGAGTTCTTCTGAGATCCTATCTTTCCAGGCCTCGACCTCGGGGCTACCTTCGTTAGGCATCTTCGGAGAGCGCACGTCGTACCCACTCCCGAGAGCGTTTCGCAGGCTCGCCGCTAGCTTCTCGTCCGCCTCGTGCGCCCCCTCACCGCCGCCGTGGACGAACAGCACGTGTCTTTCCAAAGCCGTCCTCCTCCCGTGTTCGGATCGCGGAGCCTCGGCCATCGGTATCGTCCGTGTTGGCTCCCGAGGCCATGGCACTTCTTCCATCGAATGCTGCGCGACCGCGAGGGTTCATTCTCGCAAACCTCGTAGCGTTTGGCGACGAAGCCCCGACCCGACGCTGTTGACAGCGAAGTCAGTTGCTTTCTTGATAGGGCACGGGGTATCCAGCAGGTTGCCCTGCATGACGGTGGGCACGATCTCGATCGCAAACCCGCTGGCGAAAAGCTCCCCGAACACCCCGAGCTTCTCGTCCACGCTCACGGCGGTCCCTTCGCCGTTGGTTCCCATCGGAACGATGCCTCGCACGCCCTGCTCGCTCAACCATGACACGTGCTCCAGGTAGGCCCCCGTGTCCACCGGGTAGGGGTAGAATGGGAAGTTATGGGGCGCAACCGGGAGCAGGAGCGCAGGCTACTAGGTACCCACGGGAGGCTTCGGCCGAGCATCCTCCTGGCAACTGATGGCTCCGAGGACGCCGCCCTGGCCGCCCGAGCGGCTACAGCAGCTTGCAAAGAGGTTGAGCCTCTTTGCAAGCTCTCAGCATTTCAGCAAGAACTAGTAGCTGACTTGCTGACTTGCTGTCCTGCGCGGTTTGCAAAAGGGTTGACCCTTTTGCAAACCGCTCTCAGAGCCACCCGATACGCTTGAAGACCACGTAGAGCACGACGCAGTTCGCTGCCATGGCTAGCAACGCTAATGGGTACCCAAAGCTCCAGCCGAGCTCTGGCATGTAGCGGAAGTTCATCCCGTAGATGCTCGCTATCACGGTAGGCACAGCGATTATGGCGGCCCAGGCGCTGATCTTGCGCGTCTGGTCGCTCTGCTTGACGCTCACCAGGGTAAGGTTGGCGTTGAACAGATTCTGTAGCAGTCCCACGAACTCCGATACCCTCGAGTTTATCCAGCGGATGCGGCTTCGCGCGACGCCCAGGCGCATGCCGAGTTCCGAATTCGATCCGGGCTCCTGCGACCCGCGATGTGCCAGGCCCTCCAAGAGGACCTCGAGATGTTGGGTCACCCGCTGGAACTTGGCCACCTCCCTGGAGCGTTGGTAGAGCCTGTTCGTCACCCTGCCGTCGCCTCCCTGGAGGACGACGTCCTCCAGGGAGGCGAGGTCGTCTCCGAGCCCATCGACAACCGAGACGTAGTCGTCGAGCACCCGATGGAGGAGTGCGCGCAGGATGGCCCCCGACCCCAGGCGCGAGAGGTACGAGCCCTCTTCGAGGC
>JBKPNW010000227.1:0-5638 GCA_046732815.1 Actinomycetota bacterium | reverse complement strand
CATCCAGTTGGGGCTGAAGGTCGTACCTAGCGAGTACCCACACGCGGCGAAGCGATGCTCTTTGAGCCCCGCCGCATCGAGTACACGGCGGTGGGCGTCGTCGACCTCGCCGACCGGACGTCCCGGCGCCAACGCCTCGGTCATCTCTTCCAGCGCCTCACGGACGGCAGAGAAGAGGTGGCGCTGGTAAGCGGAGGCCCCACCCACGGCCAGGGTGCGCATCATGGCCGCGTGATAGTGGCGGTAGGAGCCGGCCCATTCCAGGGACAACTGGTCGACGGGGTCCATGCGGCGCATGCCGGCAGCGGAGCGGAAAAGGAGGGCGCGGGGCCCGGAGCCGATGATCACCTCGTTCGCGGGAAAGTCGCCGCCGCCCTCGAAGATGACGCCCTGCAAGGCGGCCAGGACATCCCCCTCGAAGACGCCGGGCGCCGCCACCTCCACGGCCCTGTCCAGGCCGAGGTCTGCAAGGCGTGCAGCTTCACGTACGTAAGCGATCTCCGCCGGGGATTTAATCACCCGCAACCTGCTCACGAGATCCGAAGCTTCCACCAGCTCGCAGAAACCGCCCAGCGCCGCCTCCACACGCTTCAGGTTGTAGCCCGTGAGGCCGTAGGCGTCGGTCTCTATACCCAGGCGCTCTCCCCTGCAGCCGTGTTCTTCGAGGATCTCCCTCAGATCCCCGGCGGGATCCGCGCCTTCTGCGTCAAACCAGATCCTGATGTCCTCGACCACCGAGGTATGCTCGGCCTGGCGCACGTCTGGGGTACGAGTCAGGAGGGTAAGGGTCTCGCCGTCGGCGCCCATGTAGAGGCATTGGAAGAAGACGTAGCCGAAGGTGTCGTAGCCGGTGAGGTAATACATCGACTCCTGGCGGAACATGAGCAACCCGTCGAGGCCGCGTCCTACCAGTTCTTCGGACGCGGCCTTACGACGGTCCGCCAGCTCTTCAGGGGAAAAATGCGTGGACACTGCTACAGGCTCCGCGGGCTAGGTTACGGACATGGCGGGAATACCGTAGTAGCCACCGTAGAACGCCTCGCCCTCACTCCTGATCCAGCCACGGTCGGAAGCCTTCTCTCCGAAGCGCTCCAGGCCGACCGAGGACAGGTCTTCTCCGGGGTCCCCACGAGCTATCCAGCCGGCCAGCCAGCTCCCTACCGCGGCGGAGCCCGCGATGCCGAGGGCGGCGCATCCCGTGGCGGCGAAGAGGCCCTCCACCTGCGGCACGGGGCCGATCAGGTAAGCCCCGTCGGGAGCGAAGGTAGTCAGGCCACGCTGGTAGGCGGTGATCTCCAGGCCCTCCAACACGGGGAAGATGGGGATGAGCCTCCTCCTGGCCTCTTCCATCACCTCTATCGGCTCCTCGATGTCAGCCGTGCGGAATCCGGCGGGCAACTCGGGGTCGTAACTCGTTGGATCCGGCTCGAAGAACCCGTAGAGGTAACCTCCCTCCTCGGGCCGCAGATAGCAACTAGCGTCGGTGACGCGGACGACAGGATGGTGCTCCGGGATGCCAGAAACCGGACCCGTCGTGACGCGCTGGTGGCGTATGGGCACCATCGCCGCCTTGTGCCCCGCCATCTCGGCGATCGTCCCGGTCCAGGGCCCGGCCGTCACCACGACGTGTTCCGCCTCGACGAGACCACCATCGGTGTCGACCCCCATCACCCGGCCGTCCGTTATCGAGAGTCCGGTCACTGTTGTGCCCGTCCTGATCCCGACCCCGAGATCTTCCGCAGCGCGCCAGAAGGCCCGGGCGCATGTTTGGGGATCGAGGTAGCCGTCCTCGGGAACGAAGTACCCGCCCTCGATCTGCGAGATGTCCAGGTGAGGTGCCAGCCCGGATATCAGTGCACCGTCGACGAAGTGGGCCTCCACGCCACTACTATTCGCGTGCTCGACGTGCTCCTCGAAGGAGGCCATTCGTTCGGGGGTGAGGGCCAACAGCAGGCTGCCGACCTGGCGGAAACCGGGGTCGTGGCCGGTCTCCCTCTCGAAGTCCAGGAACAGGTCTATAGCGTACCGGATCGCCCGCCTCATGAGCGGGGTGGCCCGGATCTGTCCGACCAGCCCGGCGGCCTGGGAGGTCGTCTCGTCGAACGGAGCATCGTTACGCTCCAGGACCTGCACGTCAGTCCATCCGGCCCGCGCCAGGTGGTAGGCGGTGCTCAAACCCCAGATACCACCGCCCACGATTGCAACGCTCGCTCCTCGATTCATCCCGTCCTCCGGTGTACGGGAGCTAACCGCCGGTCCTCCTCAGTTCAGAAGCTTCGCTGCATCGGTGTAGGTGAGGTCGTGGGCCTCGGCGACCGGCTCGGAGACGAGATCCCCCCGCAGCGTAGAGAGTCCCTTGGCCAGGGCCTCGTCTTCCGACGCCGCGCCCTCTATACCCTTGTCCGCTATCTGGATCAGATATGGTAGCGTCGCGCTGGTAAGGGCCAGCGTCGAGGTCCTCGCCACGGCCCCTGGTATGTTGGCGACGCAGTAGTGCACGACGCCCTCCTCGACGTACGTGGGATCGGAGTGTGTCGTCGGCCTCGCCGTCTCTACGCATCCGCCCTGGTCAATGGCGACGTCGGCGACCACGCTCCCCGGGCGCATGCTCGCGACCATCTCCCGGGTGACGAGCCTGGGCGCCTTCGCCCCGTGCACGAGCACGGCCCCTATGACCACGTCGGCCTGCCTGACGTAGGCGGCGGTCCTGGCGCGGTTGGGTATAACGAGGTCGGCCCTCCCCTCGAAGATGTCCGAGAGGTAGGCGAGCCGCTTGGGGCTGATGTCTAGCACGCTCACCAGCGCCCGCATGCCGAGGGCTATCTTGGCGGCCTCGGTGCCGACGACCCCGCCGCCGATAATGGTGACCTTCGCCGCGGGCGTCCCCGGCACGCCACCGAGCAACAGCCCGGCCCCACCCTGCGGGCTCTCCAGGTGATGCGCCGCCGCCTGTACGGACATCCTTCCCGCCACCTCGCTCATGGGCGTGAGGAGCGGCAGAAGCCCATCGGACGTCTCGACCGTCTCGTAGGCGATGGAGTTGATCTTACGGTCCATCAAGAACTCCGTGAGCCCCTTGTCCGCCGCCAGGTGCAAATACGTGAAGAGCTGCTGACCCTCCCTGAAACGGTCGTACTCCTCGGGGACGGGCTCCTTGACCTTCACGATCAGATCCGCCGCCTCGAAGACCTCCTCAGGCCCGTCGACGAGCCGCGCACCCGCCTCGTTATACTCCTCGTCGGAGAAGCCCGCGCCGTCACCGGCACCGGCCTGAACGTATACCTCGTTGCCATGATGCACCAGCTCGACAACGCCGTCAGGCTGCATGGAGACACGACCCTCCATGTCCTTGATCTCCTTCGGTACTCCTATTACCGTCGCCATAGCGTTCCTTTCCCTCGACGCAACCACACTCTCCATACCTTATAGCAAGGTTACTATAAACGTGCAAGGATGCTGGCAGCAGGGGCATATCAGCGTTTCAGCTGATCAGCTTCTCGTTCTCGCTCGCAGTCGACCCCGGGGTTTTGGGGGCGCGAGAGCGCGACCGGCTCCATGCGGCTTGCCGGCGATGTCGGGCTGGACTATGCTGGCCGTATCGGCTCTGTCGTGAGGGGCGGGAGGAGGATTGGACCGTGCGAGTCTTTCTGGAAACCGACCGGCTGGTGTTGCGCCGGTTCACGAAGGCCGACGCGGACGATCTGTTCGACCTCGACGGCGATCCTGAGGTAATGCACTTCATAACGGGTGGCAGGACGACGCCGCGCGAGGAGATCGAAAACGACGTTCTGCCCGCTTTCCTACGCTACTACGAGCAAGGCGACCGGTACGGTTTCTGGGCGGCCATCGAGAAGTCCACCGGGGAATTTCTGGGGTGGTTCCAATTCCGGCCGCGGGAAGGCGGAGACCCGGACGAGGCCGAGCTCGGCTACCGGTTCAAGAGATCCGCCTGGGGCAAGGGCTACGCCACCGAAGGTTCGCGGGCCTTGATCCACAAGGGCTTCACCGAGCTCGGCGTGCGCCGCGTGGTCGCGGAGACCATGGTCATCCACGACGCCTCCCGGCGGGTGATGGAGAAGGCGGGCCTTGAGTACGTGCGCACGTTCCACCAATCGTGGCCTTACCCTATCGAGGGTTCAGAGCACGGAGACGTCGAATACGCGCTGCGAAAGGACGATTGGGAGCAGCTGGCGAACCCCCCGGGCTAACTGTAGGTCCGCCGACGCTTGATGGTGGTCGTGTCGGGACGAAGCCACAGCGAGACGTTCGCCGGCTGCATCGTCTCCCTGACTACTTCGACCAGTTCGTCGCTGAGGGTGCCGAGGTCCGTCTCCTCACGCAACCGGGCGGAGAAGGCACCGAGGGTCTTCGCCGCGTCATACTTCCTGCGGTAGAAGCGGCGGTCGATAAAGTTCTGGATGCGCCGCCTGAGCGGGTTGAACAGCGCCGCGATCACGAGCGTCGAGGCGACGATCGCGAGTTGGGGCTGCTGCTCCTGGCCGGTGAGGACGCGGAAGATCGCCTGTGTCGTGGCGACGCCGCCGAAGTACACGACCGCGAGCATCAGCGTGAGGGCGCCGTAGACGAGGGTGCGGTTTATGACCAGGTCTATGTCGTAGAGGCGATAGCGCAGGATAGCTATCCCCATGGAGATCGGGATGCCCGCGGTGCCGATGAGGTCCAGCGCGTACCCGAACCTGCCGAGCCACATCAGGTCCAGCGGTTCGGCGACGAGATTCTTCACGATGACGCCGCACGCCCCCATCGCGAAGGCGTAGGCGAACCACCGGATCTGTAGCCGCTCCACCTCGCTCGCACGGGTCCTCCGCACGAACAGCGAGACCACGGCGGCGGAGATCAGGGCGAACATGAGCGCCTGCACCGGCCTGCTGACGTTGGGCAACCCCTCGAACCCGAGCGGGTTGCGGATGGGGAGGCCGGCGCCGATCGGACCGGGGGTGAGGGCCTGCGAGATCACTGCGACCACGGTCGCGAGCGCGCCGAGACGCGAGAACCACCTCCAGCCGTCGCCAGGCAACCGCCCATCTGGGAAGAGGAGTACCAGGAACAGCATGAGGCCGAGTGCCGTTATCGGAGGCCAGGTGAAGAACCAGCTCACCGCCTCACCTGCGGGGAGGGACCCTGGCGCCACCAGCAGCGCGTAGATGGCGTACTCAGCGGCGGAATGGGCCACCGCCCACAGAAGGCCGATCGCGCAGAACAGCCACCCCGTGCGGTTCTCGGGCGGCAGGCGGGGAACTATCACCGCGCCCACGATCGAGAACCCTACCGAGAACAGGACGTTCTCGATCCAGAAGGAGTAGACGGGGACGTCAGGATGAGACAGGTTAAGGATCAAGAACACAAGGCTCAGCAGCGTGAGCGCCAAGGAGAGCGCGCACGCGGACCACGCGAGCAAGGCAGTGGCGCGTCGGCTCATCCCAGCGGCTCCCCACGCCGACGTGTTTCGTTGGGGGACCGTAGCCACACAGAGACGTGGACGGGCTGCATGGTCTCCTTGACGACCCCCACAAGGTCCTCCCTCAACCCGTCCAGATCGGTCTGGTTCCTGAGCCTGGTCGCTGTCTCTTATACACATCTGACGCTGCCGACGAAGGAGTCGAGGTGGGGTTGGGGG
>JBKPNW010000226.1:0-4819 GCA_046732815.1 Actinomycetota bacterium | reverse complement strand
GCTCTGGATCGTCCCCGAACGCCAGACCATCACGAATCAGAGCGAGGGCGTATGAAGGTACTGGCGGTCCTCTATCCCGGCGGTGCGGCGGCCGACGACCCCGAGGTGCTCGGGTGCGCCGAAAACGACCTGGGCCTGAGGGAGACGCTGGAAGAAGAGGGACACGAGCTGGTCTCGACCACCGAGAGGGAGGGCGAGGGGCTAATGGAGCATCTGCGGGACGCAAACGTGCTCATCACGACGCCCTTCTGGCCGGTCTATGTCACCAGCGAGATGCTCGGGGAGGCATCGAACCTCGAGCTCATCCTCACGGCCGGCGTCGGGTCGGACCACATGGACCTCGGGGAGGCCGCCGAGCGGGGCATTACGGTCGCGGAGATCACCGGCTCCAACACTGTCAGCGTCGCCGAGCACGCCGCCATGCAGATCCTGGTGCTGGTCCGCAATTTCATCCCCGGCTACAAGGATATCGTGGAAGGCGGGTGGAGCATAGGCGAGATCGCCTCAGACTCTCACGACCTCGAAGGGAAGGTCGTCGGCATCTACGGCGCCGGCCAGATCGGGCAGCTCATCGCCGCCCGCCTGAAACCCTTCGACGTGAAGATGCTCTACTACAAACGCTCCCGCCTCGGTACCGTAGAGGAACTCACTTTAGGCATCCGCTACGCGACCCTGGACGAGATGGTCGCCGAGTGCGACGTTATCGTCGTCGCCGCGCCGCTCACGCCCGAGACGGAGGGCCTTTTCGACAGGGAGACGCTCTCCAACATGAAGCGGGGAGCCTACCTCGTCAACATCGCCCGCGGGGCGATCGTCGACACGGACGCGCTGGTCGACGCCCTCGAAGAGGGGCACATGGCAGGATACGCGGGCGACGTCTGGTATCCGGAGCCTGCGCCGTCGGACCACCCGTGGCGGCGGATGCCCCGGCACGCCATGACCCCGCACGTCTCGGGCACCACGCTGGAGGCCCAGAAGCGCTACGCCGCTGGCGTCCGCGACAGCCTGAGGAGCTTCCTCGAAGGCAGGCCCATAAGGGACGACTACGTGATGGTGGCCGACGGCGAGATCCAGAGCGGCAGCTACAAGGCGATCTACGGTTGATTCATGGGCGGGGCCTTCTAACGCAGCCTGTGGGCCAGGGCGTCGATGTCGAGGTCGTCCGGGTCCACGACGGGCGGTTCGGGGAGGTCTTGAGGCGGCGGGTACTTCTGTCCGATGCCGCAGTCGAAGACGACGACTTCTTCGTCGCGCCCGACCTCTCCCCTCTCTCGTAGTACGGGAACGGCGGCGAGGGCCGCCGCGGACTCGGGGCTGACGTAGCCTGCTCCCATACTCCCTGCGAACTTCTGCATCTCGGAGATGGAGTCCTCGTCGACCGCGACGGCCGTACCCCCCGATTCTCTGAGAGCGTCCAGGATCAGGAAGTCGCCGACGGCGGAGGGGACCCTGATGCCTGACGCCCTCGTCTTCGCGTCCTGCCAGGGCTCCGCGAAACGTTCTCCCCTCTCGAAAGCCCTTACGATGGGGGCGCATCCCTCAGATTGCACGCTCACCATCCTGGGCCGGTCGGGTCCGATCAGGCCGAGCGCCTCCAGTTCGTCGAAGGCCTTCCACATCCCGACGAGGCCTGTGCCTCCGCCCGTCGGGTAGGCGATCACGTCAGGAAGGCGCCAGCCGCGCTGTTCGGCGAGCTCGAAGCCCATGGTCTTCTTGCCTTCGACGCGGTACGGCTCTTTGAGCGTGCTTACGTCGAAGGCGCCGATCCTGTCGGCGAGCGCCGTCGAGATCCAGCCACAGTCGGAGATGAGACCCTGCACCAGTACCAGATGCGCTCCCATCGCGAGAACTTCCTGCTGGTTGGCGGGCGTGGCATCCACTGGGGTCAGCACGGTGACTCGTGCGCCGGCGGAGGCCCCGTAGGCGGCGAGCGCGCCGGCCGCGTTCCCCGCCGATGGCGCGACGAACGAGGTAACGCCGAGTTCAATAGCCCGCGAGACCGCGACGGCCATACCGCGGGCCTTGAACGAGCCCGTGGGGTTGAGGCCCTCGGCCTTGGTGGCGAGGCGCGGGATGCCGAGCGCCTCCCCAAGCCGAGGCTGCGCCAGGAGCGGCGTATCGCCCTCGCCCAGATACACGACGTTGCCCCGGTCCCTCACCGGCAGCAGCTCGGCCCAGCGCCACAGGCCGGTGCGCCGTTCGACCAGAGATCCACGGGTGAGCGACCTGGCGGCCTTCTCGAGATCATAGCGGGCCAGCAGGGGGCGTCCGTCGGCGGGGTCGAGCCCCATCAACCCGTCCGCAGGGTAGCTCTCTCTCGAAAGCGCCCCCTCGAGGTGCGTCAGCGTAGAGCCCGTGTCATTCAATTCAACCTCCATGAGACCGCCGGGATTCTACTCGGGTCCTGACGAGAGTTCCACACCGGGTCGAAGGTCGCACCGGATCCGGGTAGACGCCAACGGCACGACGGTACCCCCCAGCCTCCTACCACCAGTAGATTCCCGCGCAAGCGGGAATCTACTGATGGTAGGCCCCCGTGTGTGCCCGCAGCCCGAACGAGTGCTTCGAATCAGTGAGCGTGCGCGGCGCCGACCTCTTCCAGGTAATCTAGCGCGGCTCGAACGGAGGTGACGTCGCCGTACTTGGCGTCTATGTCGTAGAGGTTCGCCTCGTGGGCCTGCTCGTTGCGGTCGCCGACGGCTTCACGTGGGACCACGGGGCGGAAGCCGTGCTGGAGGGCGTCGACGGCCGTCGCGCGGACGCAGCCCGAGGTGGATGCGCCGGTGATTATCAGGGTGTCTGCGCCGGCGGCGGTGAGGAGGCTGGAGAGGCCCGTGCCGAAGAAGCCCGAGGCGAAGAGCTTGTTGAGGACCGGCTCTGTCTCTTCGGGCGCTATGCGCGGGTCGATCTCGGCCCAGCGTGTTCCCGCTTCCAGGGTGAGTAGCGCGGGTACCTTGTCGATGAAGGCCGCTGCGGTAAGTTTGTCCGATTCGCGGTAGGCGACGGTGGTAAAGACGATGGGGATCTCTGCTCGCCGGGCGGCCTCGAGGAGCTTTTGGATCTCGAAGACCGGGCCTTCGAGGTCGCAGGCCAACGGTGATTCTGGATCGGTGAACCCGAGGGTCATGTCTATGACGACGAGGGCGGGACGGTGGCCGAAGCCGCCGCGTCCGCCGAACCCTTCTATGTGCGTCATGGCGTTAGCCTCCGTTGGCCCTGGCCTTGCCAAGCTCGCCCGAGAGCCACTCGTTGAACCTACGCCGAGTCTCGGCGATCATGCGCCGCTGCTCATCGAGGGGCGGCAGATCTCCGTGGTCGAATCCCGGTGACTCGCCGCGGCTGCCCTTTATCTCCTCGCGCTTCGACCCCGTCGCTTCCTCGTCGACGGAGCCTTCGTCGGTGACCACGACGCCGTAGACGCTCTCGGCGGCCTCGGGGCTTATGAGGCTCCAGCGGACGTCTTTGGCGACAGCACCGGGGTCGCGTTCGAGCGGGTCTCCTACGCCGCCGGCTCCGGCCGTCTCGAAGATGAGGCGGTCGCCCTCGAAGACGGGCACGTCGCGTACCTTGGCAGGCATGTCGACTTCTTCGCCGTTCGCCCTGACGAGCGTCTTCTTCGAGGCCGCTCCTGGCTTGCCGCCGTCCACGCCGTAGGGATAGGTGTGGTGGCGGTCGTCCTGGTAGGTGATACGGCCATCTGATAGGAAACGGTAGACCTTCTTGATGCCGCAGCCTCCGCGGAACTGGCCGGCGCCGCAGGAGTCTTTGCGGGCCGAGTACTCCTCGACGATCATGGGGTAGTACGTCTCCATGTACTCGGCAGGGACGGCGAGGAACTCGGGCCACCAGGAGTGCCCGTCGAGGCCGTCCTTGCCGGGGATGGCCGGGATCCCACCGTACAGGATCTCCATGGTCTGGAAAGACTCGCCGTCGTCCTTGACACCCGAGTAGACGAAATTGGGGCTCGTCCCGTAGGAGCCGGAGACGTTGAAGCCTATGGCCTTGGCGTAGACGGCGCCGAGGACGTCGAACTGCCGCGCCATGACGACGAGGCGGTTGCTGAGGGGCGCCGGCTCCCTCGGGCGCAGGACCGTGCCGTCGGGGATGTTCACTTTGATGATGTCCGCGTAGCCGTCGTTGAAGAGGATGGTCGGGTCTACGGCGGAGATCAAGAACACCCCCGCGAACATCTGGAACATCTCTTTGTTGAGGAGGAAGTTGACGGGCCCCGGTACCTGGGCGTCAGTACCGCTCCAGTCGAGGTGCAAAGTGTCGCCCTCGCGCCACATGGAGAGCCTGAGCTTTATGGGGCCGTTGCCGAGTCCATCGTCGTCGGTGTAGTCCTCGAACTCGAAACGCTCGCCCTCCGGTATGAGCTGGCGGATCAAGTTTATGATGCTCGAGCGAGTCCGGTCCAGCAGCGCGTCGCAGGCCTCCAAGTACGTGTCCTTGCCGAAGCGGTCGCAGATGTCTTTCACGCGCTGGGCGCCGGCGGCCGTTCCTGCGGCGATCGCCATGACGTCGGCGCGGGTCTCGCGCGGGGTGCGGGAGTTGTGGCAGAAGAAGCGCAGGACCTCTTCGTTGAGTTTGCCGGCGTCGTAGAGCTTGACCGGCGGCATTCTCACGCCTTCTTCGTAGATGGAGCGGGCATCGATGGGGATGGACCCGGCTGTCGAGCCGCCCACATCCATCAAGTTGCCCCATTGGAGCGCGTAGCCTATGTGGTCGCCCTCGTAGAAGATCGGACGCACCAGGAGGATGTCGGGCAGGTGCGAGGTGCTTCCTTCCATCATGTATGGGTCGTTGAGGGCTATAACGT
>JBKPNW010000225.1:0-2001 GCA_046732815.1 Actinomycetota bacterium | reverse complement strand
ATCTGTGCGACCGGGGTTACCCTGACGCCCTCGGTTGGCGCGGAGTCTATAACTACCCCCGCCGCGCCGTAACCGTGGTCGAGCAGGATCTGGGTGAACACGCCGCCGAAGGAGTGGCCCATGATGATCGGGGGGTTCTCTAGCTCGCCTACGACACTCTCGAGGTGCTCGACGACCCCAGGGATAGTCGAGGCCTCGATAGGCGAAGGGTCCTCATTGAGCGCCTCGACTTCGACCTCAAAGCCCGGGTAGGCCGGGGGTAGCACGCGGTAGCCACGAGCCTCGTAGCGCTCTTTCCACTCCTCCCAGCTACGTGAGGTCACCCAGAGGCCGTGAATCAGGACGATGGTGTCAGGGGCGCTGGGGTCGGGGGTGTTCTCAGCAGTCACTTGGGTCCTCCTAACGCGTCGCTATCCCCTCGTCGTTGAGGGTGTGCGCTGCTCTGCGAGGTCGCAGCGCATCTTCACAGAAGACAGGCTAGCATCAGGAGGCAGGATGGTGCATCACTCAATTGCAGTAGTTATTACATCGTTCTTGAGGAACTTCTCAGAACTCCGTTTGGGCGAAGTTCGCAGAATACCCCTTCCACGCACTTCGGTGAATAAGGCCAAGAAGAAGGGCCGGGGCTGCTACTACGCCCTGGCCCCGTTCGCCTTCGTTGTCCTTCGCCACACCTAGAATCTAAATACCCTCTCGCAATCACGCGAGACTATGTCCGCTCGGTCGGCAAACACCGTGTCGCGTCCGCTCCCACAGGAGACCAGGTCTTTGCCCGCCGGATCGTTGGCGGGTGCAAGGGAGTCGTCGCCGCGCCCGCCCGAGAGGACATCCGTCGCGCCGCCGTGGTTCTCGCCGTCGGAGAGAAAGTCGTCGCCATCTCCGCCAGAGATGGTGTCCGCTCCTGCGGCGCCGTCCACCACGTCGTTGCCAGGGCCACCGCTCACTACGTCGCTGGATCCCGGTCTTTCCTGGCGTGCATCGCAATGGCCCACCGTAGGGCCGCCTAGGACGGTGTCGTTGCCGGGACCACCCTCGGCGGCGTCCGGACCCGTACCGCCCGACAAGCAGTCGGCGGCGCCCAATCCGAGCAGCGTGTCGGGACCGCCCTTGCCTTTGAGCGTGTCGCGGTTGGAGGTGCCCTTCAGTACGTCGGGGCCGGGACCGCCGATCTTGGTCACCGCAAGGGCCACCCCGCCCGCTGCAAGGACGACTAAGGCCATCGTCGCCAGCAGCAGTACCGCTCTCCTCATCGCTCTCCTCCTTCCCTAGAGGGGCCGAGGTTGCTAGATCCCGGGCCCCTTCTTACCGCCTCCTATTGGCTCTTCGGCTCGCAGACCGCCGCCTGTTCGCCATGGACGCCCGCATTGGCCGGAGCAAGACCGCGTACTTGTTGGCCAAAGGGTTGTTCGCTCTTGGCGAACCCGGCGGTCCCTTGGCCGAAGGCCTTACAACTGGTGTGCCCGCCCTGCGCGAACGTCGGAGCCGAAGCCGCAAGCATCGAGAGCACCATCATGGCAGCGGTCACAAGCACCGCCACCCTCTTCCTCAACACTTCCTCTGCCCTCCTTCCCTAGAGGAGCGGGACTCCTCAGCCCCGCTGCGCCGTACAACGCCATAACGGTAGCAAGCATGAGGTATTAGGCGCATCACCCATACGGACTATCTTTGTATGCCAAGTGGCTAGCTCTGGTGGTGAACTTCGTAGAACCCCGTTAGTGCGAAGTTCGCAGAATTCACCTTCTAAGCACTTGGGTGAATAGAGCGCGTGAGCTTTGCTACTTGGCAGCGTGTGTACAGGGGGCGGTACCTAAAGGGAGGGTGGATGATAGAGAAAAACGGCCCGTAGCGTACAAAGCAATCTTCGAGTAGCGGCAATCCGATCAGCTCCGGCGCACGTATCAACTCACACTAGCTAAATGTTGTCGCGGGAAGGAGCGGAGTCATACGCGCTCGCGTCATCCTCGTCACGAGCCTGGCCGCGCTGCTCGTCGTGTTGTTGGC
>JBKPNW010000224.1:0-2274 GCA_046732815.1 Actinomycetota bacterium | reverse complement strand
GGCGTTATCTATGACACCCACGATCCTACACGCGACGGGACGCGGTGTATCTACGGCTACTGGCACAAGTCCTAGCTACAGTAGAGCCGGGCCGGGGTCCTTATCGGGGCTCCGGCCTTTATACTGTCCTTGGCCGCGCCTTTGTAAACGCCCACGTAGGCGCGGCCTTCGGTTTGTGTTCTTGAACCGTTGCGCACAAGCGTCTGTCGTGCGACCATGACTACCCCTGGTGGGGCGGGCACAACACCCCTTTACGACGGACAACCATGTAACGTTCCTTGGCGTGCTCGTCGCACCGGCTTCTCTCATAGGGTCGGAGCTTCCACAGCACCAATGTTAGGGGCTCCGGCCCTTTGAGTATTTATAGGCTCTCTCAGACGCATAGCACTAATTACGTGGCAGAGAGACCGCCGCGTGAAGGCGCAGGACAGCTACCTGCCTTCTGGACTGGAGCTATGCGCCAGTAGCGGTTGAGGCCAAGAGGAGGAACGCAGCTGGGTTAGCTACGCTTGGTAAGCGATGGTTCCGCTCCAGGAGAGCGGGAGGAAGGAGGCGCACGATGCACGTCAGGATGAGCATTGTCCTGGCTCCAGGGTGACTGTGTTTCTGTTGCAGATCACTGAACAGGAGATAGGAATCATGAAACGACGATTGACGATCTTGACGCTCACTACTCTGGCAGCAGTGGCGCTTATTGGTGTTGTGTCGACGGCTCCGTCCCCGGCGCTCGCAGAAGGAGCCACGCAGATATCGGGGGTCGCCTATTTACCCGGTCCGGGTGAATGTGTCGACCCCCCTGAAGGTGTGGTCGTCGACTATGCCGTCATCATGCATGGGGACTTGGAAGGTTGTCTGTATACAGACATCTTGACAAAAGAAAGCTCGCCCAGCGGGACCTACCGAGAGACGGGAACCGAGCTCTTCGTTGGCTCGTACTTGGGTGAATCCGGTACGTTCGAAACGACTTACCGATTCGAGGCGAAGTACGAGGATGCGTCCACCCAGTCTGGAGAGATCTTTGGGCGTTGTCAGCATCCTATTGTAGAGGGCAGTGGCACAGGCGTCTTCGAGGGTGTCAGCGGGCGAATTGACATGAAGGACGACGTCGAAGCGGGAAACTTCCCCTATAGAGGCCACCTACGGTATTAAAGGCTCACTAGAGTCTCAATAGACGTGGAAGAAAACGGGTCAGGTCTCGTTATCGTAATGAGACCTGACCCCGGTGATGCCTTTCAACGACGAGCGCCGATGAATCGGCAATGATTTTGAGATGGCGGTGTTACGAGGACGGGCCCGAACTTCGTAGAACTCTTTTTCTGGGAACTACGCTGTAACGCACGCTGCGACCAGCCGCATAAGTATCCGCGCACGGTGAATAGGTAGAGAAGATCTTATCCACCGCAGCGAGCATTCAGGCATCTTGCTCCGGGTTATCCACAGGACGTATAAAGATTCGGATTATCGGTAGTTGGGTGGGTAGTGTCATCACTGATTCGTGTCTCTATCGGGACGGTGCACAGCCCTGCGCACGCCAATGGACTCAGCTTCTTCGTCGGTAAGGGTGAGATATTTCAGGTGCTCGCGCTCCCCTACGTCCTCCTTCCTACACCAATAGAAGACCCTTACAGAGCCCAAAGCGTTCTTAATATCCTCGACATCCAGAGTGGGGCAATCTACGCTTGTATGCATCCGCACCAACGCTATAATGTGCTGCCGCTGTTCTTCGGTTACGTACACGTCTCGACTCCTCTCCGTCAGTTCCCGAACCACCTACGCCGTAAGCGGCGCCATGCGGGCTCCTGTGGGCCTGCTGTAGCGGGGCTCTGCCCTCTCCGGCTCTCCCTCGACTGTCCCAGGCGATTCTCGCTCATCTGGTGGCGCTGCTGAGGGCGCTTCTAGCTCTCGTCCTTGGGAGCTTGTAGGGCAGGGACTTCTACTCGTGGCTCCACCTTACCGCCTGTCCCCCTTATAACAACCTTCATAGCGGCCTTCCCCTGCTGCTCAAGGAAGGGAATGTGCTCCAACAAGGTCTCTGCCGACTCCTGCCCACTCCGACGGTACTCCTCGAAGGTCGCGACGTTCATGAAGTAGTCCGCCAGCCGTCCGAAGTCCTCGCCACGCTTGAGCAGTTGGGAGATCCGACCTCTGTTCTCCTCCCACGCCTGGGTGTGCAAGACTTGCGGATGTTCTCCAGGATCGCTCCGTGAGTTCTTGAAGGCCTCAAGTATGTCCTTGTTGTACTCGATCTCGACAGCCAGCAGCCTGAGCAGCCCC
>JBKPNW010000223.1:0-4992 GCA_046732815.1 Actinomycetota bacterium | reverse complement strand
CCCCCCCCACCCACAAAAACACTAGAGTTGGATCGTCGGCAGCGTCAGATGTGTATAAGAGACAGATCTCCACTCGCTCGGCATAACTTGTGTCGCTTCTCCCACTGACCTGCCACAAGCCAGACATACCTGGCTTTATGCGCTTGTAGAGCTTATACACTTGTCCGTATTTTGGCACCTCGGTATCCACGATGGGTCGAGGACCTGTGAGGCTCATCTCCCCGCGCAGGACGTTCCAGAGCTGCGGTAGCTCATCCAGGCTAGTCAGGCGCAACAGATGGCCGACGCGGGTAACGCGGGGGTCGTCGCGTAGCTTCTGATTTTGTTCCCACTCGGCTCGCAGAAAGGGATTGTCCTGCAAATGCTTATCCAGCAGCCGCTCCGCGTTAACGTGCATCGTACGAAACTTCCAACACAGGAAATGCTTTCCTCCAGCGCCCAGGCGCCGGTGCCCATAAAACGCAGGACATGGCGAATCGAGCTTTATCAGCACGGCGATGGTGAACACCAGCGGGCTGATAAGCACTCCGCCAATCACCGTCCCCACCAAGTCCAAGGCACGTTTGAGCCTTCGGGACCAGGGATCCAGAAGATTCTGCTTGATCTCAAGAGTTAAGGTTCCCGCGAAATCTCTGGGCGCCACCGCCGAGTTTGTTATGCCGTTGAGGTTAGGTAGGATCAAAACGCTGCGGAAGCTTTCGCTCGCCACATTCACCATGCGGGCAAGTTGCTCGCGGCGGGTGTAGGGCATGGCGAAGATGAGGGTGTCTACTCCCAGCTGGCGACCCAGATTCACCGCCTCAGCCAGGGTTTCTGCGCAGGAAACCTCCCGGTAGGATTTTCCTGCAGCTAATAGGTGGTGATCCAAGAGGGCAAGGGGGGAGTATCCCATGCCCCACTCTTGCTTGAGGAGCTCCTGGAACTCTGCTCCGGTCTCTCTGTAACTGAGTATTATCACTGGCTTACCCCACAACCCGGCCTTCTTCATACCCAGCTTTGCAAAGTGTTGGACGAAAGGGGTTAGGAACAAGAGACCCAGGAAGGCAAAGGCTAGTAGGATGCGCGAGAGCAGATCCCCGACCTGGAAACCCACAGCGAAAACCGCCAATATGGCCAACGTAGCGAAAACGGAGTAGGTATGCCGACGCAACCTCTCCACCGAGTCCAAACCATAACCCGGATACAATCCCAGCAACGCGCGCAGCCCGATCCACACCATTACGCTAGGCACGATGGCGGCAAGGGCGACCTCCGTAAGTTCACCATGCCCCAAGATGCCCTGGCCAACGTACCCTACTCCCCAAACCACGAGCGTCAAGAACAAGTCTGAGAGGACGAGCGTACCGACTATCAGCCGCTGCTTCCAGACCGGCTTCAAGCGCTTCTGGGTCGTAGCATGCAGCAACCGCCCTTGCTCCGTGGGGGCTAGCATCACTGATGGGCTTTGTTCCGCATCACTCCTATCCGACACAGGTAGCCTCCTTTCCGTCCGAAGAACCCCCAACCGTTTATACTTGTCGGTCGGTTTGGTTGGCACGGATCACTCAAAAGATCCTTAAATATTGCAGGCGTCGAAAGTCAACGGAAGGGCGCTTTGGGAAAGGTAGCGGCGAAGTGTACACAAAGTAGCACGAAGTGCACCCTAGATGACAATGTCGGCGTGTACTTAAGTGCCGCTTCCGGACGGCACGGCCGACGCGCCTTCGATGATAGCTGCCCTGTCCCCTCACCATCTCCATAAGCATTTGCGCCACGCTTGCCAATGTGAGGCCTGCCCTCCAAACCCAAGTGAACCCCAAAAAAGAAGGGGATCGAGAGGTGCTGCGCTACTACGGGGAGGAGTACGTCGACAGGATCAAGGGCTGCCGCGAAAGTTCTCCCTATAAGAGGGCCGTGCGCAAGAGAAGGGTGTGGGGCTCGAGCCCTTGTTCGGCGGGGCCAAAGACTTGCATGGGTTGAGGAGGTTTGGGCTCAGGAGATAAGAGAGGGTGAACGTACAGGCGCTGCTGATTGCCTCCGGCAAAATGTCAAGCGCTTGCTCGGAGCGAACCGTGGCGCGGATCAAGGACCTTGGCGCAAGCAACGGCTCTCCGCGTGGCTGAAGCGGCACGGTACATCCATCTCGGACGGGGCAACGTCTGACCCTATCGTAGGAGACTCCGAAGTACCATCCAACGCGTTTTTCGACAGGCTGACAAGCTAAGACTCTATCCGAAAACCGCCAGATTGAGCAAAATGTGGGAGCAGGCCAACTGAATCAATGCCAGCCAGTTTTCAGCCTTCTTCGCCCAGCGAGTGCGCAGATTGCGACGCTTGACCAACCACGAGATCGTCCGCTCCACTCTCCATCTCCTCGCTGGGTAAACTCTCTTTGAGGTTTCCTCACTCAATGGACGCTCGGAGTCTTTTTGCCTGGGATTGACCTTGATGTGCTCTATGTAGCCCGCAGAATCTACAAACTCCCTCAAATCCTCTGAGTCGTAGGCTTTGTCAGCGCACAGGTGCTGTTCTTTGTGCGCCGGACGCTTGAGAACCATCGAGATTATGAGATCCATCGGTGAGACCTTGTCGTGGCGGTTGGCTCCGGTGAGTACGACCGAGATGGGAGCGCCCCGCCCGTCCACCAGGAGGTTTATCTTCGCTCCTGACTTGCCCCTATCGGTGGGATTCTTGCCCGTTTTCTGGCCTCCCAAAGGAGCCGCAGAGTGTTTGGAGTCCATGGCTTGCCACTTCCAAGAGATCCCGCCACACTCCCTTGCGTAGTACTGGGCCATCCTCTTCATCAGCTTCTCAAAGACGCCCATCCTCCTCCACCTCTGGAAGCGTTCATGGACCACGCTTGAGGAAACCCCAAACCAATCGCGATGGAGGGCCTTCCACTGACATCCCGTCCAAAGCACGTACCAGATGGCGTTGATGACGGTCCGATCAGAGGCCCTCGGCCTGCCGCCTTTGGCACTCTTCCTATTCTTTTTGGGCAGGCACTTCTTGAGTTTCCTCCACAGAGGGCGAGGAAGATGGAAGTAGTCCACACCCCTGGTTGTGGTAGCCTCTCTCATAAGAGCTTGCGCGGATAGGGAGCGATGACGCTCGATGGAAAGCGGACACGAGATGCTCGATCATCTGGGGAGTTCTCTAAGCTTCCCGACGAAGGAGTACTCCCGTGCCCGCGCTCCCACCTTACCTCATCGAACCCATCTGGCAACAGTTTAAGGCCCTGCTGCCCGTAAGAGAAGTAAGCCATCCGCTCGGGTGCCACCGCCCCCGCATCCCCGACCGGGTGGTCTTCGAGAAGTTGGTGCAGGTGTTGGTGTTCGGCTGCGCCTACCACAGGATCGCCGACGGGAGGTGCTCGGCCACCACGCTTCGCGACCGACGCAACGAGTGGATCGAGTCGGGGGTGATGGACCGACTGCGTGAGTCGGTGCTCGAAACCTACGACCGCTTCATCGGTCTGGAGGTGAGCGAGATGGCCGTCGATTGCTGCATCACCAAGGCCCCTTGCGGTGGCGAGAAAGCGGGCAGTAATCCGGTGGATAGGGGGAAGCAAGGCACCAAACGCTCTATGGCCGTGGACGAGCGAGGCATCCCTTTGGGCGCCATCAGCGCCCCCGCCAACCGCCACGACTCACCGCTGTTGGCTCCCACCCTCGATGCGGTGAGCGAGACGCTGGGGGTCCTGCCCGAGGGGACCAGCGTCCATCTCGACCGAGGCTACGACTCCGATCTGAGTCGTGAGCGCCTGCGGGAGCGAGGGCTGGTGTGGGAGATCTCGGGTAAGGGCAAGCCAGCACCATTCTGGGCCACCAATCGGTGGGTGGTGGAGAGGACGAGTTCCTGGCACAACGCCCATAAGAAGCTCGTGTGGTGTACGGAGAGGAGAGGGCGGGTCATAGACTTCTGGGTTGCCTTCTCCGAGGTGGTCATCATCGTGAGGAGGCTCATCCGAGAAGGCTGGGTTCGCTACCGCTGGGAAGGTCGTCCTAGCCGACAGCCATGACCTATCCGCGGAGCCTCTTAGAACGCCGTGTAGACGAAGTTCGTAGAACTTCCCACTCGGCTGAATAGTCCCTCGGCGAGTGTCCTCGGACTTCGCCAAGGCCATCACGTATTAACTATATCCCTCGAGAACATAAGTAAATGTAAAAGCTAAAGACTTTCCCATCCCGCCCACGTAAACTAGAAAAAGGAGCGTCTCTTGCGAGACGCCCCACTTGGCCAGCGTTCTCACCCCCCCTCCGAGAACGCTGGTCTTAGCCGGGACGTTAGCACCTTGCACGGTGAACACTAGTCCCGCTGAGATGCTAGCAGGGCCCGAGGGACGACACATCTGCCAGGTGGACAAGCTTTGCTCTGCCACATGGTCATAATTTAAGGCTTCGCCCCACCCCCGATAGGCCGGGACCGCTGGCGAGGGATGCTCATATCATCGGATATTAGGCGCCCGCCGTAAGGATCTGGTCATAGGAAGGCTTAGGCGATCGGGGCGCGGCTTTTAGAAGGCCGCGCTGGTTATGACTTTGTGCGATGAAAGAAACAGCGCGGCCTGTAGCGAGGTGGGCCGGGTGCAAATACAAAGGGGAAGGAAGAATGCGTCCCCGACCTCTTAGGCTAGCGTACCTAGCGCACGAGGGCGCTGCATCTGCCAGGTGGCCACTTCTTCTGGGGCGACCTTCGGAGAAAAACCCTTCCACGCACTTGGATGAATAGCATAGGATATTCGGCGCCAGGGGCAAAAGAGAGAAGGTGATTACAGAAGCGTGAGCCTCGAAGATTTCTACAATGAGTTGGAAGCCCAGCTATGGAGCATCCTCCACGCACTCGGCTCCCAACTCTCTGCAGAGGAAAGCCGGGAAGTCAGCCACTTCCTTGACGTAGGTGAGTATGGTCTTGCTCTGCAGACGCTAACCGACTTGCTGATCGAGGAGAGGAAGAAGCTCTCGGTACGCACATATAACGATGTCGTATGGGTCGCTAAACGCATGGGTATAG
>JBKPNW010000222.1:0-4137 GCA_046732815.1 Actinomycetota bacterium | reverse complement strand
ACCCTACGCCGAATACCTGACGCCCCTGCGCGACGACCCGAAATACTTCCTGCCCCTCGGCGCCGCCTACACGCTCTTCGGCCTTGCCTCCATCGCACTGCTTATTGTGGCATGACACGCGCCTTAGGCACGGCGTCGTAGCACGTCCGCCAGCGTCTCCGGCCGGTCGGTCATGATCACGTCGACGCCGAGGTCGAGCAGGCGGCGCATCTCGTCGGCCTGGTTTATGGTCCATACGTCCACCCTCACACCCCTGCTGTGCGCAGCCGCGATGAAGCGTGGCGTTACGAGCGGGATGCCCCTGTGGACGGGGGGCACTTGCAGGGCGACGTAGTCAGGGCGTGCGAGCCACTCCAGATGTAGCCTGCTCAGGAGAAAGAAGATCCCTGTCTCCCACCTCGATGCCCCTGTGGAGATGTGGCCGCCGGAGATCTTACGAAACCGCTTCACGGTAGCGTGGGGGGTGGAGACTACGAGGACGCGCCCGAGGGCGTTCGCCTCGCGCAAAACCCCGAGCACAGCGGCTTCGATACCGGGAAGACCGGCCTTGATGTCGACGTTGACCGCGACGCCGGGGAACTCGCGGAGGACCTCCTCGAGCGTCGGCACCCTGCTGCCCTTGCCGCGGTACGGACGGGTGGAAGCCCCATCGGGGCTGAAGTTGTAGCCGGCATCCAACCCGCGAAGCTCCTCGATGGTCATCTCCGAGACGGCGCCGGCACCGCTCGTCGTACGGTCCACGGTCGCGTCGTGGATCACGACGATGCGACCGTCGCGGGTCATGTGGACGTCGAGCTCGAGGCCCCCTGCCCCCGCCTCCAAGGCAAGCCGGAACGCCTCGATAGTGTTCTCCGGAGCCAGGGACGAGGCACCCCTGTGGGCAAGGTTGACGGGCCACTCGTCCTTGCGCGCCCTTCGGCCCCCCTTCCACAAGATCAAGGCCACAGAGCAGGCCAACGCCGCAAATGAGATCACGACGAAGTGCTTTCTGCGCATCAGCAGAACTTAGCACAAAGCGGGTGACTAGAGGCGCTGCGAGGGAGATTCGCAAGCCCAAGAGCGCGGTTCGCAAACCTAAAAGGCGGATTTGAAACCCGCCCCTACAGGCTTCGGGCCGTTGACCCCACTATGTGTCTCTCGTATACTCTTCGGGCTACTTTGTCGGAGTGGCGGAATTGGTAGACGCGCTAGGTTGAGGGCCTAGTCCCCGATAAGGGGGTGGGGGTTCGAGTCCCCCCTCCGACACAAAACTCCCCCGGGGTGCTCGTACCGGGTGCTCGCACCGGATCTAAATAGCCGGTTAACCTTGTAACTTCATGCACGCCGTAGGATACGTTGGGGTGTATAATTACATTGGACTCGCCTGTTCTCCCCATCCTCCCCGGGCGAGTCCTTCTTTTAGCTGGTCAGCACGTCGCCTGGCTTCGCCAGACGACTTGTCAGCATTTCAGCTTGGCCCGTCCGGACCGCGCTCCGTCGCGCAGGCGCATTCATTCCTCAAAGGTTCTCCCACATCTCGGACGGTGTCCCCCATCTTGCTGACGTGCTGACAAGCCGCGAAGCGGCGTGGTGAAGTGCTGACATGCTGAGCCCTCAAGGGCGAAGCGTGCTGACGTGCCGTCAGGCGAGGAAAAACAGGGCAATGTTGGTCAGCAAGAAGAGTCCTACGACGATGAGGGTCAACCTGGTTAGGTTCTTCTCCATGATGGTGGTGCCCGAGAAGGTACCGCCCATACCGCCGCCGAGCGAGGAGGAGAGTCCGCCTCCCTTTCCGGAGTGCAGCAGGATCAGGCCGACCAGGGCTATGCAGAATACGACTTGAAAGAAAGCGACTATGTAGTACAGCATGCTGCTACCTTACCACACCACTTACTCGTCGGTCTGGGCCACCGCGTTCTGGGCTGCCCCTATGAGCTCGACGAACGATTCAACCTCGAGGCTGGCCCCTCCGACGAGGGCTCCGTCGACATCTTCCTGGGCCATGATCTCGGCCGCGTTCTCCGGTTTGACGGAGCCGCCGTAGAGGATGCGGACGCTGCCGGCGAAGTCGTCCCCCACCGTCTCCCCGAGCAGATCTCTGATCTTGCCGATGGCATCCTGGGCGTCTTCGGGGGTGGCTGTGTCGCCAGTCCCGATGGCCCAGATAGGCTCGTAGGCGAAGACGACACTCTCGCCGCCGGTGTCTTCGAGCTCCTCGACAACCCGCCTGACCTGGCCGGAGACCTTCTCCCACATACCCCCCCCGTCGCGCTCCTCCTTGGTCTCACCGACGCAGACGATGGGTAGGATGCCGGCCTCCATCGCGCGCTTCGCTTTTCTGGCGACCATCTCGTCGGTCTCGCCGAAGACCTCGCGCCGCTCGGAGTGGCCCACTATGACCGCCCTGGCCCCGACATCGAGAAGCATGGGGGCGGAGACTTCACCGGTGTACGCGCCCGAGTCTTCGTAGTAGAAGTTTTGCGCGCCCGCGATGATCGCGGAGTCATCGGCCATCCGGCCGACCTCGTGCAGGCAGGTAAAGGGGACGCAGACGGCGACGTCCACGTCCTCCTTGGCGTCGGCGGCGCGAGGCAGGAGGGCAGCCGTGTACTCTTCGGCCTCCCTGACGGTCTTGTTCATCTTCCAGTTCGCGGCCATCATCGGGCGTCGGGACACGAGATCTCCTCCCTGTTGATCTACTCCTCCGGTAGGACTTCTATGCCAGGCAGCTCCTTGCCTTCGACGTATTCGAGCGAGGCACCGCCGCCGGTCGAGATGTGGCTCATCCTGTCCTCGAGCCCGAGCTTGTTGACGGCGGCTACAGAGTCTCCGCCGCCCACCACGCTCGTCGCGCCGCTGTCGGCGACGGCCCTGGCCACGCCCTCCGTGCCTTTCGCGAAGTCGTCGATCTCGAAGACGCCCATGGGGCCGTTCCAGAAGATGGTGCTCGCGCCCGAGATGTGCCCTTCGAAGAGCGTCACGGTCTCCGGTCCAATATCCAGGCCCATCTTGCCGGATGGGATGGCGTCCGCCGGGACCGTCTCCGACTCGGCGCCCTCCTCCATGGCTGCGGCGACGACGACGTCGACCGGTAAGACCAGCCTGTTTTTGGCCTCCTCCATCAGACGCTTAGCCTCCCCCAGATAATCGTTCTCGACGAGCGAGTCACCGATCTCGTAGCCCAGGGCCTCGAAGAACGTGAAGCCCATCGCGCCTCCGATGAGCAGCGTGTCCGCGGTTTCCAGCAGGCTCTCTATAACGCCCAACTTGTCAGAGACCTTCGCCCCCCCGAGAATGGCGACGAAGGGGCGCTCGGGATGTTCGAGGACCTTGTCGAGGTAGTCGATCTCCTCCTCCATCAAGAGCCCCGCTGCCGCGGGCAGCCTCTCGGCTACCCCGACCGTCGTGGCGTGCGCCCTGTGGGCTGCACCGAACGCATCATCTACGTAGAGGTCGGCGAGTGAGGCGAGCTGATCCGCGAACCCGGGATCGTTCTTGGTCTCGCCAGGATAGAACCTGGAGTTCTCGAGCAATACTACGCCCCTCCCGTCCCAATCCTCGAGCGCCTCCACCACCTCGGGTCCCACGGCGGCGTCGAGCTTCTCTACCGGCTCCCCGAGCAGCTCCTGTAGCCTCGCTGCGACCGGGTCCATTGCGTATTTCTGGTCGGGCTCGCCCTTGGGACGCCCGAGATGGGAGATCAAGACCGGACGGGCCCCCTCCGAGAGGAGGTAGTTGATCGTCGGCAGCGCGCGGCGAATGCGCGTGTCGTCCGTGACCTCGCCGTCCTTGACGGGCACGTTGAAATCCACACGCACTAGCACCCGTTTGCCCCGCAAGTCGAGATCTCTGACACTACGTTTCATGGTCGCTCCCTTTGGTCGCTCAGCATTTCAGCTAGTCAGCACGGCGCTTCGCGCCTTGTCAGCATTTCAGCTTTCGCCTGCACAAGCCCTGGCTGACTTGCTGAAAGCGGCGTGCTGAAGTGCTGATAAGCGGAGGCCGAAGGCCGGAGCGTTCTGACTAGCTGACAAGCTCCTAGAGCTTGTCCCCCATGTACGCCGCGAGATCACACGTCCTGTTGGAGTAGCCCCACTCGTTGTCGTACCAGCCGAGCACCTTGACGGTGCCACCGTTGGACATGGTGAGCTGCGAGTC
>JBKPNW010000221.1:0-31000 GCA_046732815.1 Actinomycetota bacterium | reverse complement strand
GCATAAAGGCGCCCGTGACGTAGGAGCTGGCTTCCGAGGCAAGATAGAGGACCATCCCGACCATTTCGTGCGGCTGGGCCCAGCGGCCGAGGATGCTCTTGGCAGCGTAGGAGTCGTACCAGTCGGGGGAGTCTTTGATCTGTGCCGTCAAAGGCGTCTCGACGATGCCTGGGGCGATGGCGTTTACCCTTACACCGCGGGGTCCGACCTCAGAGGCAAGCGCTCTGAGCATCTGCACCGTTCCTGCTTTCGTCGCGGCGTAGATCCCCTGTCCCGGTTCTACGACCTGTCCCCTGATGCTCGAGAACGCGATGATGCTGCCCGAGCCGCGCTCGGCCATGCCGGCTCCGAAGTCCCGGATCAGGCGAAAAGTCCCCTTCAAATTCAAGTCGACGATCCGGTCGAACTCCGCATCCGTTATCTCGAGCACCGGCTTCCTGACGTTGACGGACGGCGTACTCACAAGGACGTCTGGAACTCCGACTGACTCGACGGCTTCGGTTACGCTGTCCGGGTCCGTAAGATCAAGCTCTTTAGCTTCGGCTTCTCCTCCCTCCGAACTTATCTCTGCGGCCGTGTCGCCCGCGGCCTTTCTATCTACGTCGGCGCACACGACGCGCGCGCCGAAGGCCGCGAGCCCGTGCGCGCTGGCCTCGCCTATACCGCTGCCGGCCCCGACGACGAGCGCGGTCTTGCCCGTCAGGTCGAACATGGAACGGTAATCAAACATGGGTTCCCTCTCCGTAGGCGTAGTACATCGCGGTTGCGGCGTAGAGCTTGCAGGTGGCGAGGAGCTCTTCCTCGTCGACCCACTCGTCGGTGTGGTGTGGGATCTCACGGTCCCCCGCTCCCGTCGTGACGATGGGGACCCTGGCCCACGCGCGCAAGAAAGTACCGTCGGTCGCGCCGGGCACCCCGTTGTAGGTCGGCTCCTTGCCGGTCAGGTGGGTATAGGCATTCGCCATCGCGCGGACCAGCGGCTCCTCTTGTGGGGTTTCGGTCGGCGGGCGCTCTTCGATCACCTCGAGCGTAGCGTCGAAGGCGGGGTCTTCCGAGGCCAGCCTGGCGAGGATATTGTTCAGCCGGCCGACAAGCTCTTCATGGGACTGGGCTGGCACCGTGCGGATATCCAGGGCGACGTAGGCGCTCGCCGGGATTACGTTGATCTGGGGTTCCCCGCACTCGGGGCCCATGAGGATGGTCGGCGTGAGGCTCGGATAGCCGAATGACGGGTCCTGGCCGTGGCGCTCGATCTCTTCTCTTTCGAGCTCCTCTACCTCTAGGACGAACCTCGCGGCCCGCGTAACTGGGTTGATGCCGCTCTTTGGCATGGCACCGTGCGCCATCGTTCCGCGCACGATGAGTTCCGCCCTGATTGCGCCCTTCTGACTTATGCAGAGCTGGTTCTCCTCGGGCTCGCAGACGACGGCGGCGTCAACCCCTTCTGCGTGGCCTCGTTCGATGAACGCCTTGATGCCTGTCATCATCCCCTCTTCGTCCACCGGATGGCAGAGGACCAGCCTGCCAGGGAAAGGGACACCGGAGTCTCTGATCGCGGACACGGCGACCACGGCCGCAGCCAGGTTTCCCTTGGTGTCGCACGTCCCACGCCCGTAGATACGGCCCCCATCTCTCTCGGCGTCGAACGGCGGATGGTCCCAGTCCTCCGCGTTTCCCTCCGTCACCACATCCGTGTGCGCTTCGAAGAGCAGGGTCTTCCCCGGACGATCCCCCCCCCACACGGCCCACACGTTCGGACGGCCCGCCGCAACTTCTTCCGTCTGCACCTCGAAGCCGGTCCGCTCCAGGTAGTCGGCCACGAACCGGGCGACGCGCGCCTCGTTGCCATCTGGCTCTTCGGGACGATAGACACTTGGGATACGGACGAGTTCCCGCGTCAGGCGTACGAGTTCCTCGCGGTCGATCTGGTTCGATACATCGTCGAGCGCGCGTCGAAATTCGGCGTCTGGCTCAGTCAAGCTAAACCCGCCAGCAGCGGCTTATCAACACTGCTCTCAAGCCGTCACCTCGACATAAGCCGAGGAGGTGCGCGGCTCAGGAACGGGGTAGCCTTCCTCGCGCAGACCTTCAAGGTGGAGTTCCATAGCCTCCTGCATGTTCTGTTCGACTTCTTCATGAGTCGCCCCGATCGATACGCAGCCCCGTAGGTCCGGAGAGTAAGCCGAAAAGCCCGTTTCGATGGGTTCGATCACCATGAGGTACTTCATGGTTCTGCCTAACCTACTCTGCTCTCTGGCCCGTAGGCCTCCAGGCGCTGCTTGACGGCGTTCAAGAATTTTAGTGCGGCGCCGCCGTCGAGGACGCGGTGGTCGAAGGAGACCTCGATGTTCATCATGCTGCGGATGGCGATGGCGTCGTCTATCACGACGGGGCGCTTGACGATGGCTTCCGCGGAGAGGATCGCCGCCTGCGGGTGGTTGATGATTGGCGTCGAGACCACGCTACCTAAAGCGCCGGGGTTGTTTACGGTGAAGGTGCCGCCCGAGATGTCTTCTGTGCCGAGCTGGCGGGCGCGGGCGCGCCGCACTAGATCGTCGATCCTGCGGGCTAGCCCGAGGATGTTCAGCTCGTCGGCGTCGGGGATGACTGGCACGATCAGGGCGTCTTCGAGGTCGACGGCCACGCCGATGTTTATTCGCTTTCTGAGGATTATGTGGTCCCCGTCCCAGACCGAGTTGAGGACGGGATTCTCTTTGAGGCTCTCGACGACGGCCTGTACTATGAACGGCAGGTAGGTGAGCTTTACGCCCTCGCGCTCGGCGAAGGCATCCTTCTCCCGCTCACGCAGGGCGACGAGCCCGCTCACGTCCACCTCTACCATGGTCCAGGCGTGCGGGGCCTCGCGCTTGCTCGCGGACATGCGGTTGGCTATGGCGCGCCTGATGCCGGTCAGTTCTTCGACGCGGTCGCCCTCGTAGAGGGGCACGCGTTCCGGTTCCGCAGCGGCTTCCCGTGTTCTCGTCGGCGCGTATTCTTCGCGCTCCGCTCCGCGTTCCTCCTGTTCCTCTATGTAGCCCTCGATGTCCTTCCTCGTTACGCGTCCCCCCGTCCCTGTGCCAGGGATCTTCGTAATCTCCACATCGTGCTCTTCGGCGAGGCGCCGAACGACCGGTGAGGAGCGTGTGAGGCGCAGGGTCTCGGCGTCCTCGATCTCGCCGCGCCCGTCGCCGTCTGCACGAGAGGCGGCCCGCAGGCTTTCACTGTCCTTTGCGACGGGCTGGGCTTCCGTGCCCGCGGCGGGGAACTCCTCCGTGGGAGCGTCGGCGGCCGTGTTCTCCCGAGTTGGGGCGTCGGCGGCGGGGGAATCTCCGGCAACGGCGACGAGCAAGATCTCGGTTCCCACGTCGACCGTCGAGCCTTCGGTTACCAGGAACTTCTCGATCTTCCCGGCTACAGGTGAGGGCAGTTCGGCGTTGACCTTGTCCGTGTCCACCTCCGCGAGGGGCTCGTCCATCTCGATCTCGTCGCCTTCGGCCTTGAGCCAGCGGGTTATGGTGCCCTCCGTCACGCTCTCGCCCAGTTGCGGCATCGTTACTGGTTTCGCCACGACACCCTCCTCTAGTAGCGCGCCAGCTCGAGCATGGCAGCCTCTATCTCCTCCGCCGACGGCAAGAAGTGTTCCATCATCGGCCTGGCGAAGGCCGCCGCCGGCACATCGGGCGAGCCGAGGCGCATCACCGGCCCGTCGAGCCACTCGAAAGCCTCCCGCGCCACGATTGCCGCAATCTCCCCCGAGACCGACCCCGTAAGGTTGGCCTCGGTGACGACGAGCACCTTGCCCGTCTTCTTCGCCGCATCGAGGATCGTCTCCCTATCCAACGGATACAGTGTTCTGGGCTCCACGACCTCCGTCTCTACGCCGTGCTCTGCGGAGAGCTTCTCGGCCACCTCGAGGGCCGTGTAGAGCATGAGGCCGTAGGAGATGACCGTGATATCCGCGCCTTCGCGGTGGACACGGGCCTCTCCGAGGGGCACCTCGTAATCTTCGGGGACCTCCTCCTTTATCAGGCGGTAGGTACGTTTGTGTTCGAGGAAGAGGACAGGATTGGGGTCGCGAATGGCGCTCTTTAGCATGGCTTTGGCGTCGGCGGGGAACGTCGGCGCGACTACCTTGAGGCCTGGTGTATTACAGAACCAGGCCTCGACGCTTTGGGAGTGGTAGAGGGCGCCGCCCGGAACAACGCCGTAAGGCGCCCTTATGGTGATGGGGCAACTCCAGGCGCCGTTGGAGCGGTAATAGAACTTGGCCGCCTCGTTGACGATCTGGTCGAACGCCGGCGCTATAAAGTCGGCGAATTGTATCTCGGCGACGGGGCGCATTCCGTTCACCGAGAGTCCTATGGCAGAGCCCACGATCAAGCTCTCCGCCAGGGGCGTGTCCATCACCCTCGTTGCCCCGAACTCTTCCTGTAACCCTTGCGTAACCCTGAAAACCCCGCCGGCCCTGCCGACGTCCTCGCCGAGCACCATGACCGACTCGTCCGAGCGCATCTCCTCGGCGAGTCCCTCGTGGATGGCCTGAAGTACGTTCTTCGTCGCCATGGGTGCTCCTAAGCCTCTGCGTAGACACCGGTGAGGGCGTCTTCCGGATCTGCGAAGGGGGCGTTCTCCGCGTACTCGCTCGCCTCCGCGACCTCGGCCTTTATGCGCTCGGAGATCTCATCCCGCTCCGACTCGTCCACGACGCCGTTATCCAGCAAGTACTTCTCGAAGCGGACGATCGGGTCCTTCTTGCGCCAGTCTTCTATCTCTTCGCGCTCGCGGTACCTGCGGTCATCGTCGTCGGAGGAGTGGGCGGTCATGCGGTAGGTCTTGGCCTCGATGAGCGTAGGGCCTTCGCCCGCGCGGGCGCGTCCGAAGGCCTCTCTGGCCACCTCGTAGACGGCGAGCACGTCGTTGCCGTCCACCTCGTGGCCGGGGAATCCGTAGCCCTCGGCACGCTTCGCTATGGAGCCTGCGACCTGGAACTCGGAGTGGACGGAGATGGCGTAGACGTTGTTCTGCACGAGGAAGACCACGGGCAGATCGTGCACGCCGGCGAAGTTCATGGCCTCGTGCCAGTCGCCGCCGCTCGTCGACGCTTCCCCACCGCTCGCGAGTACGACGCCGTCCTCGCCACGTATCTTGAACGCGAGGGCCGTGCCTGAGGCGTGTGGGTACTGGACCCCGACCGGGGCAGAGGCCGTCACGATGTTCAGCTTCCGGCTGCTGAAGTGGCCGGGCATCTGGCGTCCTCCGCTGTTCGGGTCTTCCTTCTTGCCGAGGAGGCTGAGGAACTGGTCGCGGGGTGACTGGCCGAGGAGCAGGGTCATCCCCGAGTCGCGGTAGTAGGGGTACAGATAGTCGCTGCCGGGGCGCAGGTTGTAGGCGGCCCCGACCTGGGCGGCCTCCTGGCCCTGGCAGGAGATCACGAACGCGGCCTTGCCCTGGCGGTTGAGGATCCAGGACCGCTCATCGACCCTACGGGCGAGAAGCATGTGGTAGTGCATCCTGCGTAGGTCGTCCTCGTCCAATCCCAGCGCCTCGTGACCGGCGCTGGTCTCTCGGATAGCCATAGACCTCCTCCTTACTCAAAGGTCCCCACGCGAGGAGCCGAGATCGCTCCTCCGTCCCCCGGATTCTAGCAGACGAGGATTGCCCAAAGGGTCACGACGAGCCATGCAAGCACTTCAGCTCGTCAGCACGCTCCGGCTTCGCCTCCGCTTGTCAGCACGCCGCCAGGCTCCGCCAGGCGCCTTCTCAGCATTTCAGCAAGTCAGCTCCTTGTTCTTGCTGAGATGCTGACAAGCGAAGCCCGAAGGGCTGAGCGTGCTGACTTGCTGACCAGCTCTAGATCACCGGCGTCTCGCGGTAGTCGCCGAAGACTTCTTGCATGGCGGCGCTGATCTCCCCGACCGTTGCGTACGCCCGCACGGCCTCGAGGATCGGATACATCGTGTTCTCGCCGCCCCGGCACGCTTGCTTGAGATCTTCGAGGCACTTTTCGACCCTGTCGTTGTCCCGGCGATCTTTGAGGGCCCCGAGGCGTTCGATCTGTCCCTTCGAAACCTCAGGATCTATGCTATGAAGTTCCATGTCCTGTTCGTCCTGGGGCTCGTAGATGTTGACGTTGACCATGTAGCGCTTTTTCTCTTCGAGCTCGCGCTGGTAGCGGGCTGAGGCCTCGGAGATCTCACGCATCGGGAAGCCCTGCTCTATGGCCCGGATCATGCCCCCCATCTCGTCTATCTGCCTGAAGTAATCGTGGGCCTGCCTCTCCAATTCATCGGTCAACGCCTCGACGAAGTACGATCCACCGAGCGGGTCTATGGTGTTCGCCACCCCCGTCTCGAGGGCGGCAATCTGCTGCGTCCTGACGGCGATGCGAACGGCCTCCTCCGTCGGCAGGGCGAGGGCCTCATCCAGCGAGTTCGTGTGCAGGCTCTGCGTCCCACCGAGGATGGCGGCGAGCGCCTCGAAGGCGGTGCGGGCGACGTTGTTGTAAGGTTCCTGGGCCGTCAGGGAGACGCCCGCGGTCTGGGTGTGGAAGCGCATCCGTAGGGAGCGCTCATCTCTGGCTCCGTACTTCTCTCTAAGGACTGTGGCCCAGATACGGCGGGCGGCGCGGAACTTGCAGATCTCCTCGAAGAAGTCTATGTGCGAGTTGAAGAAGAAGCTGAGGCGCGGGACAAAGTCGTCTACATCGAGGCCCGCTTCTATACCGGCCTCGATGTATGCGAAACCGTCGGCAAGCGTAAAAGCGAGTTCCTGGGCGGCCGTGCTCCCCGCTTCGCGGATGTGGTAGCCGCTTATGGAGACGGTGTTCCACTGCGGCATGTGCTCTGTGGCGTAGACGAGCATGTCCTTGAAGACGCGCATGGAGGGCTCTGGCGGGAAGAGCCACTCCTTCTGGGCAATGTACTCCTTGAGAATGTCGTTCTGGTTGGTGCCAGCCAGTTCTTCCGGCGCAACTCCCTGCTTCTCGGCGGCCACGACGTACATGGCGAGCAGAACCATCGCGGGGGCGTTGATGGTCATGGAGGTCGAAACCTCGCTCATCGGTATGCCCTCGAAGAGATGCTCCATGTCTTCGAGGGAATCAACTGCGACGCCTTCCGTGCCGACCTCACCCAGGGAGAGCGGCGAGTCGGAGTCCAACCCCATGAGGGTGGGCATATCGAAGGCGACGGAGAGGCCGTTCTGGCCGTGATCCAGGAGGTACCTGAACCGCTTGTTGGTCTCTGCGGCCGTCCCGTAACCGGCGAACTGGCGTATCGTCCAGAGCCTTCCCCGATACATGTTCGGGTAGACACCACGGGTGTACGGATACTCTCCTGGAAACCCGAGTCTCTCGTCGTAGTCGCCCTCGACATCCTCGGGGGTGTAGAGGGGCTTGACCGGCACGCCCGACATGGTCGAGAACTCCTCGTCGCGCTCCGGGCCCTTCGAGTACGCTTCCTTCCAGCGGTCTTTCGGGCTCTTCCTGGTATCCAAGGCGTGCTCCTCCTGGTTATCTAACCCCTGTGATGAGACTGTAGCATAAGCGGGTCCCTACCCTACAGCGGGCCGCGATTGTTCCACGCCGTCAGGGGCTTCGAGGAGCTCGGCTTGTTCTTTCATGATGGCGCGGGAGATTACGAGGCGTTGGATCTCGCTGGTCCCCTCGTAGATCTCCGTTACCCGCGCGTCCCTGTAGTACCTCTCTACAGGATGGTCCTTCATGTACCCGCGACCGCCCAGGACCTGGACCGCCTCGTAGGTTACGTCGTTCGCCACCTGCGAAGAGTAGAGCTTCGCGCGGGCTCCCGATTCGGCGTGGCGCTCTCCGCGGTCCTTCATCCACGCCGCCTCGTAGACGAGCAGACGTGCCGCCCGTATCTTCGTCTGCATGTCGGCCAGCTTGAACGCTATCGCCTGGTGCTCTGCTATGGGCTTGCCGAAGGTGGTTCGTCCCAGGGCGTACTGCGTGGCGTAGCGGAAGGCGGCCTCGGCGATGCCTGTGGCCTGGGCGGCTATCCCGATCCTGCCCGTATCCAACGTGCCGAGCGCGACGCGAAGCCCTCTGCCTTCCTCTCCGAGACGGTCTTCTTCCGGAATGAAGACATCGTCGAAGAGCACGTCGTCCGTGGTGGCCGAGATGACGCCCATCTTCTCGGCGTGCTTGCCGAAGGAGATACCTTGGGCGTCCATAGCGACGACGAACGCCGTAACGCCTTCGGGGGCACGGGCGAAGAGAATTATGGTCCCCGCGATCCTTCCGTTGGTGACCCACTGCTTGTGCCCGGAGATGCGATAGCCGCCATCGACCTTCTCGGCCCTCGCCCCTATCGCGGAGGCGTCAGAGCCTGTCTCCGGTTCTGTCAGGGCGAAGCATCCGATCCTCTCCCCTCGCGCCAGCGGCGGCACCCACCGCGCCCTCTGCTCTGCGGTGCCGTACATCACGATAGGCAGCGTGCCCGCGCTGGTGTGGACGGCGAGCGTTGCGCCCATCCCGGCATCCGCGCGGCTGATCTCCTCGATCAAGAGGCAGTAAGAGAGGAAGTCCATCCCGGCCCCACCGTACTCCTCGGGCACGCACAGCCCCATAAACCCGGCATCGGCCAGCTCCTTCAGCGTCTGGAAGGGGACCCTATCTTCCCGGTCCGACTCCGCGGCGTGCGGCGCAACCTCCTGATCGGCGAATTCTGCCGCCCGCACTCTGATCTCGTGCTGTTCGCTAGTGAGCTCGAAGTTCATGGAATCCTCCGGGGTCTGGGGGCACGCGACCGTGACTATAGCAAGCACGGCCGTTGACCGGGATTTTCGTAGGCGAGCGTGACGGTGGGTTGGGCTACAATGACCCCCATCAGAACGAAGCCCCAGAGGAGTGTGCTGATGCTTGTAAAGGAGGAGCTTCTTGACAAGGTCGTGGCCCGCGTCAGGGAGCAAATGACGGAGGATCAGGCACCGCTGGTCGAGGAGTTCGCGCGCCAGTACTACGGTTGGGTCGACGCGGAAGATCTGGAGGACCGCTCCCCGATAGACGCCTACGGGGCCGCGCTCTCCCACTGGAGCTTCGCCGGGCGGCGCGAGCCCGGGGAGTGGAAGATCCGGGTCTACAATCCCCACTTCGAGGAGCACGGCTGGCAGTCGACCCACACCGTCGTGGAGATGGTCAACGACGACATGCCCTTCCTCGTCGACTCGACGAGGATGGAGATAAACCGCCAGGGCTACGCCATACACATGATATTGCACCCCGTCATGAAGGTACGCCGCGACGAAGAGGGCCGGCTCGTCGACGTGTTATCTCCAGACGCAGACGAGGAAGATGCAATCGCCGAGTCGATGATCCACGTGGAGGTGGACCGCCAGACGGAGCCGGAGGTGCTGGAGGACTTGAGAGAGTCTATCGAGAAGACCCTCGCCGACGTGAAGGCGGCCGTCGAGGACTGGCCCGAGATGCGCGAGAGGGTAGGGGACATCGTCTCCACGCTCGAGGAGGACCCGCCAGACTTCGAGCCCGAGGACCTCGCCGAGACCCGCGCGTTTCTGGAGTGGATCGACGACGACAACTTCACGTTCCTCGGCTTCCGCGAGTACGACCTCACCACGCAGGACGGCGAAGACGCCCTCTGCGCCGTCGAAGGGTCGGGGCTTGGCATCCTGAGGCAGACGGATTCGGGGCCGGCCTCCCACAGCCTCGCCGAGCTACCGCCGGAGGCGAGGAGGCTAGCCCGCACGCCCAAACTGCTGAACCTGACCAAGGCGAACTCGCGGGCGACGGTGCACAGGCCGTCCTACCTCGACTACATCGGTATCAAGAAGTTCGACGAGTCGGGCGAGGTCACGGGGGAGCGGCGGTTCCTGGGGCTCTACACCTTCACCGCCTACAGCTCGAGCGTCTTCGAAGTCCCGCTCGTCAGGCGCAAGGTGCGCCACGTGCTGGAGAGATCCGGTTTCCCAGAGGGAAGCCACAACGAGAAGGACCTGATCGAGATCCTGGAGACCTATCCGCGCGACGAACTGTTCCAGATGTCCAAGGAAGAGCTCTTCGAGATAGCGATGGGCATACTTCATTTGCAGGAGCGCCAACGCGTAAGGTTCTTCGTCAGGCGCGACACCTACGGGCGCTTTTTCTCCTGTCTCGTCTTCGTCCCCCGCGACCGCTACAACACCGAGATCAGGGAACGCATGCAAGAGATTCTGCTCGGGTCCTTCGACGGGGCGAACGTGGAGTACAACGTCAGGCTCTCGGAGTCCGTGCTCGCGCGCATCCACTTCATAATCTATACGAAGCCAGGGGAGACACCGGACTACGATGAGGAGGAGATCGAAGCCCGCATCGTCGAGACGACCCGCTCCTGGACTGACGTCCTCTACGACGCCATGATCGAACAGTGCGGCGAGGAGCGGGGCATCGAGCTGTTCCGCAAGTATCGCGACGCCTTCTCCCCTGGCTACCGCTCGGGCTTCTTGCCCCGCACGGCCGTCTCTGACGTCCAGCGGATGGAGACCCTGCAAAACGAGGACGACCTCGGGATGAGCCTCTACCACCCGATCGAAGAGGGAGAGGACTTCCTCGGGTTCAAGCTGTTCAGGCTCGGCGAGCAGGTCTCGCTCTCAGAGATTTTGCCGCTGCTTGAGGACATGGGCGTCGAGGTGGTCGACGAACGCCCGCACGAGGTGAAGCCCGCGGGCTCTCCTCCGGTCTGGATCTACGATTTCGGCCTCGTCCACGAGGCCGGCGACGAGCTGCAGACCGGCGAGGTCAAGGAGATCTTCCAGGACGCCTTCGCCAGGGCGTGGCGCGGGGCCGTAGAGAACGACGGCTTCAACCGCCTCGTGCTACGCGCCCGCCTTACCTGGCGGGAGATCTCGGTCCTCAGGGCCTACTGCAAGTATCTGCGCCAGACCGGCTCGACGTTCTCCCAGGACTATATGGAGGATGCCCTCGTCAATAACGAGCACATCGCGAGGCTCCTGTTCGAACTTTTCGGGGCCCGCCTCGATCCCTCTCCCCAGAACAGCGCCGAGAGCGAGCGCTTGAAGGAGGAGATCGAGGGGGCGCTTGAGGAGGTCGTGAGCCTGGATGAGGACCGCATCCTGCGCTCCTTCCTCGACCTTACCCTGGCCACGCTCCGGACGAACTACTACCAGAGCTCGCCGGATGGAGAGCCGAAACCGCACCTCTCCTTCAAACTGGATCCCGAGAGGATCCCTGGCCTGCCGCTACCGCGACCCCGCTTCGAGATCTTCGTCTACTCCCCACGCACGGAGGGGGTCCACCTGCGCGGCGGGGAAGTCGCCCGCGGCGGCATACGCTGGTCGGACCGGCGCGAGGACTTCAGGACCGAGATCCTCGGCCTGATGAAGGCGCAGACGGTGAAGAACGCCGTCATTGTCCCTGTCGGGGCGAAGGGTGGCTTTGTGGTCAAGCGCCCGCCTTCGGAAGGAGGCCGCGAGGCACTCCAGGAGGAGGTCGTCGCCTGCTACAAGACCCTGATCCGGGGCATGCTGGACATAACGGACAACATCTCGGGCGACGAGATCGTCCCGCCGCCCGACGTCACGCGCTACGACGATGACGACCCCTACCTCGTCGTGGCGGCGGACAAAGGTACGGCGACCTTCTCGGATGTGGCCAACGGCATCTCGGCCGAGTACGGCTTCTGGCTCGGCGATGCTTTCGCCTCGGGTGGCTCGGTCGGCTACGACCACAAGGAGATGGGCATAACGGCGCGGGGGGCCTGGGAGTCCGTTAGCCGTCACTTCCGGGAGCTCGGCTGCGACATCCAGAACGAGGACTTTTCGGTCGTCGGCATCGGGGACATGTCCGGCGACGTTTTCGGCAACGGCATGCTTCTGAGCCGCCACATAAAACTCGTCGGCGCCTTCAACCACATGCACATCTTCCTCGATCCCGACCCCGACCCCGAGCAGAGCTTTCAGGAGCGCGAGCGCCTCTTCCGGTTGCCGCGCTCATCGTGGACGGATTACGACGAGGACCTCATCTCCGAGGGCGGGGGCATCTTCCCCCGCACGGCCAAGTCAATCCCGCTCTCGGAGCAGGTGCGCGAGATGCTCGACGTCGACGCCGAGTCCATGACGCCGGCCGAGCTCATAGGCGCGATGCTCGAGGCGGAGGTCGACCTGTTATGGAACGGCGGCATCGGGACCTACGTCAAGGCGAGCTCGGAGACGAACGCCGAGGTCGGTGACAGGGCGAATGACGCCCTCAGGGTGGACGGGAACGAGCTCAGATGCAGGGTGGTCGGGGAGGGCGGGAACCTCGGGTTCACGCAGCTGGGGCGCATAGAGTACGCCCTCTCGGGCGGCAGGATCTACATGGACGCCATCGACAACTCCGCCGGGGTCAACTGCTCCGACCACGAGGTGAACATCAAGATCCTTCTGGACGCCATCGTGGAGGCCGGTGACATGACGGAGAAGCAGCGCAACGAGCTGCTCGCGAGGATGACCGATGAGGTCGGGGACCTCGTATTGCGCGACAACTACCAGCAGACCCAGGCCATAAACCAGGCCGCGGCGCTCGCCCACCCCATGGTCGACGTGCACACCCGCTACATCCACGACCTGGAGCATGCGGGAAGACTCGACCGTACGCTGGAGTTCTTGCCCGGTGACGAGGAGCTCGGCGAGCGGCGCTCCGAGAGCAAGGGCCTCACCACGCCCGAGCTCGCCATACTTCTCTCCTACAGCAAGATCACGACCTACCAGGATCTATTGAAATCCGATGTCCCCGAAGACCCCTACCTCTCCCGGGAGCTCGAGAGGTACTTCCCGACGCCCCTGAGGGAGCGTTTCAAGGAGCAGATCCACGAGCACAGGCTGCACCGCCAGATCACGGCCACCCACATCACGAACAGCCTGGTGAACCGCAACGGCCCTTCCTTCGTGTTCAGGCTGGGTGAGGAGACGGGGTCTCCGGCGTCCGAGATCGCCCGCGCCTACACGGCGGCGCGCGAGATCTTCGACATGCGCACCCTGTGGGACGGTATCGAGGCCCTTGACAATTCGGTCGAGGCCAGGGTGCAGACCAGGATGATGCTCGACGCCCGCAAGCTCGTCGAACGCGCCACCCGCTGGCTGCTCCGCTACCGCCGCGCGCCGCTCCACATCGGGGCGACGATCTCGCACTTCTCCGAGGGTGCTGCCGAACTTTCCGGGCTCATCCCGGGAATCC
Source organism: Actinomycetota bacterium (assembly GCA_046732815.1). Lineage (GTDB taxonomy): Bacteria > Actinomycetota > Rubrobacteria > Rubrobacterales > Rubrobacteraceae > Rubrobacter_D. Next base: position 17,814 of record JBKPNW010000221.1, on the reverse strand, counting down.
TGCTCGACGGCGACCGCGAAGCGGTTGCGAACGCGGCCCACCGCCTGACCGAGGCGAACGTACCGGAAGATCTCGCCGAGCGGGCCTCGAACCTCGGCCCGATGTTCTCCGCGCTGGACGTTACCGACGTGGCCAACTCCACGGGAGAGCCCCTCGAGATGACCGCAGCCGTATACTTCACACTCGGCGACAGACTCAGGCTCCACTGGCTGCGACGCCACATCGAGGCTCTCCCCCGCGACAACCGCTGGCGCACGCTCGCGCGCTCGGCCCTGCGCGACGACATCTACAACCAGCAGGCCGCCCTCGCCGCCGAGGTACTGGGCGACACCCCGGAGGACAAACCCGCAAACGAACGAATAGAGGAATGGGTCGAAGCAAACAAGGGGCCCGCAGACCGCACCCTACAAGTCCTCGCGGACATAAACTCGAGCGGCACCTTCGACCTCTCCACCCTCTCGGTCGCGCTGCGGGAGATCCGGAACCTCATAACAACGCCCGAGACTCTGCCCGAGGAGGTTGGTTTGCAGAGAGGTCAATGACCTCTTCTACTGCATTTCAGCTGGCCAGCTTCTTGTACTTTGGCTAACGGCCGAGAGCTGACAGCGCGATCTGGGGAGGGTCATTGACCCTCCCCAGATCGCTCTAGCGACTCCCTGTGGGCTGCGGCGCGTTCTACGTATTCGCTTGCGCCGTAGGCTATTTCTCTGGTCTGCTCTTCGCTTACGTCACCGACGCGTTTGGCTGGGATGCCTACTATGAGACTTCTGGGCGGGAACTCGCGGCCCTCGGGGACGACGGCGCCGGCGGCGACGATGGAACCCTCGCCGATCTTCGCGCCGTTGAGGACGGTGGCGCCCATGCCCACGAGACAGTCGTCTTCGATCTCGCACCCGTGCACGACCGCGTTGTGGCCGACGACACATCCCTCGCCTACCACCGCAGGGTAGCCAGGGTCGGCGTGCAAGATACATCCGTCCTGGACGTTGCTCCTGGCCCCGATGCGGATCGGCTCCGTGTCGCCGCGCAGGACGGCACCGTACCAGACACTCGCCTCTTCGCCCAGGTGGACGTCGCCGATGACGCAGGCACTCGGCGCGACCCAGGCGGATTCGGCGATCCGGGGAAAGGTGTCGCCGTGGGGAAGCACATTGCCCCTTTCGTTCAGAGCCAACGCGGCGCCTTTACCTTGTACTCCAGGTATACGTCTCCGAACTTTCGCTCCAGGTAGCTTTCCTCGCGCTCGATGACGCCGCGCCGCATCAGGTGCAAGACGAGGGGGAGCAAGAGGACTGGCGGGAGCGCGTTGGCGAGGGCCGAGACGCCACCGTAGATCATGGTCATGCTCAGGTAGAGGGGGTTGCGGCTAAAGCGATAAGGACCCTTCGTAACGATAGCGGTCGCGGGCTTGCGTGGGTCAACGTTGGTCTCGGCCCGGCGCATCTCGCGAACTCCCAGGAGTCCGATGGCGAGCCCGCCGGCGACCAGGGGCCATCCGAGCATCCGCGCGAATGGGCGTGGCAGGAAGGGAATACGGTAGCGGCGGTTGACCAGCAGACCGGCGAGGAGGCTGCCGGCGTAGATCAGGGGCGGAGAGGTGATCACACCAGGATTGTCCGCGTTGTCTCTCCGGTCTTCGCTCATCTCTTACTGCTCCTTTCGGTTTCCTGGATCACGCGTCTACGCTGGAGCGCGCCACGTAATGTTCACGAGCCGCCTCTACATCGTCGCTCATACTTCCACAAGCACGGCGTCGCCCTGGCCGCCGCCGGAGCAGATGGCGGCGAGACCTTTTCCACCACCCCTGCGGCGCAACTCGTAGAGGAGCGTCGTCAGGATGCGGGCACCGGAGGCGCCTATGGGGTGGCCCAGCGCCAGGGCGCCGCCGCTGACGTTGACGATTTCGGGGTCTACGCCGAGTATGCGGGTGGAGTGGATCGCGACGGCGGCAAAGGCCTCGTTTATCTCGACGAGATCCAGGTCATCCGCGCTCCATCCGGCTCGTTCGAGCGCGAGCTTCCCGGCGTTCCCGGGGACGGTCAACAGGTCGGGCGGCTCCTCGGCGACTTTGGCGTGCGCCACGATGGCGCCCAGTGGTTCGAGGCCGCGCTTCGCGGCGAAGCCCTCGCCGGCGAGCACGAGGGCGCCGGCGCCGTCGGTCACGCCGGGGGCGTTGCCGGCGGTCACGGTGCCGCCCTCGTCCATAGGTTTGAGCGCGGCGAGCTTCTCCAGGGTGGTGTCGCGCCGGATCGGCTCGTCTGCGTCGACGTAGGTCGTCTCTCCCTTCTTGCCCGGAACCTTGACGCCGGCTATCTCTTCGGCAAGCCTTCCCTCGTCGGCAGCTGCGGCGGCGCGTTGGTGGCTCCTGAGCGCCCACTCGTCCTGCTGTTCGCGGGAGATGTCGAACTCACTGGCGCCGTCGGTGCCGAAACGGATCATGTTGACGTGCTCGAAGGCGTCGTGCAGGCCGTCGTGCATCATGGCGTCGATGGTGGGCGTATCCCCCATGCGCGCGCCCCAACGGGCCTTCGGCAGCATGTAGGGCGCGTTCGACATGCTCTCCATTCCGCCGGCCAGGATCACCCCGTAGTCGCCGGCACGGATCAGGGTCTCGGCGAGCGTCGCGCTCCTGAGGCCCGAGGCGCAAACCTGGTTGAGGGTCTCCGTGGTCAGTGAGAAAGGGAGACCCGCGTGGAAATTGGCCTGGCGGGAGGGGATCTGGCCTACTCCTGCCTGCACCACGATACCGAAGATGGAGTGCTGCAGCTCTTCGTCTTCGATGCCCGAGCGGTCTACGGCGTCCCTGATCGCCACACCACCGAGCTCAGGGGCACTCAAGGGAGACAACGCGCCGCCGAACCTGCCGAATGGTGTCCGCGCCGCCCCGAGGATTACCGTGCGTTCCAATGCGACTCCTATGTCTGGAGAACCAATGACCATAGTCTAAGCCTTCGTGGGACGAAACGCGCGTTTCGTAGATCAGGCGCGGTCACCGCAGGGTCGCGATCGAGCCGATCTCCATTCACATCCCGTCATTCTCGCAAACGCGGAAATCCACTGCGGCGGCCGTTGCGTACGTTAGACCAGAGGCGAGCTACTAGATTGCGTTGCGCATGCTATCTTTTCCAAGAACAGCGTAAAGAGGAGATTCCATGAAGGTGAAGAGGTTGGATCACATAGCGCTCTACATGGGCGATAGGGATGCGGCGGCCGAATATCTGACCACGCACCTCGGGTTCCACGTCGTGGACCACACGGACCGCTACACCCTGGTAGGTGCCGGTGGCAGGCTCGGCAAGCTCACCCTCTTCGACGCCCCGCAGGGCACGACACCCTCTCCGGGGGAGATCGCACGCATAACCATCCGCGTCTCCGACCCGGAAGCCGCCCTGAGGCGGCTCCCGGACGAAGCCGGCGCCGAACCCAGCGATGGCGGGTACTCCTTCACCGGCCCGGAAGGGCTCCCGCTCGCCCTGGTTTCGGGAGAAGGAGAGTTTACGGACTACGACCTCGGAAGCTTCGCCCTGCGTTCGGGATCGCCCGAAGAGTCTGCGCGCACGTTCGCCGAGATGGGCTTCGCCCCTGCAGACGAGGCTACCACCGTGAGGGCTGGCGATTACCTGATAAGCCTGACTGGCTCCGCGCCCGAGGAGAACGGAGGGGGCATGCTCTTCCACGTCGGATGCCTCGTAGATTCGGCGGAGGACCACCGCAGGGAGGCCGAGGAGCGGGGGCTCGAGGTCCAGGACTTCGTCGATGGTCCGAATACCCTCGCCGTCTTCGTTCGGGGCCCCGAGGATGTGAGCGTGGAGTACGTGGAGCACAAGCCTACGTTCTCTCTGACCTAGAAGAGCGCCGGTGCGCGTCATCATCGCCGGCGGCGGGCTCGCCGGCCTGACCGCCGCCCTGAAGGCCGCGGAACTGGGCGCGAGGGTCACCCTGCTCGAGAAGGGCGATGACCCCGGCGGCTCCTTCGTCTACTCCAGCGGCTACATCTGGTCATATGTAGACCTGCCGACCTTCCGCAGGGAGGCGCCAGGCGGTGATGCCGTCCTCCAGGGGCTCATCCTCGGACGCCTCGCTTCCTGCCTGACCTGGCTGCAGGACGAAGGGGGCGTGCTCCTCTCGCGTGGTACGGGAAACCCCCTTACGTTCGGCGCCCGCTTCGACCCCGCACAGACGGTCTCGGCGCTCATGGAGCGCCTGGAGGCCTCGGGGGGTGAGCTAAGCACAGACACCGCTTTCGAGGCATTACTGGATGACGATGCGGGGCGCGTAACCGGCGTGTTGGCCCGGTCCTCGGGGGGCATGCAAAATTATGATGCCGACGCCGTGATCCTGGCGTCAGGAGGCTTCGCCGGTGACCCCGAGCTGGTCGGACGCTACATCATCGAAGGGCCTGGTACGATGCGGGTCCGGGCGCATCCGAGGAGCACGGGCGACGGCTTTCAGGCGGCGCTGCAGAAGGGCGCGATGGCGAGCGCCGGCCTCGATGAGTTCTACGGACGCAACCTGCCGGCTCCCCCTGCGAGGTTTACCCCGGATCGATTCGTCGAGGTCTCCCAGCTCTACGGTCGCTACGCCGTGGCGATCAACGCCCGCGGCGAACGCTACGCCGACGAAGGCGCAGACTGGTCCGAGACGGCCCTGACGCTGTCCACCGCACACCAGCCAGGACTCCACGCCTGGTACGTCCTCGACGCCGCCGGGCTCGAAGGGCGGGTGCGTGAACGGACCGCGAAAGACATGGTGGAGACCGCGAGGAGGACGGGAGGAACCGTCGTCGAGGCCGCGAGTCTTGCGGAGCTGGCCGACCAGCTTGGAGAGCGGGGCGTACCGCGCGAGACGTTCTCAGGTACCCTCGAGGAGTACAACGCTGCCGTCGCCGCGGGCGGGAACCTCTCCCCCCCGCGGACCGGAGAGGCCAAGCCCTTGCGCGATCCTCCCTTCGTGGCCGTCAAGGTCGCGCCTTCCATAACGCACACTATAGGTGGGCTCGCCGTGGACGCGGACTGCAGGGTGCTCCGCAAAGAGGACGAACAGCCGATCCCTGGCCTTTACGCCGCGGGTGTGGAAGTCGGCGGAGTCTCCGTCGGCGGCTACACGAGCGGCCTTGCCGCGGCCCTCGTCTTCGGCAGAACCGCCGCAGAGTCGGCGGTCGCAGAAGGGTGAGAGCATTTCAGCATTTCAGCATTTCAGCATTTCAGCATTTCAGCATTTCAGCATTTCAGCATTCGCTTGCGCGAACGAAAAGCTGACTAGCTGAAGTGCTGACTAGCTGACCAGCGCGGGTTCGGGAAGGGGCGGCGCCCCTTCCCGAACCCGCTTTAGTACAATGCGGGTCTGGATAGGTACCTTTGGGGAAAGGTGATAGGCTGTGGCCAATATCGGGGACTACGAGAGCACTTACGCAGACTTCGATTGGAAGACGCCGGAGAGGTTCAACTTCGGGCGGGACGTGGTGGACCGGTGGGCGGCACAGGACAGGGCGGCCATGGTCTGGCTCGGGACGGACGGCGAAGAGCGCCGTCTCGACTTCGTCCAGTTCTCGGTGATCTCGAACAGGTTCGCCAACGTGGCGCGAGAGATGGGCGTGGGGCAAGGCGACAGGGTGATGGTCCTTCTCGGCAAGGTTCCGGAATGGCACGCTATCCTTACTGGCCTCTTGAAGTTGGGCGCCATCACCATCCCCTGCGCCCCGCAGCTCAGGGCTGGAGACCTGAAGTTCAGGGCCGAGCATTCGGGCTCTGTGGCCATGATCTCGGGCCCGGAAGGTATCGAAGAGGTCGAGAAGATGCGCGGGGACGTCCCCGGCCTGCGGTACTTTATCTCTCTGGGCGGAGACCGCGACGGTTGGGAATCCTACGAGACATTGATGGAGGAGGCCTCCGAGGATTTCACGGCTGTGGACACTGCGGCGGACGATGGTGCTTTTTTCCTCTACACCTCGGGGACGACCAAGAATCCCAAAGGTGCCGTGCACACCCACGGATACACGCACTCCCAGTGGATGGAGGCCAGGTACTGGCTCGACCTCCAGGAGGGCGACAGGCTGTGGTGTACCTCGGGGACGGGCTGGGCCAAGAGCATCTGGAACATCTTCCTCGGTCCCTGGAGCCAGGGGACGGAGATCTTCTTCCACGAGGGCGGTTTCGACCCCGCAGAGCGCCTCGATCTAATAGAGCGCTACGACATCTCGGTCCTGTGCCAGGCCCCGACGGAGTACCGCCTCCTCGCTAAGACGCCGGAACTGGAACGCGCCAACCTCGCCTCCATCCGCCACGCCGTCTCCGCCGGAGAGCCTTTGAACCCGCCAGTCATCGAGCGCTGGAAAGAACTGCACGGCATTACCATCTACGACGGTTACGGGCAGACGGAGAACACGCTTCTCATCGGCAACTATCCCGGCCTGGAGGTAAGGCCGGGCTCGATGGGCAAACCGTCCCCCGGTTGCGACATGAGGATCATCGACCCCGAAGGCAACGAGTGTCCGCCGGATGAGCCCGGTGACATCGCCCTCTCTGGGCGCATACCGGCGTTGCTCAAAGAGTATTGGGAACAGCCCGAGGCGACCGAGGAGGTCTTCCTTGACGGCCACTACCTTACCGGTGACAGGGCATACAGGGACGCCGATGGCTATCTCTGGTTTGTGGGGCGGTCTGATGACGTCATCCTCTCCGCCGGATACCGTATCGGCCCCTTCGAGATCGAGAGCATCCTCATCGAGCATCCCGCGGTCGTCGAGAGCGCCGTCGTACCTCTGGCCGATGAGGACCGGGGAAGCATCGTCAAAGCCTTCATAGTCGTCGGCGACGACCACGAGCCTTCAGAGGAACTGGCCAGGGAGATCCAGGACTACTGCAAGGCGAACACGGCCCCCTACAAATACCCGCGCCAGATAGAGTTCATCGACGAACTTCCCAAGACGACGAGCGGCAAGATCCGTCGCGTAGAGCTGCGTCGATGAAGGCGTCAGGTAAGGGGTGCCTGCGCTCTGACGATTATGCCGGTCGTACCGCCTGATGCCCGTGAGTGATCTTCGCAGGCTCGCCGAACAGAGTTTCTGCTACCTGACGACGACCGGACGCGTGACAGGTCGGCCGCACGAGATCGAGATCTGGTTCTCCCTCGTGCCGGAGACACGGACACTCTACATGCTCTCCGGAGGCGGTGATCGCTCGGACTGGGTGAACAACCTCCGCCGCGACCCCGAGGTGACGGTCCGCATTGCGGGAGAACGTCTTGGCGGTCGCGCTCGTGAGGCGAGAGACGCGGAGGAAGACGAGCTGGCGCGGCGACTCCTGGTGGATAAGTACGAGAGCAGCCCAGGTAGTCTGGAGAACTGGCGGCGGAGGGCGCTGCCCGTGGTGGTAGACCTCGCAAACTAGAGGCTGTGGCGCAAGCGAGAGTCCTGCAGGAGAAGGCGCCGAACCCCGCTGCCAGTGGGGCAGGAGATGAGGTGAGGATTCGGTCGTGCAGTCCAGAGCGGCTAGCCCGGAAGACACGGAAGCGATAGCCCGCATCTACAACGAGGGCATCGAGGAGCGCATCGCTACCTTCGAGACCAGTCTGCGTACGGCGCGAGAGATTCTGGATTGGTTCGACGGGACGTATCCTGTCGTGGTGGTGGAGGATGGGGGGGCTGTGATCTCCTTCGCCAATGCGTCTGCCTACAGCACTCGCGAGTGCTACTCGGGAGTGGTCGAGTTCTCCGTATACACCGCCAGCGAGGCCAGGGGCCGTGGGGCTGGCACGCTCGCGATGAAGGCCCTTATGGAAGCAGCAGAGGAGGCCGGCTTCTGGAAGCTGGTGTCTCGTGTCTTCGTCGAGAACACGCCGAGCCGCGAGCTACTCCTCTCTCTGGGCTTCCGCGAGGTGGGAGTCCACGAGAAGCACGCCAGGCTAGACGGGGTGTGGCGAGACGTCGTAGTCGTGGAGCGACTCATCCCGGCCAATCTCTAAAGCGATTCGGGCAAGGTCCTTGCCCGAAGCGCGCCGTCAGCTTGCATCGAGGCAAAGCCTCGATGCGAATTAGACTTCCTTGAAGATGCGTTCGGAGGCGGAGATGGGGTCGAGCTCCCTGTTGTAGACCTTCTCGACGATCTCGGTATCTTCCTGGTTCAGTCGCTCGTGCATCTCGTTCTCGAGGCGGTTTGTGGCCCACGAAACGACGAAGTCTCTGAGGGCGGCCCTCCGCCTCTCGCCGAGCCTGTCGTCCTCCCCGAGGAACCGGCGGTGCTTCGCAATGGTCTCTTTGAGTTCCTGGACGCCTTCGCCGGTATCGCCGCGGGTCATCACGATGGGCGGAAACCACGGGTCGGGGTCGAGCTCGTGCCCGATCTCCAGAATGGAACGCACCTCCGAGGCGGCGTTCTTGGCCTGCGGATGGTCGGCCTTGTTGATGCAGAAGATGTCGGCTATCTCCATGACCCCGGCCTTGAGCGCCTGCACCGAGTCTCCCGTTCCCGGCTGAAGACAGAGCACCACCGTATCCGCGGCCGAGGCGACCTCGACCTCACCCTGCCCGACCCCGACGGTCTCGTAGAGGATCACGTCGTAGCCGCAGGCCTCCATCGCGATGGCGGCGAGCCGCGAGCCGCCCGCGAGCCCGCCGAGGTGCCCCCTGCTTCCCGTCGAGCGGATGAACACTCCTGGGTCGAGGAAGTGGTCGGAGAGCCTTATGCGATCGCCCAGAATAGCGCCCTTCGAGAACGGGCTCGAAGGATCAACGGAGACAACCCCTACGCTCCTATCCTCTTCCCTGTAGAGCTCGATGAGCTTCGCGATGACGCTGCTCTTGCCGACGCCGGGCGGCCCCGTGAACCCTATCGTGGGGGCTCCCCCGGTCTCGGGGTAGATCTCCGCGATTATCCCGGCCGTATCTTCGTCTTCGCGCTCTATCTTGGAGATCACCCGCGCCAGCGACCGCCGGTCGCCCGCGAGCAACCGTTCTACGAGTCCGTCAGAGCGGGTCCTTTCTTCTACGCCCACTCCGTCTGGAGCTCTGCCGAATTGGCCAGCGTCTGGTACACGACGCAGTACTTCTCTGTGCTGTGACGCAGGCTCTCCAACTGCTCCTCGGTCGCCCCGGGCGCCACGATGTCGAAGGTGGTTCGGATGGTCTCGAAGCCGACAGGGACCTCCTCGGAGACGCCAAGGGTGCCGGCGAGGTCCATCTCCCCTTCTACTGTGACTTCGATGCGCTCGGTCTCTATCCCCATGGCCTCGGCGACCATCTGGCAGGTTACCTGGGCGCAGGCCGCCAGGGCCCCGAGTAGCAGGTCTCCGGAGCAGGCGACCTCCCCCGTGCCGCCGACGCCCGCATGGGCCTCGGCTTCGTAGACGGCCTGGCCCACATCCACGGAGCAGGAGATCGGGGCACTCTGCTCGCTCGCTTTGGCCTCTAATGTTATCCGGGAAGATCCCGGCTCATCACGATATCTTTTCTTCAGCGGCCTTTGAATCGACCGGAGATCCAAGATCTCCTCCTTAGATAGCTGTCCTTCTCTAGCCCTCCAGCAGTAGCGACTCGGGGTCTTCGACGAGCTCTTTGATGCGGACAAGAAAGCTGACCGCCTCGGCGCCATCTATGACGCGGTGGTCGTAGGAGAGCGCGAGGTACATCATGGGTCGGACCACGATCTCGCCGTCTATGGCGACGGGGCGCTCCTGGATCTTGTGCATCCCCAGTATCGCCACCTGGGGCATGGTGAGGATGGGCGTGGAGACGAGCGAGCCGAAGATGCCGCCGTTGGTTATGGTGAACGTGCCGCCGCGCAGGTCGTCCAGGGTCAGCTTGCCCTCACGGGCCTTGGTGGCGAGGTCGGCTATGCCGCGTTCGATCTCCGCGAAGCTCTTGCGGTCGGCGTCGCGTACGATCGGGACGACGAGCCCCTCGTCGGTGCTCACGGCCACGCCGATGTCGTAGTACCTCTTGAGGACGAGCTCGCTGTCCTGCAGCTCGGCGTTGACCTTCGGGAAGGCCTTGAGCGCCCCGATAGCCGCCTTGGCGAAGAAGCTCATGAAGCCCAGACGGGCGCCGGTCCGCTCCTGGAACGACTCCTTACGACGCCTCCTGAGCTCCATGATGGCGCTCATGTCGACCTCGTTGAACGTGGTGAGCATGGCCGCCGTCTGCTGCGACTCGACGAGCCGCTGGGCGATGGTCTGGCGCCTGCGGGAGACACGCACCCTCTCCTCCAGCGCCGCCCTGCCGTCCTCCGACGCGGCCGGCTGCGGCGCTTCGCCCTTGCCGTCGCGCTCAGGTTCTTCCGTCCTCTCGGGGGCCGCGGGGCGGGACTGGTCGCGGATCGAACGTTCCACGTCGTCGCGCGTGATGCGCCCGCCAGAACCGCTGCCGGAGACCTCGGCGAGGTCGACCTCGTACTCCTGGGCCAGCCTCCTGACCGACGGCGAGGCGCGTCCCGCGCCTTCCTCGACCTCCCTGTGGCCGTTGGATGTCTCTTCTCCGGAATCCTCGGCCTGGGGCCGCTCCTCCTGTTCTTCCTCGGCCTGCGGCTGCTCTTCCTCCTCGGGGGCCGTACCGTCGCCTTCGCCCAGGGTGCCGATGACCTCGCCGACGTTGACGGTCTCGCCCTCGCCCTTGGAGATGGACTGGAGGACGCCGTCCTGCTCGGCCTCGACCTCGAAGTTGATCTTATCCGTCTCGAGTTCGACGAGCGCCTCGCCAGACTTTACGGCCTCACCCTCTTGCTTGAGCCAACGCCCGACCGTCGCGTCGGCGACCGACTCCCCAAGCTCGGGTACGTGTATCTCAGCAGCCACTGCTCACTCTTCCTCTCTTACTCGCTCGGGGCGGAGGCGCGGATCTGCGTCTCCTCCACGGCTTGTTCTTCATCGAGGTCCTGCCCGACGTTCTCGAAAGCGTCCCTCACGATGGCGGCGTGCTCCTGCCTGTGGAACTTGGCCGAGCCCTGGGCGGGGCTTGGCCGCGGGGGCTTGCCGACGTAGAGGAGGGGCGTCTCGCCCACGAGCCCGCGCAACCTGGGCTCGACGAACGACCAGGCGCCCATGTTCTGCGGCTCCTCCTGGACCCACAGGATCTCCCTCAGGTTCGGGTAACCTTCGAGCAGGTTCTTTATCTGGTCCTCCGGGAACGGATAAAGGAGCTCGATGCGGGCGATGGCCGTGTCCACCGCTTCTTCCTTGTATTCGCTGCCCGCCAGCTCCGTGAAGATCTTGCCCGAGCAGAGTATCAGCCGCTCGATGGATTCTGACCTCTCGCGCGCTTCTCCGTCGTCGAGCACGGGCTGGAAGGCGCCTTCGGAGAGATCCTCCAGTTTGGAAGCGGCCATGGGGTGCCTGAGGAGGCTCTTCGGCGTCATGATGATGAGGGGGCGCTTGTTGTCCTTGAGCGCGGCCTGGGCGCGCAGCAGGTGGAAATACTGGGCCGCGGTGGTGAGGTTGGCGATGCGCACGTTTTCGTGGGCCGCCAGCTGCAGGTAGCGCTCGAGGCGGGCACTTGAGTGCTCGGGCCCCTGGCCCTCGTAGCCGTGCGGCAGGAGCAGCACCAGCCCCGAGGTCTGGCCCCACTTCGCCTGGCCGCTGACTATGAACTGGTCGATCATGGGCTGCCCGACGTTGGCGAAGTCCCCGTACTGCGCCTCCCAGAGTACGAGCGCGTCCTCGGAGTTGACCGAGTAGCCGTACTCGAAGCCGAGCACGGCGATCTCCGAAAGCGGGCTGTTGTAGATCGAGAACGAAGCTTCGGCCTGGGGAATGCTCTGGAGCGGGACGTAGCGCCCGTCGGTCTCGGCGTCGTAGAGCACGGCGTGGCGCTGGGAGAAGGTCCCGCGCACCGTGTCCTGCCCCGTGAGCCGGACCGGTGTGCCGTCCTCCAACAGCGAGGCGAAGGCCAGGGCTTCCGCGTGAGCCCAGTCTATGGTGTCGAGATCCCCGCGGTTCTTCTGGAAGAGGCGCTCGAGTTTGGAGTTGGGGGTGAAGCCCTCCGGCGTCTCAAGGAGCGCCGCATTCAGCCCGGTGAGCCTGTCGGCGGCGACGGCGGTGGCTGGTATGTTGACCAGCGGCGTGTACAGTTCGTCCGTGGCGAAATCCTGTTCGTCGAGCTCTTCGGTAGGCTCGTTCTGGACCTCGGCCATCTCCTCCATGGTCTCCTCGAAGATCCTCTCGCCCTCGCCCTCATCTATGATGCCGCGGCGTTCGAGTTCTCGCGCCCAGATCTCACGCACAGTGGGGTGCTCGCGGATGGTCTCGTACATCAGCGGCTGGGTGTAGGCCGGTTCGTCGCCCTCGTTGTGCCCGAAGCGGCGGTAGCCGACGAGGTCTATCATGAAGTCCTTGTTGAACTTCTCGCGGTAGGCGTGGGCCATCCTCGCCGCCGCCATGCACGCCTCGGGATCGTCGGCGTTGACGTGGACCACGGGGATCTCGAACCCCTTGGCCAGGTCGCTCGCGTAGGTCGTCGAACGGGCGTCCTGCCTCTCTGTGGTGAACCCGAGCTGGTTGTTGGTGATGATGTGGATGGTTCCGCCGGTCCTGTAGCCGGGCAGGCGGCTAAGGTTCAGCGTCTCGGCCGAGACCCCCTCACCCGGGAAAGCCGCGTCCCCGTGCAGCAATATGGGCAGCGACGCCTCCACGTCCTGTTGCGCCGGGCCGGCCTCGTGCCGCTCCACCTGCGAAGCGCGGGCCATGCCCTCGACCACGGGGTTTACGTGCTCGAGGTGGCTCGGGTTGGGCGCGAGGTGGATAAAGACTTCCTCGTCGGCCTCCTCGTCCGCGAGCTGGAAGCCCCTGATGCCGAGGTGGTACTTCACGTCGCCCACCCATGCATCACCGCGGCTCCCGGCGGCCGAGGCCTGCTCGCCCTTCTCGGGCTGCTGGAACTCGCCGAAGATCTTGGAGTAGGGCTTGTCCATCACGTGCGCGAGCACGTTGAGCCTCCCCCTGTGGGCCATGCCCAAAGTGGCCACGGGCGTTCCCACGTCGGCGGCGGAGCGGATGATCCTGTTCAGCATAGGGACGACCATGTCGTTCCCTTCGACGGAGAAGCGCTTCTGGCCGAGGAACGTCTTGTGGAGGAACTTCTCGAAGGCGTCCACCCTGGTTAGACTCTGGAGGAGCCGCCTGGCGTCTTCCCCCTCCATCCTCTTGTCGAAGCGGCCCGATTCGACGGACTCACGCAACCAGAACCTCTCCTCGGGATCGTGTACGTGCCCGAAGTCGTATCCTGTTGTGTCGCAGTAGATCCTACGCAACTCTTCGACGGCCTCCCTGGCGTCAGACGTACGCTCGGCGACGGGCCCACCGATGATGAGCGTAGGCAACGTCTCCAGGTCCTCATCGGTGATCCTGTAGAAGGTCGGGTCTAGCGTGGGGTCCCCAGGAGGCTCGCTCCCCAGCGGGTCGAGCCTGGCGGCCCGATGCCCGAAATCTCTTATGTGCCTGATGTGTTTGGAGGCCCCGACGGCCTTCTCGACGTCTACGTCGGGGGCTACCTGCCGCCCGTTGGGGCCTGGTGTCTCCACCCGCGGCGGACTCCAGGACTCGAAGAACTCCCGCGTCCGCCCGTCGACGGAGTCGGGGTCCTCCTTGTAATTCTCGTAGAGTTCCAACACATAGCCGAGGTTCGGCCCGAAAAACCGATATTCCGTCTCTCTCTCCAACCGGATCACACCCTCACGTGACGATACTCTCTCTGGCCCGAGCACCACCCGAGGAGGCCCGACATCCTCCGCGGGCACCCCCCAAGGACGCTCTTGCCAAACGATCAAACATCTTGACCATTCCTATGATACCCCACATGCCAGGATTTCAGCACGCCGCCCTACGGGCGGCTTGTCAGCATGTCAGCTGGTCAGCATTTCAGCAAGTGCGCGGCAGCCTGACTCCCGCGCGCCGTCAGGTTCCGTGGCAATCGAGGCGGGGCGTCATCTACCGCAGGGCGCAACGAATACAAGCCGCTCCCAAACAAAGGGCTGAAATGCTGACATGCTTATATACTGGCGTTTACTGCAGCTTGACGGGAGGACTTTCATGGACGACAGGATAGATTATTTCGAGCGGATGCTGGCAGATAATCCCGACAATCCTACGGGTTTGCTGGCGCTGGCCAACGAGTACGAGAAGGCCGGGCGTAGCGAAGACGAGGCGGCTGTTCTGGAGCGTTACCTGGCCATCCACGCCGATGACGAGGGTAACGCTTACGCGCGCCTTGGGAACGTGCTCTCGGAACTCGGGCGCAAAGACGAGGCGCGCGCCGCCTACGAGAAGGGGATCTCCCAGTCCGAGAAGCACGGCCACAGCGGGATGGCCGACGATCTCAGGCTCGCCCTGATCCAACTCAACGAGTAGAGAGGTTTTAGGCGCGGAGTCCGGCGGAACCGTAGAGTACCCCGCCTCGTAACAAAATCGGTACATATACGTTACCACCCCTTAACGTATCTGGCCCGATAATGCGGGCAGGCTCCCCGGCGAAGTAGAGGATCCCCCTCCGCTTGCACAACACGTCGGGGAGCACTCTTTTGTGTGGCCATACGCCCTCCCTGGGTAGGTTAGTATAAGCCGCTATGGATCAGCCGCGACGTTTCGAGACCCGCGCCGTGCACTCCGGAGAGCACAGGGCCGGCGCGAAGGACGACAGGGACGGGATCTTCTACCCGATCTCGACCCCGATCTACGCCTCGACCACCTTCTCCCACCCGAACATCGAGATGACGGACCGGGTGCTAGGCGGGGAGGAGCAAGGCTACAGCTACGCCCGCTACGATAACCCTACCGTCCGCGCCTTCGAAAATGCCCTCATGGCGCTCGAAGCTCCTGAGGCGGAAGCCGGGGTCAGAGCTTTCGCCTTCGCCTCGGGGATGGCGGCCACCCACGCCGCGCTGGCGGCGGCCGAACTAACGGACGGGGCAACGGTCCTCGCGGCCGAGCAGCTCTACGGCTCGACGGCGACCCTGCTGGTGCAGGTCTTTGGCGCGAACGGTGTGGAGACACGTTTCGTCGACGCCTACGACCTCGGGGCAGTGGAGAAGAAGGTCGCCGAGCTAGAGCCGCGTGCCGTCGTCGTCGAGTCAATCTCCAACCCGTTGTTACGCGTCGCCGACATAGCGGAGATCTCGAAGATAACCCGCGCCGCGGGGGCGGCCCTGATCGTGGACAACACCTTCGGAACCCCCTATCTGCAGCGCCCCCTCGAGCTCGGCGTGGATATAGTCGTCCACAGCGCGACCAAATACCTCTCTGGGCACGGCGACCTGACGGCCGGCGTGGTCGCCGCCGGCCCGCCGTACGCCGCCGCAGTAGAGCAACTACGCAAGCTCGTCGGTGGCGTGCTCGGCCCTTTCGAGGCCTGGCTCGCGCACCGCGGCCTCAAGACGCTGCCCTTGCGGATGGAGCGCCAGTGCGAGAACGCGCGCGCTATCGCGTCCCGCCTCGCCTCCCATCCGAAGGTGGCGAAGGTCAACCACCCTGTCTTGAAGACTCACCCAGACCACGAGACCGCCAGGCGGGTGCTCTCCGACACGGGAGGTCTCGTCTCCTTCGAACTAGCTGCGGAGGGTCGCGAGGCGGCCTTCACTTTCCTCAACGCGCTGGAGCTTTGCGTCAAGGCCCCGTCTCTGGGTGATATCTACACGCTCGCCATCCATCCTGCTACCTCCTCGCACCGCGAGCTCTCGCCCTCACGCCGCGAGCGGCTCGGGGTCGGGGAGAACCTCGTGCGGCTCTCCGTCGGAATCGAGCACCCAGAGGACATCATCTCCGACCTCGAACAGGCCCTCGAACGGCTCTAGGGGGGCCATGCGAGCGTGGGCGATACCGAGCAAAGTGGAGGAGTCCCTAGCGACCCCCCAGGAAGGATCTGCATCGTTTCTATTATTGTTGGTAACTTTGCGAGGATCTCTCCCGCCGACTCCGATCGTGTAGATCTCTGAGTCTTGGCCGTCTAACTCCTCGTCGTATTTCTGAAAGGCTATCCGCTTACCGCCACCGCCGCCGGCACCCCTACCAGAAGCGCCAGGCCCAACTTGCCACTTCTGACTCTGGCCGACCCGGTAACCCCGGCGAATATGCATCTGGCAAACACCTTCTTCTCCTTCTATTAGGGGTAGACGCATCTCTGCGCCCGTCCCCACTTTGGTTCTTACCGGCTCGATTCGGGCGGGGCCACGCTATCACGCGCCGATGAATCCTGGGCGACTTCCGCGTAACTTTCTTTCCTTCATTCCTTTCAGCCTCGCCCATGTGCCCCACGTACCAGCGAGATGCCATCTCCCAACCGTTACGGCGAACGTAACGGGCAATAAAGCCAGGCGGCGACGGGGAGGGTGGAAAGGGATGTCGCAAACTGAGAAAGTATCTTCTGGGAACGGACGACCAGGAGGTACTTGACGATGGCGAAGACACACTACTTTCCAGAGGACCGGGTCCACCACGTCTGGGACAACGAGCAGGAGCCGATGCTCACGGTCGAGCCTGGCGACACGGTCGTCTACCACACGCGCGAGGTCTCGGACGGGCAGATCGGGCCCGACTCTGACGCGAGCGCCCTCGACGGACTCGACTGGGATCGCCTCTACCCGCTCGCAGGTCCTGTCGCGATGAGGGACGCCGAGCCCGGCGACATTCTGGCGGTCGAGGTTCTGGATATCCATACGGCAGGCTGGGGTTGGACCGCCGTGTTGCCAGGCTTCGGGTTGTTGCCCGAGGATTTCCCCGATGCCTATCTCAAGATCTTCGATCTCACCAACGGCGATTACACGTTCTTCAAGGACGACATCGTCATCCCAATAGAGCCGTTCTTCGGGACGATGGGCGTGAGCCCATCCGGCCCCGAGAAGCCCGTGATCATGCCGCCAGGTCCCTTCGGCGGCAACATGGATACCCGCCACATCACCAAGGGCTCCATCCTGCACTTGCCCGTGCAGCACGCGGGTGCGCTCTTCTCCTGCGGCGACGCCCACGCAGCCCAGGGCGACGGCGAGGTCTGCGTCACGGGCATCGAGAGCCCCATGTACGCCTCGCTGCGCTTCGATCTGATCAAAGGCCGCAGCATCCCCGCACCCCAGTTTCAGACCCCGGGACCGCTGACGCCGCTGGTCGAGGATGCTGGCTGGTACGCCACGATGGGCGTGAACGAGGACCTCATGCAGGCAGCGAAAGACTCTCTTAGGGCGATGGTCGAGCACATAAGCACGACCTACGGGCTCGAGCCCGTCGAGGCCTACGTCCTTTCGAGCCTCGTCGTTGACCTCAAGATCTCCGAGATCGTCGACCAGCCGAACTGGATAGTCTCCTCGTATCTGCCGCTCGCTATTTTCGGGTAAGGGTCAAGATCCGCTCCTTCCTACCACGCTTTTGTGAGCTCTTCCTGGTAGTGGATTTTCGCTTTCGCGGGAATGACGTATGGGAGTGCCTCCCATGCGTGCCCGCCACCCGAGAGCGCGGTCCTCTTCAAACGGATTCGGTGTAATTTTCGGAAGGCCGGTGCGCATACCGACTTCGTAACGCCGGCCGTAACGTTTGGGAGACGGTGGTTCGGTATAGTGGCGTCGTGGCGGAAGGAACAAAGGAACAGGATTCGGGGGCAGGTAGGATGAGTAACAGCGCCGCTGCATGGCTGGCGTGGTCGCTGGCCGCGCTCTCGGTGGCCATGTTCGTCGCCACCGGCGTGCTCGACGCCCTCATCCGATCCGCGCGGTCTACTGGCGAGTGGTTCAGTGTCGGCAGCATTAGCGACGCGGTGATCTCCTTCCTCTTCCTGGCCTTCCCCATCGTGGGAGCCCTGATCGCCTCCAGGCGGCCGCAAAACCCCATAGGTTGGATCCTTCTGGCGGA
>JBKPNW010000220.1:0-5917 GCA_046732815.1 Actinomycetota bacterium | reverse complement strand
GACGTTCGCCCTGGCAGTCCGGCCCCCTCTATCAGGGTGCGGATGTCCCCGAAGGTCCTGTGGGAGTGTTCTGCGGGGTATTCGACGTCTGCCCTGAGTGCGCCGACGCCGTTGACCTCGACCCGCTCCGTCGCCACATCGAAGGTTACGCCGAGGCCGCGAAGGGAGGCGATGATCTCCGGCAGTGGTGCCCCCGCCGCGACGAGAGCGGCGAGGGTCATGTCGCCAGCCGCGCCGCCCACGGGTTGGAAGTGCACGTGGGTCAAAACCGGTGCCCCGGCTCTGCGGTGACCGCCCCTCTATTCCTCTCGTCCGTTGGAGATCCTGCGCACGGCCATCAGGGTGACGGCCAGGCTGATGGCGAGGAGGATCAGGGGCCTCGGGTCGCTCTTCACGGCGTCAGTCAAAGGGGCCGGGTTCCTCTTCTTGCCGGCCTCCCCGATCATCTTCGCCTGGCGGCTCGCCGATTCCTTGAGGCTCTTGCCGAAGCGGGTCGCGGCATCCCTGAGGCGTTCCTTGACCCTCGTCGAGACCCGCTTCGCGATGACCGGGGGCTCGGTGTGCTTTTTGAGGTCTTGCACGTCCGGCGCCATGCGGCTCCGGATCTCGAACATCTCCCGTTCTATGCGCTCAGGTATCTCGCTCATTACCTCAACTGCCCCTTTATCCAGTTGATATTCTGCTGGAGAGTCCGGATCGTCCTGTGGGGCGTGGGATCCAACCTCCTCAGTATGCTGGCTCCGGCCGCGCCGAGTATCCCACCGACCAGCAGCAGTATACCACTGACGATGAGGGCCGAGACCCACAGAGAGAGGAAGACGTTCAGCGCCCAGACCCCAGTAAGCGAGAAGATTATGAGGAAGACGAGCATGAAGACGCCGGCGGCAGCCAGAAGGCCCGAGGCCAACCCGGCCTGCTTGCCGATGGGGGCCATCTCCGTCTTGGCCAACTCGATCTGCTTGCTGGCAAGCTCCTCGAGCTGGGGCCTCAGAGCGTCGATGATCTCCTTGATGCTCCGGTCGGAAGGCTCGGGACCCTCCCTGAGCTCCCTACCAAACTCTGCTACGCGCTCTCGCCCATCCATCCCCACGCTCCTTTCTTGTGATCCCGGTCCTACGCGGTCTTCTTACTCACCTGATTACCCTTGCCGGGCCCTGCGTAATCCGGTAGTCCTCTCGGAGGTAGTCCTCACTATCCTACACCAGATCCTAGTATCCAACATGTCATAAAGCACGCGAACTCAAGCGATGATGTAACATGAATACAGGCATACAAAACCCGTCGCCTCTTGGCGGGATGGGGGTGGTAGTGAAGCTGCATGTGGCGTTGGGGATCTCCTCTGGAGACATAGCCGCCTTTGTCGGGGCGGGGGGCAAGTCTACTGCGATCCTCGCCGTCTCCGGCGGGCTCACGCAGGAGGGAAGGAAGGTCCTCGTGGCCCCGACGACGAAGATGACTTCGAGCGAGGCCGAAGGGATAGGCCCGGTCGTAACCTCGGAAGACGCCGCCGACCTGCGCGCGCAGGCCGAGAGGGCCCTCTCCGATGCTCCTGCGGTGGTCGTGGGAACCGGGATGCTCTCCAAGAACAGGGTTGGCGGCGTCGACCCGGCGTGGATAAGTGAGCTCGCCGGTCTCGCCGACGTGGTACTGATCGAGGCCGATGGGTCGCGGCGGCGCCCGATCAAAGGGACCGCGGATCACGAACCGGCCATCCCGGACGCCGCCACCCTGGTCGTCGCCGTCGGCAACGTTTACGCCCTCGGAACGCCCGTGGACGAAGAACACGTCCATCGCCCTGCCATCTTCTCCGACCTCACGGGCATCGCTCAGGGCCAGAGCATAACCCCGAGAGCGTTCGCCCTCGCCCTCGCGCAAGGCTCCCTCGCCGGAGTACCGCGAAGCGCCAGGACCGCCGCCCTCATAACCGGCGTCCAACCGGGCCGCAGTATGTCCGACGCCTCTGTCATCACCCGCGAGTTGTGGCGCCTCGGCATCACAGATGTCGTCCTCGCATCCCTCCCAACAGAATCACCCGCCCGGGTCTGGATCCCATAGTCTTCGCCGGCAGAGCGCTCTCGTCCGGCGAAACCGGTTACGACGGAAGGTTCGCGCCTAGCCCCACGGGTCCGCTGCACGTCGGGAACCTGCGGACCGCTCTCCTGGCGTGGCTGTTCGCGCGTTCGGCCGGGGCGCGGTTCCTTGTACGCGTGGAAGACCTTGACCGCTCGCGGGTGCGTCCCGGAGTGGAGGAGGCACAGCTCTCCGATCTCGGGGCCATCGGGCTCGACTGGGACGGTCCCGTGGTGCGCCAGTCAGAGAGGATGGAACTCTACGAGGAGGCTGTAGCCAGGCTCGATGCTGACGGAGTGCTCTACCCCTGCTACTGTACGCGGGCGGAGATCCGGGCCGCAGCATCCGCGCCGCACGGTATCCCGGCTTCGGACCGTTATCCCGGTACCTGCCGGGACCTTACCGCGGCGCAACGCCTGGAGCGTGAAGCCGCCGGACGACCGCCGGCGCTGCGGGTGCGCTCGAAGGACGCCCGCATGGCATTCGAGGACCGGCTCTTGGGCCATTTCGAAGTGGCGGTGGACGACTTCGTCGTGCGCCGCAACGATGGCACCCCGGCCTACCAGCTCGCCGTCGTGGTCGACGATGCTGCGCAGGGCATAGGCGAGGTGGTTAGGGGCGCCGACCTCGCGGACTCGACCCCGCGCCAGATCCTGCTGTCACGACTGCTCGGCCTGCCAGAGCCCCGGTACGCCCACGTCCCGCTGGTGCTCGGCCTCGACGGAAGGCGTCTAGCCAAGCGCCACGGCGCGGTCACCCTCGCAGACAGGGACGAAGGGCCGGACGAGGTACGCGCCTGGATGGCCCGCACGCTCGGCCTCGCAAGGGTGGGAGAGACACCGTCACCGGACGACCTCATTGCCCGCTTCGAACCGGAACACCTGCCGCACGAACCGACCATCTGGTCACCCGAGACCGCAGTCTGAGCCACGCTCTATGGTAACTTTCCTTTACAACGTTGCAGCAGTGTAGGCACCTCAGAAAATACTGACTAGCTGACCAGCCCGGTTTGGAGGGGCTTGCCCTTCCAAACCGCAAGAGAGGAGACTTCGTGGACGTATCGCACAGGTTCGAAGGCTTGCACCAGGAAGTCGAAGAGAACTTTGGGGAGAAGATCATCGCGCTTAGGCGCGACATCCACAGCGAGCCCGAGCTGGGCTTCGACACCGAGAAGACCGCAGAAAAAGTGCTCGCGGCCCTCGAAGGCCTGCCACTCGATGTGGAGACTGGGGTCGCGCGGAACGGGATCGTCGCCACGCTCGGGGGTGATGGGGACGGACCAACGGTGGCGCTGCGGGCCGACATGGACGCCTTACCCATACAGGAGGAGACGGGCCTGCCATATGCCTCGGAGGTTGAAGGCAAGATGCACGCTTGCGGCCACGACGGGCACACCAGCATGCTAGTCGGCGCGGCCCACGCGCTCTCCGGGATGAGGGATCGGCTCTACGGCACCGTCAAGTTCGTCTTCCAGCCGGCGGAGGAGGGAGGAGGCGGTGGGAGAGTCATGGTCGATGAGGGGGTGGCAGACGACGTCTCCTCCATCTTTGCTCTGCATCTGTGGCCGGGGTTGCCGTTCGGGAAGGTGGCGACGAAGGCTGGTCCGATCATGGCCGCCGCCGACGCCTTCGAGATGGAGATAAAAGGCTCGGGCGGGCACGGCGCGATGCCCCATCTCGCGGCCGACGCCGTGGTCATCGCGGCACAGGTAGTGACGACGTTGCAGACCGTGGTCTCCAGGGAGGTAGACCCGGTCGAGCCAGCGGTCCTTACTGTGGGGGAGATCGAGGCCGGAACGGCCTTCAACATCATCCCCGAGAAGGCCCGTCTCGGGGGAACTGTCAGGACACTGAATGCAGGCCTCCGCGAGAGGATGCCGGGCCGCGTGGAAGCCGTCGCCCGCGGCGTCGCGAAGGGGATGCGCGGCGACGCGAATCTGGACTACACTTTCTCCTACCCCGTAACCGTCAACGACCAGGATGCAGCCGAGCGCGCCCTTGGCGTGGCGGAGGGCCTCTTCGGTAGGCGGTCCGTCCTGGAGCTGTCCAACCCGTCGATGACCAGCGAGGACTTCGCGTACTATCTGGAGGAAGTACCTGGAGCCTTTATCTGGCTCGGCGTCGGGGAAGTCGCCTCGGGGTTGCACACGCCCCAGTTCGCTTTCGACGAGGCGATACTGCCGCGAGGGTCTGCACTGCTAGCGGCGCTAGCATTGGAAGCCTGTCAGCACGCCGCCTAGGGGCGGCTTGTCAGCACGCTCCGGCTGACGCCGTCGCTTGTCAGCATTTCAGCACGCTCCAGCCTCCGGGCTTCGCTTGTCAGCATTGGCAAGCCCTTGCTGAATCGCTAATTCAGCTTCCTGGCGGGTTTATGAGAAAGCCGACGGCTTCGTCGGAGCCTAGCAGGGCAAGCACCGTCAGGATGACGGCCACGAGCGGGATGAGGGTTGCGGCGGCGGCCTTGGCCCAGGTGACGCTCATGGTCTCCTTTACGGCGACGGTGGCCACGAAGGCGCCGTAGGGGACAGCGAGTAGGGGGGCGAAGGGGATCCAGAGCGCGAAACCTATCCCGCTCGCGTAGCCTAGAGCGCGGAAGAGGGGGACGAAGTCACCGCGCGAGAGCGTGCCCCCGCCTAGGATGACCAGGACGAGGATCGCAAGTCCCGCGATGAGCAGGGGCGCGAGCACGGCCGCCACCACGAGTCCGAGGAAGGGGGCGTAGATCAGGCCGAAGTTGAACTCGCGAAGCCAGAGCATCTGGAGCACCGCCTCGAAAAGCAGGTCCAGATATAGGACTACCGAGGCGAAGATGGCGGGCCGGATCACTCCTCCCCGCGGGTCGAGCCCCCTGAAGAAGCGCACCGGATCGAACCAGACTCCCCGTAGGGCACTCCAGAAGTCTTCAGACGATTCACGAACGAATCCCACGTCTCCGCGGGGGGTCCTGCGGACCACTACGATCCTTGCTGCTTGTGTTTTTCGGAACCCTGCTCGTTCGACGCTGGCTCGCGCAAGACGCTGCCGACGCGCGTCTGGAGGATCAGGTCCCTCTTATCTTCGGGGGGGAGCCTGGCGATGATGTCGCCGGTCTGTACGGAGACCCTACCCCCGCCGGAGAAGCGCCCCGGTACCTGCTCATCGGGCCGGGATTCTTCTTCGTCCCTGAAGGTCACCAGGGATCTACGCCCGAACCGTCACGGCGCGACGCGGCCGTAGACGTCATCGAGCCTGACGATATCCTCCTCGTCGAACTCCCCGAAGGAGATCTCCAGGATCCGCACCTCCTTCCCGCCGGAGGCTGAGAGTCTGTGTACCGTCCCCCGCGGGATGAATACCTTCTCCCCGGTCTCGGGCTCGAGGACATCTTCGCCGAGCTGTATTCGGGCTCCCTCATCCAGGACGACCCAGAGCTCGTCGCGGCGGTCGTGGTACTGGCTCGAGAGCTTGCCGCCAGGGGCGACCGTGATGATCTTGACCGTACACGGCAGGTTGTGCGTGTACTGCTCGAACCGGCCCCAGGGCTTGTCTACCTTTATGGAAGGCGGGCGGTGATCCAAGCGTGACCTCCTTTCGTGAATCGCCAGTTTAGCCGATCCACTAGCGGTTTTGGAGACGTATAACCCCGAAAGTCCGCCGCCGGGCGCTCGCGCCTGGTCTGCCGGCGTGCTTAGATGCAAGTGGTGGCTAGAGGAGGGAGCGCAAGTGCCTGAGCTAGAGGTCGAGGGCGTAGGAACCTTCGATGTTCCCAAGGACAAGCGATTGGTCCTGGCGATCGAGGAGGATGCCGGGGTGGATATCCTGCACCGCTGCGGATCCTACGCAAGGTGCACTACCTGCCGCATCGAGTA